>NZ_CP013187.1:3484140-3845520 GCF_001444405.1 Pseudoalteromonas phenolica
ATTATCAGCTATGACATACAAATTTCTGAAGATGTCTTGGATGAGTCAATGCTGCCTGAATTCCAAGGTAAGAAAATTCTTCATGCCGATGATTCTCCAACTGCACGTCGCCAAGTGTCGGACACACTAGCCCAGCTGGGGATTGAAATTATACCTGCAACCGATGGTCAAGCTGCACTTGATATTCTTAAGCGCTGGGCTGACGAAGGTAGAGATGTCACAAAAGAAATCCTTGCGGTGATCACCGATGCTGAGATGCCTGTGATGGATGGCTATCGACTTACCTATGAGATCAGAAATGACACCCGCCTAAAAGATCTTTATGTCATTTTGAATACGTCGCTTAGTGGCAGCTTTAACCAAGCTATGGTTGAAAAAGTAGGTTGTAATGCGTTTCTATCTAAATTCCAACCTGACTTATTAGTTGAAGAAGTTCAGAACCGTTTAAAAGAGTATATTACTCAATAAACTGTTTATTTATACAGTTTTCATCTCGTTTTTTTATTAATAATATCAGAAACTTAAACTATAAGGGTTTGTAATTTCCAGTCTCTAGCTGGGAAATAAGCGCTAGCCTAGGTATACTTTGCTCCATTCTGATTTGGCAAGGTAACCTAATGGACGTTTCTGATTTAATTGACGGCTTAAACGATAAACAACGCGAAGCTGTAGCTGCTCCTTTGCAGAATATGCTGGTGCTGGCTGGCGCAGGCTCAGGTAAAACGCGAGTACTTGTTCATCGTATTGCGTGGTTAATGCAGGTAGAGCACGCCTCTCCTTATAGTATTTTTGCTGTAACCTTTACCAATAAAGCTGCCAAAGAAATGCGTACCCGTGTTGAAGAAACACTTAAGTCGCCTGTCGGCGGCATGTGGATCGGCACTTTCCATGGTTTATCTCACCGAATTTTACGCGCTCATCACCGCGAAGCAAACTTACCTGAAGCATTTCAGATCTTAGACACTGACGACCAAGTTCGTATGATCCGCCGTCTGTTGAAAGCCATGAATATTGATGAAAAGAAATGGCCACCAAAGCAAATCGCCTGGTATATCAGCGCCCGTAAAGATGAAGGTCAACGTCCAAAAGATATTCAGGCTTATGATGTGAACGAACAACTCATGTTGCGCGTTTATACGGCTTATCAAGAAGCCTGTGACAGAGCAGGTTTGGTCGACTTTGCTGAAATCTTATTGCGCTGCTTTGAGTTGTTACAACAACAGCCAACATTACTACGTCACTATCAGCAACGTTTCCGCCATATGCTAGTAGATGAATTCCAAGATACCAACAACATTCAATATCGTTGGCTAAAACTGCTGGCTGGCGGTGGCAGCAATATCATGATCGTAGGCGATGATGACCAAAGTATTTACGGCTGGCGTGGTGCTAAAATTGAAAACATCAAACGCTTTTTAGATGACTTCGATGCAGAGACAATCCGCCTAGAGCAAAATTATCGTTCAACAGCAACCATTCTAAAAGCATCTAACGCACTGATTGAAAACAACGCCGAACGAATGGGTAAAAGTCTTTGGACCGATGGCAACCAAGGCGAACCAATTTCGATTTATGCCGCCTTTAATGAATTAGATGAAGCCCGTTTTGTAGTAGGTAAAATCAAAACTTGGCTGAATGGAGGTAATGCGCTACAAGATTGCGCCATTCTTTATCGTAACAACGCCCAGTCACGTATTCTTGAAGAGGCCATGTTACAAGAAGGCTTGAAATACCGTATTTACGGCGGTATGCGCTTCTTCGAGCGCCAAGAGATCAAAGATGCTTTATGTTACTTACGCCTGATCTGCAACCGTCAGGATGATGCCGCATTTGAGCGAGTTATTAATACCCCAGCCCGTGGTATTGGTGACAAAACCTTGAGCCATATCCGTGACTGTGCACGAAATGAATCAATGCCATTGTGGTACGCCGCAAAAGCGATTCTAGAACAAAAGCATTTAGCTGGTAGAGCTTCAACTGCAGTCACTAAGTTTGTTGAACTTATCGAGCATCTCAGCGATAAAATTGATGAGCTAGAATTGAGCGAACAAGCCAAACAAACCATTGAAGTATCTGGCCTAATGGCAATGTACCAAGCCGAAAAAGGCGAAAAAGGTCGTGCTCGAGTAGAAAACTTAGAAGAATTGATCAGTGCCTGTGGTCAATACGAGCCGCCTATTGATGAAGACTTTAGTTCACCACTACAAGGCTTTTTAGCCTACACATCACTCGAAGCTGGTGAAGGCCAAGCTGATGAACATGAAGATGCGGTGCAAATGATGACCTTGCACTCGGCAAAAGGTCTAGAATTCCCACTTGTATTTATGGTTGGTGTAGAAGAAGGCATGTTCCCTTCACAGCAAAGCCATGAAGAGTCGGGTCGCTTAGAAGAAGAGCGCCGCTTATGTTATGTCGGTATGACCCGAGCAATGGATAAACTTTATATTAGTCATGCTGAAAGTCGTCGCTTGTATGGACAAGAAAAGCACCATAGTCCTTCGCGCTTCTTACGTGAAATCCCAGAAGATTGTGTAGAAGAAATTCGCATTAAAACACAAGTTTCGCGCCCGACGAGTACTGGCAGATTTAGTAACACTATTACTTTAGCGACCTTTGAAGAGAGTGGCTACAACCTTGGGCAACGGGTATTACACGCTAAATTTGGCGCTGGCACCGTATTAAATTATGAAGGTAATGGCGCGCAATCACGTATTCAAGTCAACTTTGACGATGTGGGTACTAAATGGCTTGTCACCGCTTATGCAAGACTCGAAAGTATATAATATAGAGGCGCTATTTGAGCGCCTTACTTATAATCAGCACCGTCAATTAGTGTTGTTTTGCGGCTCTCAGAAATGGGCTGCCACTGAGTTGAATAAACTCACCAGCAAGACAACTTCTTTTTTAACACTGTCAAAGGAATCGGCTTTTACCCAAGCACAATGGCCAGAGCATCTTCATCAAATACTTGGGCAAGAGTTTGAAATCGCTGTCTACGATGGTTATTCCGGCATAATTCCTAATAAACTCGCAGCACTCAGCGGTACAGTGAAGGCGGGTGGCATCCTTGCGTTAGTCTTACCTGAGCTGGAGCAACTAAGTGCTTGGTGCGACCAAGGAGTAGAGACCTGGCAAAATCATGGTCAAATACTCACAACAAGTCTATTTTTAAAACGCTGGCAGACACTTTTTTCTCAACTCGATATCTCCATTGTCTCTGAAACTCATGACTCAAAGTTCACCTTGCCAAATATAAAAGCTGCAGATGAACTGAGTCATCGACTCACAGAGCAAAGCAATACTGTCGACCAGCTTGTAACTTTGCTTACAGACTCTCAGCAATATGTTTTGCTTACAGCTGATAGAGGCAGAGGAAAATCATCTGCTTTAGGGTTATTAGCGAGCAAAATGCCTAGACAATCATTCGTGATATGTGCACGGCAATATCAAGCGGTAAAAAGTAGCTTTAAGCATTTGGCAAAAGCGCTCGATATTGAGTATTCAGGTAATGAAAAAACATTGTCTAACTTACGCTTTTGTCCACCTGATAAACTACTTCAAGAAAGTATCAGCGATGAAATAGTTCTTGTTGATGAAGCGGCAGCTTTACCTGTACCAACCCTCATTAAAATAGCTGAGAAGTACAAACGCTGTGTATTTACATCAACCTTAGTCGGTTATGAAGGTAACGGTAGAGGTTACACATTAAGGTTTAAACGTTATTTAGCACAGTACTCCCCCACCTATCAGCAATTAGCACTCAATGCGCCTATTAGATATGAGCTGGGAGACCCGTTAGAAAACAGTATAAACAAACTATTCGCGCTCGATGCTGAATTTAAAGCACCAAAACAGCTAGAACAATTTGAGTTTACTCATATTTCGCCCGAAGATTTACTCCAAGATGAACACCTACTAAAACAAGCGTTTTCATTATTGGTACTTGCTCACTACCAAACGAGTGTCAACGACTTAAGACAACTGCTTGACCAACCTAATAACAAATTGTTCGCAATCAAACAGCAAAATCATTTGCTTGGCATTTGTCTGGTAAGCATTGAAGGCGGCTTAAATAAAGATAGTGTCGCAATGATTGCTCAACAAAATAGGCGACCAAAAGGGCACTTGCTACCTCAGCAGCTTTATCACTTACTGCAGCAAGATACATTTTTGAATCATAGAGCCGCTAGAGTTGTCAGAATAGCAATCGCACCTGATTTTCAAAGCCAAAAGCTGGGTCAGCAGTTATTGAATTACTCCGAGTTGCAACTCCAAGATGAGGTCGACTACTTTGGCAGTAGCTTTGGCTGCAACGCACAGCTATTGAAGTTTTGGCAAGACAACAATTATCAAATTGTTAAGTTAGGCTTTAAACAAGACAAAGCCAGCGGCGAGTATTCAGCGATTGTATTAAAAAGTAATAAAAGTCTGTCTGAAGAGATGCATCAGTTGCGAGTGCACTTTTCTCAGCAATTGACTTATCAATTACTGACACATTTCAAAGCGCTTCCTGATCAGCTAGTTGCTCGCATTTTATATTCAAGCAATAAAGCACAAATCAATGCCTCACAAAAAAAGCGATTAAGTAATCTTCTCGAGCAGCCTGCCCACATTGAACATGGACTCGCTCATATATGGCACATTGCATTGGAACACCCATGGTTGTTATGCCACCTTTCGACTATTTCCCAACGGCTATTAATTAGGCTAATATTACAAGGTAATGAAAAAGACCTAGTTCGAGATGAACTGGGTCTACAATCAAAAAAACATTTAAATCAAAAATTACTTAGTTTAGTTGCAGAAATTTATGCCCAAATTTAAGCCATCAATATTGCTTATCTTTTGTCTATTTTGGGCAGATAAACTGCTTGCTGCCCCCACACAATTTAATATAAAGCTGGGCATGTCTGTTGCGCTAAGTGGACCTGCCAGTGAGATAGGAAGACAACTTGCTCTGGGTTCTCAAATATATTTTGAACAACTCAATAAAAACGGCGGAGTTCATGGTGCCCTGGTTGAGCTAGATGTAAAAGATGATCGCTATGAGCCCAGTCATACCGTTAATAACACACGATATTTTATCTACGAAAAAAAAGTACATGCTTTATTTGGATATATGGGCACCCCAACGACTTCTGCCGTTAAGTCCATGCTAGAGCATGCCCAAACCCCTTTGCTCATGCCATACACAGGTGCAGAATTCTTAAGAAAAAAACCAAAATTTAAAGTCTTTAATTTAAGAGCCAGTTATCTTGATGAGGCCAAAGAACAAATCAATCACTTGGTCGATGAATTAGGGCACTCAAAAATAGCATTACTCATTCAAGCCGATGAATTTGGTATCACGTTACAAAAAAGCCTCACGACTGCATTAAGAATGAAAGGTCTAGCACCACAAGCTATTGGTCGTTTTAGAAGAAATACGAATGAGGTTGAAAAAGCACTTAATCAAATTCTTCAAAGTGAAGCGACAGCTGTTGCGATGGTGGGCACATACGAGCCACTAGCTGAATTTATTCGCCTTTCTCAACAACACAAAAAGCAGTTAGCATTTACCACTGTGTCTTTTGCTTCAAGTGAAGGCTTATTAAGCAAGCTTTCACATCCCAGCCAGCTAATGATCACTGAAGTTGTACCCAACCCTGCTTCATGCAAAGGTAATATTTGCGATAACTTTAGAGCCCTATTGAATGCCCAATCACAACCATTAACTCATGCTATTTTTGAGGGCTACCTAAATGCTTTAGTATTCAGTCGCGCAGCTAAAATGTGTCCATTACCCTTTAATAATAATTGTGTACTGAAAGCACTGCAGAATGTCATAAACCAAGATCTTGAATTACGCCACTTATTTAAGATTTCACCCACTCAAAAGAAATTACCAATTTTCCGTTCATATCACACATAATTGATCTATCATTAGGCATACTTATAAGTTTAATGAGGCAGACATGGATTTAATCAACTTTCGTGTTGGGCAAAAAACAATTTCTTTAAAGATATTAGATATATTGCTGACCGAGCGCTATGAAGGAAACCTAACCTCACTGCCAAATGGTAATCCTAGTTTTTTAGGGGTTAAAGATTACATGGGTTCACCAACGCCAATCTTTGACCTTGGTTTAATCTTGAACAACCAATCTTCCTCAGAGGTTAACCAAGCTCTAGTGCAATTACTTCATGACCGTGAACAAGATCACAAATCATGGTTATCCGCACTCGAACATAGCATTCATGAGGGCGTTGCATTCACAAAAGCAAGAGATCCTCGGCAATGTGAATTTGGTAAGTGGTTTTACAGCTTCAAGACTGACAATGAAGACTTAAAAGCTCTGCTAGCTAGATTTGAAGAACCACATACGAAGTTACACAACCTTTCTAGTACGTTACTAGATATGTGTGCAAAAGGCGAAAAAGAGCAAGCAGTAAAAATGCTCGAAAAAGAGCGAACAACAACATATCAAAAACTGATCCGATTATTTGAATCAGCCAGAGATCAAATAACACTGGATCATAAACCTATCATTGTTTTCACAACACTAGATGGACAAAAGCCACATATTGGTTTGCTGGTAGATCAAGTACAAGACAATATTCACTGTGATGAAAGTGAAATCAAACCGCTCAACGAGATCACTAATATTGGTTTTGATATCGACCCACAAACTAAGCAAATGATGAAGGGCTTAATCAAACGTGATGATACGCATAGTGTGTTGATTGACCCTAGCGCAATTTTCAGACCTGAACACCTACAAAATTATGAGCCAGAAGAAACAGAAAGCTATGGCTTATTCTAAGCACCTAACCGTTCAGGCTCACAAGGCCATACTTATTCAAATTTGTTTTTGATAGCGACAAAAAAACCGCTCAGTTGAGCGGTTTTTTTACATCTCGTAAAAGATTACTTCTTAGCTTCACGGCTCGCGCGCTTACGCTCGCTTTCAGTAAGTAGCTTCTTACGGATACGGATGCTTTCAGGTGTAACTTCTACTAGCTCGTCATCATCGATGAACTCAAGAGCTTGCTCTAGTGTCATAACGATTGGTGGCACAAGGTTTTGCGCTTCGTCAGTACCAGATGCACGTACGTTTGTAAGCTGCTTGCCTTTAAGCGCGTTTACAGTTAGGTCGTTATCACGCGCGTGAATACCGATGATCATACCTTCGTATACTTCAACACCATGACCGATGAATAGCTTACCACGGTCTTGAAGGTTGAATAGTGCGTTAGTCAGTGCTTTACCTGCCGCGTTTGCGATAAGTACACCGTTCTTACGTTGACCAATGTTACCGCCTTTATGTGGGCCGTAGTGATCGAACGTATGGTACATAAGACCAGAACCAGATGTTAGTGTCATGAAATCAGTTTGGAAACCGATTAGACCACGTGAAGGCATCATGAAGTCCATACGGATACGACCTTTGCCATCTGGTGCCATGTCAGTCATTTCTGCTTTACGAAGACCAAGTTGTTCCATGATAGAACCTTGGTGCTCTTCTTCAACGTCAACTGTTACTGTTTCGTACGGTTCTTCTAATTGACCATCTACTTCACGAAGGATTACTTCTGGACGAGATACTGCAAGCTCGTAACCTTCACGACGCATGTTTTCAATTAAGATACCTAAGTGAAGTTCACCACGACCTGAAACACGGAAGCTATCTGGGTTGTCTGTCTCTTCAACACGTAGTGCTACGTTGTGAACAAGCTCAGCTTGAAGACGCTCAAGGATATTACGTGAAGTTACGAATTTACCTTCTTGGCCAGAGAACGGAGACGTATTTACAGAGAACGTCATTGTTACTGTCGGCTCATCAACAGAAAGCGCAGGAAGTGCTTCAACAGCGTTTACATCACATACAGTATCAGAGATCTTAAGTTCGCCTAGACCAGTAATTGCAATGATGTCGCCTGCTTGCGCTTCTTGCGCTTCGTGACGGTCAAGACCTAAGTAAGTCAGTACTTGGCCAACTTTACCGTTGCGAGTAGAACCGTCAGCACCAACAATTGTTACTTGTTGGTTTACTTTAACAGTACCACGCTTGATACGACCAACACCGATTACACCGATGTATGAGTTGTAGTCTAGCTGTGAAATCTGCATTTGGAATGCGCCTGCAGGATCTGCATCTGGCTTTTCTACTTGCTCAACGATCGCTTCAAACATTGGTTGCATGTTGTCTGAAGGCTCGTCTAGGTCAAGCGTTGCCCAACCGTTAATTGCTGAAGCGTAGATAACTTGGAAATCAAGTTGTTCGTCAGTTGCACCTAAATTATCGAATAGGTCGAATACTTGGTCCATTACCCAATCAGGACGTGCGCCTGGCTTGTCGATTTTGTTGATAACAACGATTGGCTTAAGACCTAGTGCGAATGCTTTTTGCGTTACGAAACGCGTTTGCGGCATTGGACCTTCTTGCGCATCAACAAGTAGTAATACTGAGTCAACCATTGAAAGAACACGTTCTACTTCACCACCGAAGTCAGCGTGTCCCGGAGTATCTACGATGTTGATGTGGTAATCATTCCATTCAATCGCTGTGTTTTTAGCTAGGATTGTAATACCGCGTTCTTTCTCGATATCATTTGAATCCATTACACGTTCTTCATTACCGCCGCGTGTTTCTAACGTACCTGATTGCTCAAGTAGTTTATCAACTAGGGTTGTTTTACCGTGGTCAACGTGCGCGATAATCGCAATATTACGTAGTTTTTCAATGCTCATGTCTATAACTCAGATAATTACTCGAAAGAGTGGGTTAATCCTATACACAAAATTGTGTAAAACAGCCGCAAAAGTGACCGCTAGAATTTAAAAGGGGCGTATTATCCCCTAATAACGCCATAGATGAAAGTTTATGCAGCATTATTTTTTCAACTGACGTCACTATTCGACGAATAAAAGGTCAATTCAGTATAGGAGATCAAATTAAGTACGCCATCAAAGCAACTGCTCTAATACTGTAATCTCATCAAAATACCCGTAATAAATGTTATTTACATGACAAACCACTCACTCTGTGTGAATCGCATAAAGTGATAAGTTGTTGAGCTAAGCATTTTGCAAATAAAAACTGGGCAAAAAATCATCATGCACTATACTGTTGACGCACCATTACCGTGCATTTGCGGATCATATTGGTGCACCAGAAAGGTGCATTGCAAATCAAAATATACAAAAAACCTTTAAATTCATTTAGATAAAAAAATGGCACAATACCCGCTTATAGCTGCGCAGTAATAACGAAAGTTATAGCAAAATAACTAACCCAACGAGTTTTGGAGGACACACATGTCTCATACAGTTTTACAATTTATCAAGGAAAACGACGTTAAGTTTGTTGACCTACGTTTCACTGACACTAAAGGTAAAGAACAACACGTTTCTATTCCTCATCACCAAGCTGACGAAGATTTCTTTGAAGATGGTAAAATGTTTGATGGTTCTTCAATCGCTGGTTGGAAAGGCATCAACGAATCAGACATGGTGCTAATGCCAGATGCTGACTCTGCAAAGTTAGACCCATTTGCAGAAGAAACAACACTCATCGTACGTTGTGATGTTGTTGAGCCATCAACACTTCAAGGTTACGAGCGTGACCCACGTTCTGTTGCTAAACGCGCAGAAGAGTACATGCGTTCAACTGGTATTGCAGACACTGTGCTATTCGGTCCTGAGCCAGAGTTCTTCCTATTTGACGATGTTAAGTACAAAACTGACATGTCTGGTTCTATGTACAAAATTGATGCTCAAGAAGCATGTTGGAACTCTGACAAAGATTACGAAGGTGGTAACACGGGTCACCGTCCAGGCGTTAAAGGCGGTTACTTCCCAGTAGCACCTGTTGATTCTTCACAAGATTGGCGTTCTGCAACATGTTTAGTTCTAGAAGAGCTAGGCCAAGTTGTTGAAGCACACCACCACGAAGTAGCTACAGCGGGTCAAAACGAAATCGCGACTCGCTTCAATACAATGGTATTGAAGGCTGACGAAATTCAAGAAATGAAATACGTTATTCACAACATGGCGCACCTATATGGTAAAACGGCAACATTCATGCCTAAGCCAATTGTAGGCGATAACGGTTCAGGCATGCACTGTCACCAATCACTTGGTAAAGATGGCCAGAACATCTTCGCTGGTGACAAGTACGGCGGTCTTTCTGAAGAAGCACTATACTACATCGGTGGTATCATCAAGCACGCTAAAGCAATCAACGCATTCGCTAACGCGTCAACTAACTCTTACAAGCGTTTAGTACCTGGCTTCGAAGCACCGGTAATGCTTGCATACTCTGCACGTAACCGCTCTGCATCAATCCGTATTCCAGTTGTTCCTTCTGAGAAAGCACGTCGTATCGAAGTACGCTTCCCAGATCCAACAGCAAACCCTTACCTAGCGTTCTCGGCAATGCTTATGGCTGGTCTTGACGGTATCAAGAACAAGATCCACCCTGGCGATGCAATGGACAAAGATTTATATGACCTACCTGCTGAAGAGGCGGCTGAAATTCCAACAGTTGCAGCTTCACTAGAAGAAGCGCTTTCAGCACTTGATGCTGACCGTGAATTCCTTATTCAAGGTGGTGTATTCACTGATGACTTAATCGATGCTTACATCAAGCTTAAGTCACAAGAAGTGGAAAAACTGAACATGACGACTCACCCGGTTGAGTTCGAAATGTACTACAGCGTTTAATTGCTAATTTAAGCAGTTAAATTCTAAAAGACATGACGACTCATACTATAAGTGACGAGTTCGAAATGTGCTTCAGCGTGTAACTGACACGCACCTAAATCATATGTGTTCTCAAGCCCGCGAAAGCGGGCTTTTTTATGGTAAAGCGGTTCATAAACAACTAAAGTATTAATTGCGATGTGTGATAATAATTAGGGCAATGAAATGAAATGGACAATAAAAAGTTTATGTTTCCTATTAATGCTAACGGCATTACCTAATGAGGCAAAGATCTATCGCTGGAAAGACAAAAATGGTAATTGGGTATATTCCGATACGCCAAAAAAAGGGGCACAGCAAGTCAAGTTGAACAAGCCTTTGGTTATGCCCAGTATCAACACCGAACATTTAAACGCCAATAACACTAAAAAAACAATTTCATATCAAGCCAATATCACCTCACCGAGTCACGAGCAAACTATCCGTGAAAATACGGGAACCGTGTACGTAACTGGTCAAGTCATGCCCAGTTTTCAAAGAGGCTTCACTGTTCAGCTTTTCCATAACGGTACCGCGACTGGAGAAAGACAATCTTCAACCTCATTTGTTCTAAAAGCACTTTCTCGTGGCGAGCATAAAATACAAATGGCAGTTTTTAACCCCCAAGGTAAAAAAGTGGCGACGAGCCAAGAGAGCATATTTTTTCTACATAAAGCTCGAGTTGGCAACCGTTGATACCAACTTTAAGTGGGCGTATGATAAAACGCACCAAATTGGTGCATAACAATGAAAGCTGATCCACTATGGCACACTCTTTAACATCTTTTGCCGATGATGTTTGGCAAA
Organism: Pseudoalteromonas phenolica; assembly: GCF_001444405.1. NCBI lineage: Bacteria > Pseudomonadati > Pseudomonadota > Gammaproteobacteria > Alteromonadales > Pseudoalteromonadaceae > Pseudoalteromonas > Pseudoalteromonas phenolica. The sequence goes on from NZ_CP013187.1 coordinate 3,495,671, forward strand.
ATCTATCAACCTGCATCTTAGTCATTGACGATGCTTACACCATACAATTTGCCAATAATTCATGCAGTGAGTTATTTGGTTTAGGGTTAAAGCGATTACTAAAACAACCACTTCTAAGTATTTTTAATCATCACAATATAGACCTCGAAAAACTTTCTCAATATGTTCTAGAAGAGGGCGTTGATTGCCAACAACATAGAGTAGACGTGGTCTTCATAGACAACCGTTCTGCCACACTGAACATTTATAGCCGTAAAATAGTACACCAAGGCCAAGCTTATATTTTACTCGAATGTCGTAAAATTGATGATGAAGTAAAATTTGATCAAGCCTCAAAACAAATGCATCAATACCATGCAGCCCGCACTCTGATTCGAGGTCTTGCTCATGAAATAAAAAATCCACTCGGCGGAATTCGTGGAGCGGCGCAATTATTGCAGTATGAGACTTGCCAGCAAGAGCGTGAGCAATGTGCACAGCTTATAATCGAACAAGCTGATAGATTAACTGAATTGGTAGATAAGCTATTAGGACCTAATCAACTCCCTAATAAAACATCGTGTAATATCCACCAACTTTTAGAATCAGTAGTTAAACTATGTAGCTTTGAAAATGGTCATCACATTGGTTTAAAGAAAGATTATGATCCAAGTATTCCTGATGTGGTCATTGACCAATCGAAGATACAACAGGTCATTTTAAATATTGTTCGCAATGCACAGCAAGCGCTTAAACAAGGTGGAGAGATAACCTTAAAAACCCGGTTTAGACACCGTGTTCGTCAAGGGGATCATGTCGTAAAAAAAGCACTGCTTATCCAAATTAGCGACAATGGCCCGGGTATAGACGAGCAACTTAAAGACACCCTATTCTACCCAATGGTCACGAATAAGGAAGGTGGTTCAGGTCTGGGGCTCTCCATAGCACAAACACTGATTGAACAACATGGTGGCAGTATTGAATGTGATAGTTGGCCGGGTCATACCGAGTTCAATATATATTTGCCATTTACATCACAACCATCGGGGAATAACGAATGAAATCAGTCTGGTTAGTTGACGATGATGCATCAATTCGATTCGTTTTAGACAAAGCCTTATCTCGAGCAGGTTTTGCAGCAGAGAGCTTTACTAATGGCCAAGATGTATTGACTGCGCTGGAATATAGTCAGCCGGCAGTACTCGTGTCAGATGTTCGTATGCCAGGTATCGATGGTATGGCCCTACTTGAGCAAATTCATAGCCAACACCCGAACCTGCCTGTGATCATTATGACTGCACATTCAGACTTAGATTCGGCAGTGAATGCGTTTCAAAAAGGTGCATTTGAGTATCTTGCCAAGCCCTTCGATTTGAATGAAGCGACTAAATTGGTTGAGCGTGCTTATGAAACTCAGCAACAAAACCGCAAAACAAAAGCGCAACCCAACACACCTCAAAACAGCCCTGATATTATTGGTGAAGCACCAGCAATGCAGGAAGTGTTTCGTGCAATTGGTAAGCTTTCAGCATCAAGCATGAGTGTATTGATCAATGGGGAATCAGGCACAGGTAAAGAGCTCGTCGCTGGCGCATTACACAACCATAGCCCCCGTAAAGACAACACATTCATTGCATTAAACATGGCCGCTATCCCAAAAGATCTCGTCGAATCAGAATTGTTTGGCCATGAAAAAGGGGCATTCACCGGCGCTGATAGCATACGCCGCGGTCGCTTTGAGCAAGCCGATGGAGGCACCCTATTCCTAGATGAAATCGGTGATATGCCACTCGATGTACAAACCCGCTTGCTACGTGTACTGGCTGATGGTGAGTTTTACCGAGTCGGTGGACATCAAAGCATTAAAGTTGATGTGCGAATTATCGCGGCGACACACCAAGATCTTGAAACCTTAGTACAAAAAGGTAAATTCCGTGAAGATTTATTCCACCGCCTAAATGTAGTGCGTTTAAAGATACCCGCCCTGCGAGAACGTCCTGAAGATATCGAACGTTTAGCCGTACACTTTTTAGCAAAAAGCGCGAAAGAATTGCAAGTCGAAAGTAAAACACTTTCCGCTGAAGCGATTAAAACCATGCAGTTGTATCATTGGCCGGGAAATGTGCGTCAATTAGAAAATACCTGCCGCTGGTTAACTGTCATGGCACCTGGCGAACTAGTTGGTGATATCGACTTACCCGACGAGTTACAGCACACGCAAGTACAACCCGAAGCGCAAGGCGATTGGCTCGATGCCTTTCAAGTTTGGCTAAACCAAGAGCTTAAAAATGGCAAAGAGAATATTTGGCCAGCAGTACAAGCGCAACTTGAAACCCGCCTGATCAAAACCGCTTTAAATGCCTGCCACGGTCATAAACAAGATGCTGCACTTCGTATAGGTTGGGGCCGCAATACATTGACCCGAAAACTAAAAGAGCGCAATATTCAGGATAGTTAAAACTATTCTGAATATTATCTATGAAGTTACTAGAACATGTACCGCTGATTAAACAGCTAGAAATAATCAATCGCCTGCCTTTTTTTAGTGACTTCACCTTAGCTGAAAGACAAGTATTACTTGAATCCTTCAGTCATTTATATCTCGTTCAAAAAGACAAACATGCGTTCAGACGTTTCGAAAAAGATAACCGTTTGTTTATTATTCTAAGTGGTGAGCTCGCTATATTTAAAAAAGAAGAACTCAGTCAGCTCGGCAAGGTCGGTCCGGGTGAATTTATTGGCGAAGGCGCATTTATTTGTAAACGTGAACACAGTACCAATGCCAAAGCGCTAAGTGACAGTATTTTACTGACTATAACACCAGAAGCATTAACTCGCTTACCAAGTGTGATCAGAGAAAAAATTAAAGATAAAATAATTGAAGGAATGGGTCAGCGAATTGCAAAGCTAAATAGTTATATTGAGGAAAGTATGTAGGCGTATAACGCCTACATAGAACAAGTTAGTTTGCTAACAGCGCTTCAAACACACTGAATAATTTTTCTAGCTCTTCAATGGTGTTGTAGTGCATACAACCAATACGAACAACACCCCCTTTATCCATTACACCAAGCTGCTCACATAAGCCTTGCGCATAGAAGTTACCATCCCACACGCACATATGTTGCTTACCTAAGAACGCAGACACTTCACGCGGTGCTAAGCCTTCAAATGTTAAAGCAAAAGTTGGTGTACGCTCAGCAAGACGAGATTCATCTTCGATACCGTATAAACGGATCTGAGGAAAATCAGCAAGACGCTTTAAGAAGTACGCACTTAATGCCATTTCATGTTCTTTAGTATGAGCAAACGCCTGTGCTAAACGCTCACGACGTGGCGTGCTTTCTGGTAGGTCACTTAGACTAGCTATGTAGTCAATCGCGGCAATCAAACCCGCCAAACCTTCAAAGCTCTGAGTACCAGTTTCCCAACGACCTGGGATCACGTCTTTTGCTGGTTCTACTTTGTATGGCGTAAAACTTTCTAAATGTTCACGCTTACCATAAACAATCCCTACGTGTGGGCCAAAGAACTTGTAAGCCGAGCAAGCTAAGAAATCACAATTAAGAGCTTGTACATCGATAAGCTCATGAGGCGCGTAGTGAACCGCATCTACATACACCAATGCACCAACTTGGTGCGCAAGTTCAACGATCTGTTTAATATCGTTAATAGAACCCGTGGTGTTCGACGCATAAGTCACTGCAACTAGCTTAGTCTTGTCATTTAACAATGACTTGTAGTGTGCTAAATCTAGAGTGCAATCCGCTTCATTGATTTTTACAGCATGTACAAGTGCGCCTTTATCTTCAGCAGCCTGACGCCAAGAAGACACATTTGAGAAGTGATCGGCATTGGTCACAATCACCTCATCACCCGCTTGCCAGTCACGTGATATCGCACGGCTAAAGCTAAATGTTAGACTCGTCATGTTCGCGCCAAACACGATTTGCTCTTTGCTAGGCGCATTTAATAAATCAGCAACTGCTTGACGCGCATTGTCCATTAAACTGACAGTTTTATCGCTTGAGAAGAATGCACCACCTAAATTTGAGTTGTAGTAACCCAAATAAGCCGACATCGCACTCAACACTGACTGAGGTACTTGCGAGCCACCCGGACCATCAAGGAAAATAGGAGATTGACCACTCACCTGCTGCATAAGTGCAGGGAACTGACGACGCAATTTTTGTAGTTCCATCCTAGCCTCTTACGCTGTAAACACGAAGCAATCTAAATAACCAACTTCATCGGCATTTAGTTTATTCATCGGTGTGGCGTTGTGCCAAACTTCACGGTCATTCACAAGTGCAAACAAACCGTCTTTGATTTCCATCTTGAAGCAAGGCTCAGCTTCTTTGTGCTCGTATACCAGCAGCTCACCGCCTGCGATATTTTCATGAGAGACGCCACATACACATACATGATCAAAACCATCTTGGTGAACACCTTCTGGTGCCGGTGGTGTGTCGCTTTCAATCGCTAACATTCTGAACTGATGAACTTCGATGTCACGGCTCTCTTCAATGCCTGTCATCGCTCTGAATTCAGTCAGTAAATGTTTAAATGCATCGCTGTTAATTAAATCGGTTTCTAAATTCTCATAAACGCGCTCAATATTACCCTGAAAGTTGTTAATTGAGTCGTCTTGAACAAACGCTTTAGTTGGCTGAAGGCTTACTTCATTATCAACAAACTTCAATACCGAATAACGACGTTTACGGAAAGCACCGTCTGCATATGGGTTATCAGGTAGATGATCAAAGAATGGTTTTACACCTTCAATATGAGGCTGTTGAATAAAACGTAATTGAAGCAAATTCTGGTTGTTTACTGCTGTCATGTTGCTCTCGTTTATGATTATAGAATTGGCGCAGATCTTAATCTATTTCGAGCAGTTAATTGATTTAAATTACACACACAAACATCAATAATTACATTGATAATGCATTTTAGGAATTTATAAGGCTAAATTTTCTAATTTTAAAAAGGCTGAAAATTTTGCAATTAAACTGGTCGGTCCAGAATAAAAATAGCTCAGTTAAAGCGATAAGCGATAAGCGATAAGCGATAAGCGATAAGCGATAAGCGATAAGCGATAAGCGATAAGCGATAAGCGATAAGCGATAAGCGATAAGCGATAAGCGATAAGCGATAAGCGATAAGCGATAAGCGATAAGCGATAAGCGATAAGCGATAAGCGATAAGCGATAAGCGATAAGCGATAAGCGAAATTAATAATTAATCACCTTATAAGGCAATTAAGAATTAATATAGAAGATCCCGACAAAACAGACGAAAGTTAAAAATTATATTTGAGTTAAAAACTAATCTAATAAGGGGGTTGGTAAAAATATTTTTAAGGTAAGGAAATTGGTTGCGGGAGCCGGATTTGAACCGACGACCTTTGTGAATAATAAGAGAGAGTCCGACGAAACAGACGAAAGTTAAAAATTATTTTTGAGTTAAAAACTAATCTAATAAGGGGATTTGATAAAAAGATTTTTAAGGTAAGAAAGTTGGTTGCGGGAGCCGGATTTGAACCGACGACCTTCGGGTTATGAGCCCGACGAGCTACCAGGCTGCTCCATCCCGCGTCAGATGGTTTGCATAAGCAAACGAGCCCTAGAATTTTGAATTCACTCTAGAAGAATTGGTTGCGGGAGCCGGATTTGAACCGACGACCTTCGGGTTATGAGCCCGACGAGCTACCAGGCTGCTCCATCCCGCGTCCGAATGGTTTGCATAAGCAAACAAGCCTTAGAGGTTTTAATTCTCTCTAAAAGAATTGGTTGCGGGAGCCGGATTTGAACCGACGACCTTCGGGTTATGAGCCCGACGAGCTACCAGGCTGCTCCATCCCGCGCCTGTAACATTAAAATAAATTGAATTATTTTAATGAGTTTTGAAAGGTCTCCCTTTCAAGAGGTCGCTATAATAATGGATTAAATTTTTATTGCAAGGCATAAAACACGAAATCGCGTTCAAATGGATAAAAATAAAACAAAAGTCTAGCAAAGTACCGAAAAAGCTAGCATTACCAGCTAGCTTTTTAACATTTACTCAACAATACGCTGGTGAGGCGTGATCAGCTTTTGGAATTGCCAATCTGGGTGACCCATAACGATAAAATCTGGATTTTCTGTGGTTTCGCGCTGATTATAAGTTAAAGGGTTAAACTCAGAATCAGTGATACAGCCACCGGCTTCTTCTACAATTACTTGTGAAGCGCCTGTATCCCACTCGCCTGTTGGGCCAATTCTTAAAAAACAATCGGCTTTGCCTTCAGCGATAATGCACGCCTTGAGTGAGCATGAGCCAAGCGCAACGGTATCAAATTGACTATTCAAATACTGGCTAACTGCTTCGAGTTTTTGCCTGCGGCTCACCGCCAAAGTTAAGTTATCTGGTGAGGCAACGCTAATTTGCTGCTGTGCTTCACCTACTCGCTTAAATGCACCGAAGCCTGCATAAGCAAAGTATGTAGTATTTTTAGCAGGCCAGAAAATCACCCCAAGCACAGGTTTGTTGTTTTCTATTAATGCAATATTTACCGCAAAATCACCACTTTGCAGAATAAACTCGCCAGTGCCATCCATAGGATCAAGTAACCAATAACGCTGCCACTCACGGCGTTTTTCAAGGGCAGGAATAGGCGTTTCTTCAGACATAATAGGAATATCAGGCGCTATAGCTTGTAAACCTGCCACCAGTACCTCGTTTGAGGCTAAGTCAGCTTTGGTGACCGGTGTGTGGTCAGACTTTTCTTGCTGACCTATGTCATCTTGTTTATAGATATCCATAATCGCTTGCCCTGCTTTTTGGGCAAGCGCAATACACGGCTCTAATAATGACTGCATATGCTACTCCTTTTCTGCTAGAAAGGTTTGTAACAGCATAAGCGCTGCTACACTTCGAGCTTCAGTAAAGTCTTCTTGCTCAAGCAAAGACTGCCATTCCTCTAATGGCCATTTTACAACCACCAGCGGCTCAGGTTCATCACCTTCTAAACTTTCTTGGTAGAGATTTTGCGCAACCAAAATGTGCATGCGAGCATTAAAATAACTTGGTGCCAGTGACAATGTTTTTAACTCATCAAACTGCTCAGCGCCCATACCTACTTCTTCTTTTAGCTCGCGGTTGCCTGCTTGCTTTGCGGTTTCCCCAGGGTCAATTAAGCCTTTAGGAAAGCCAAGCTGGTAGTTATGCGTGCCCGCGCAATATTCTCTGACTAATAAAAGTTCGTTGTCAGCAGTGATTGGCACCACCATCACAGCACCTCGACCACCGCCTCGAATTCGTTCATATTGGCGCTGCTCACCATTTGAAAAGGTCAAATCTAGGGATTCAACGGTAAAGAGTTTACTTTTGGCCACTACATCGCAGTGGATAATTTCAGGTGGGTTTGGATGCTTTTTCTGTGACATAGGCGTTTATTTGCTAATATGGCAGTTAACTTAATCATAAAGCCTTTAACGACAAATGCCTATGTTAAATTGGTCAAAAATCGATACCGTTTTATTAGATATGGACGGCACCCTGCTCGATCTGCATTTTGATAACCATTTTTGGTTAAATGTGATCCCCGAACAGCTCGCAAAAAAACACAATATCAGTGTCGCAAAAGCTTTTGCTGATATAGAAAAGCGCTACCAAGCTGTAGAAGGAAAAATACAGTGGTACTGCTTAGATTATTGGCAAAAAGAACTCGATCTCCCCATTATGGAACTTAAACGAGAGATACAGCACCTGATCACTGTACGTGATGATGTACCAGAGTTTTTAAAAGCGTTAAAAGCAGCAGGAAAAGAGTTAATTCTACTCACCAATGCACACCCTGATAGCTTAAGCTTAAAAGTAGAGCGCACTCAGTTTGATCAATACCTCGATAAGCTGATTTCAACCCATGAGTATGGTGTGAGTAAAGAATGTCAAAGTTTATGGCAGCAAGTTCAAGCTGATTTAGGTTTTGATAAAAGTAAAACTTTATTCGTCGATGACAGTTTAAGCGTATTAGCTTCAGCTAAACAATTTGGCATTGAGCACTTATTAGCTGTTGCTAACCCAGATAGCAAACAGCCAGTGAAAGACATCACTGGCTATTTATCAATTACTGACTATCGCACTTTATTGCCGATAGCTTAACTCAAATATCATGCAGGGTAGCGTGCTTGAAGCCCTGCATAAACTTGCTTAGCAAAATCAGCATGCTCAGTGTCTAGGCTTTTCACAACTTCAACCAGATGCTCATTGTCTTCTTGACCATTCCATACTTTGATATAAGAGCCATCTTTATAACCGTGATCTTGACGGAAGAAGTTCAGCGTATTCTTGCCCACATAACCACGATATAAATCATCAATGCTCATGCCGATTTGCTGCATACAACCAGCAAATGCTTGCGCGTTGAAAGACTTATCAGCCACTGCGCTCGCAGCTAGTTGCTCAAGTGTTTGTTTAAAGTCTTCAGCAAGTTGCGGCTCGCTTAATTCTTTTTCAAGCTCAGTTGCTAGCTGCTCATAGCTTTTAACGCCATCAATTCGTAGCGATAAGCCGAAGTGGAAAATATCCACCAGCTCTAAAATCACTTGCTCAGTATCTGGTGTTTGCTTTTTCCACCACTTCCAACCGTAGTGATCTAGCATTTCAGCACACTCAACCCAAATAGCGCGATACCATTCAAACCCCTGGTTAAACCATTGCTCATGAACCTTAGTGTTCATGGCGTTTTGCATTTCTAGCATAACGACTAGTTTTGTTGTGTTCGCAGACATGGTGCGCTTCCTAATTTCGTTTTTTAATTAATGACTATAATACCCAACAGAGTTATCTGTTCTCAAGTCGATTGTAATCGAACACCCCATATTCGATGCCCTTGTACTGCTTAGCCACCTCATGCAACAGATCACTATATTGCCAAAATTGCGGATGACTTCGACGTATTGCGAATTGCTGTTTTAGAGCTCTGTAGTCGGCCTCACTTTGCATGCTATGCATATTTTCAACAAAGCTATGAACATGCTCCGAATTAGGTAAATACCATATGGCAGCAGGGTAATCTCCTATAAACCCAGGAACTAGGGTCGCAGTATCTTCATCGTAAGCACGCTGACCTTCTTCATTCAATAAACTCGAAATATTGTAGTGCGCGTTATGATGAATAAGCGTATACGCTTTATGCTGCTCGCCGTGCTTGACTAAAATAAATGACACTTGAGGCAGTAAGTTAATGGCTTTGCTCGGTAACGCATTGAGTTTTGCCAATGGCTTAGATACCAAGTTATAGGCATAGCGCTCACTTAAGATAGGCTGCAAATGCTGTTTAAACTTAGTGTATAGCTCGAGCTTAGGCTCAGCGGTGGTAAATTGCATCCCCGTCGGGGCAGCTAGGGTGGTTTTACGATTAATAAACTCACTTAAACTTAAATGCGATTTACGGTACCAGTGATTTTTGACTTTTTGCCTTTCATCTTGCGGCAGCAAATTAATAAAGTTCTGTTCGCCCTCAAGACGTAAAAAGTCCATATATAAACGAGTAATCAACTGATGTCCGACATTGCCATACACATCAAACCCTGCCACCAGCAAATAATGAATACGTTCAAACAGAGCATAATCTAATAACCACATCGTTTTTGGTGGTTGGCCAACAAAGCCCTTTACCACTGTTGCACTGTCGAAGTGGCGAAATACAGTGAGTGCTGCATTACGGTTATGTCCATCACCTTGCCAAATTAAATCTGTGGTTAAATTACTGCCATCGGCAAATACTTGATTCGCTAATTTAGTTTTGGCATTTAAGTACTCATGTTGGCGAGTTGCATATTTTGCCCAACTCGAAAGTGGTAAAGCATTGCTTTGTTCGGCTGCGGGTAATGCTAATTCATCATTATGATTTAACAAAAACTCACTGATTTTCGGTGAACTGTTTTTGTCAGGATCCACAAAGGCGACCCAAAAATGATCGTTAATCACATTCAATGCAATTTGCCCGCGGCAAACCGGCCCTTTGATAAAGCCACTAATAATCAAATGCGCTTCATCTAACATAAACTGATATTTAGACTTAACAGGTAACTGCGCAAAACTCTTAAAGGGATTCGAAGCTACCTCAGGCGCATAACCTGGTAAACTCGAAACCACATAATCCGCATCAATAAACTGTGCTTTTAAACGCGCTAACTTTTGCGGGTTGATTGCCAACGGCATATGGGTTTTCGACAAAACTGTGCCGCGCTGATGTTGAAAACGGTAATATACGCGCTCAACGTTTGGCTCATCAAAAGGTCGGCGTGTCGCGATAATTTCAATTGCCTGCCCCGGTGGTGTTTTAGAGCGTACTAATTTAAAAAAGCTCGGCGAGTCTGATTTATTGGCTTCATTAAAGTAAATATTCGCCAAATACCAATGCTCGTATATATAACGCGCTGACAAACGCGTCTTGAGATTATCTTGGTTTAGAAACGCTTCCCAGATTTCAATTTGTGCAAGCTCCGTTAAGGTCGGCGGCGCAATCTGAGCCATTTTAGCACCGCTTTTTAACCAATCGTGTAATACAGCAAATTCACTTTGCTCTAACGCTGGTAAACCATAAGGCATGCCCGCATGAGGCTGCTTTTGGGCATAACTGTCAAACTCTTCGATGCTCGGGCAAGTGGCCGTTCTGTCTAGGCTAAAATCAAATTCATCACCAAGCACTTGCTGTGCAGGTAATTCAGCATTTTGTTTTAATAATAATGAACGATACATCACAGAGGCTGCTAAATTTGCATCTGCACTTTGCTGATGCTCGTTAAGCACCGCGGTAAAACCTTTGTCGCGCCATTGTTGTGTAGATGTGGCATCTATCAGTAAACGTGACGGCGTTTGCGCCAACAAACGAGTACCGTCATAAACAGGCTCTTTACTCAAGCCTCGGTCAATGCCTTCTGGAGAGGAGAGCTTCAGCTGACATGGTGCATCATAACAACCATGGCATACCACACAGCGCTGCTCAATAATCGGCTTTACGTCATTCAGATATTGTGTCGCATGAGGCGTGTTTGCAACAACTTCGCGCTGCTGTGTTTGTGCTGGTCCAAACAAGGTTTCGTAGTGGTTGGCAGCAAGTGCAACACAACCACTTAGAAAAAGTAGGCAAGTAAGTACAAATCCTTTTTTAAAAGGCATTAGGCCTCCTCGTCTTCATCGCCTAGGTCAAATGTCGGCATCATCTCAACTGGGGGAGAAATAAAGACTTGCTCACCACTACTGACGACGGCACTTAAGACAGGGCCTCGGTTAAGTAGTAACTGAGCTTGATGTGCTTCGCTAATTACAGGTTTAAAATCAGAATTATCTGCAAATAGCTGGTAGGTTTCTAAATTAATACTAATGCTTTGATCTTCTGCTGGGTTTTGGCACAGATTGGCAAGTAAGATTTCGTCTAAGATCACACTCAAAGTTAGGTCAGAGGCTTCTAAGTCGCGCTGCTCAATGTACTCATCGAGTAAAAAAAGCGGCAGTGTAAGTGGTGTGTTTTGTTCTAATTCCATGATAATTGTTCAGGATAAGTGATCATTGCCACAAGTTTAGCAAACCTAACCTGAACACGCGACGAACAGAGAGCAAAGCCTGCTATCTGTTCGTAATCTATATGCTTCGTTTTACCAAGGTAAAATGTCACCGTTTGAGTGCCAGAAACTACCTGTATTGCCTAAGTTCAGCTCTTCGATGCGTTGTATTAATCGCTCTGCAGCAACTTGAGGTGAGATATCACCGGCGAAGTTAACCATCTGAGTTTGTACAAAGCCCGGATGTAATAAAGCAACTGCCACACCTTTAGGTTTTAGTTCGTGCGCTAAACTGACACCGGCTGCATTGAGTGCTGCCTTTGACATACGGTAACCAATGTAAGCACCTGAGCCATTATCAGCGATTGAGCCCATACGACTGGTGATCATCGCTACTTTACTGCCATTGCTTAAGTTAGTTTGCAAAGCGTGTGTGACTCGTACTGGCGCTACCGCATTGATCTGAAGTTGGGCATTGATGGCCTCAAAGTCCATATTGGCGAGGCTTTCGTTTTCAAAAATACCCGCGTTGTTAATCAACACATCAATAGCTGTACCGCTAAGCGCTGATGCTAATCGAGCAACATCATCACCTTGGCTTACGTCAATACCTTCGATGACGTTAACCGATAATTCTTCTAGTTCAGCTGATGGCTTACGAACAACTGCGGTTACTTCAAAACCTTGCGCTAAATACTGCTTTGCGAACTCAAGGCCGATACCGCGATTTGCCCCAGTAATCACCACATGTTTTGTCATTGTATTCTCCTAGCATCTTCTAATGCTTACTGAACTTGGGGCAAATACCTTTAATATCAAGCATCCAAATCAATATCGTCATTACAAGACTGCATAATTGAGAATACTGCACCTTGCGGATCTGTGATAACGGCAAAACGCCCGATATTTGGAATATCAGTAGGTGGAACGCAAACTTGCCCGCCTAAAGACGCCGCTTTTTCAGACATCGCATCACAATCAGCCACCGCAAAATAGATCATCCAATGGGGTGGTATGCCCTCCCACTCTTCGGTCATTTCGAGCATGCCAGCAACAGGCCCTTGTTCATTACAAAACAAGGTATAATCCATTTGCTCCATTTTTTCGACTTGGATGTGCCAACCTAATAACTCACTATAAAACTGTCCAATTTTCTCATTGCCTCGACAAGCAAGTTCATGCCAATAAGGCGTGTTTTTCTCTAAGACTCTCTGTGTACCAATATGTTCATTAGCTTGCCAAAATGCCACAAACGCGCCGTCAGGGTCGCTGATCATCACCATACGACCTGCACTCATCACATCACAAGGACCATGAATAACAGTAGCACCTAATCCCTTTGCTTTATCGGCGATAGCATCAACATCATTTACGGCAATATAACCTAACCAATGACTGGGAATATTCGCCTCTTTTTGCTCAGGCATCATTTGATACATGGCCGCGATATCATCTGCTTGCTTCTTTAGCATAGTGTAATAACAATCTTCTCCGATTGGCTGATCGTCAAACTGCCAATCAAAGAGTTGCGTATAGAATTGTTTTCCACCCGCCCAATCTGATGAACATAGTTCTGCCCAACAAAAAGCTGAAATTGGTGATGAAGTGACTTTGGCCATAGTTAGTTCCTTGTTGTTGTTTGCATTAATTAGTTAGTTGAATAAAGCTTAATTAGCAAGTGGAAGCAATAAAAAAGCCCGTATTTAGCCTTGTAAATACTTCACTTAGAGGTGAGTATGGTGCGCCAATCTTACCAATCCGCAACAACATTCAATCATTTTGAGGGATAAAACCTGATGATAGCTGCGTTAAAGTAGACCACTTAGATAAGCAGGTTGGTATGACAATTTTGGAACTTAAAATACAGGAAAGAAAAAAGCCAGCAATCGCTGGCTTTTAGTATCTATGAATTTAGTTGTTATCTAGCGTTTTACTTTTACACGCTTAACCGAAATAAGTTTTGCTTCAACGCGTCGGTTTTGTGCATGAGCTTCTTCAGTGTTTGCTGCATTTTTTAAACGCTCTTCACCATAGCCTATCGCACTCACTCGACTTGCATCGATACCTTCTTCAATTAATTGCTTTGCAACTGCGTCAGCACGCTTTTGCGAAAGCCATTTGTTATATTTCGCCTTTCCTACTGAAGAAGTATGCCCTTCTAGACGAACTGTTGTCTCAGGGAATTCATTTAAGAATTTCACTACAGCATCAATATCACGCAAATACTGCTGAGAGACAGCTGAATTATTATTTGGGAAACGAACTAATAAACTCACTGTCACTTCTTCATCTTTATAAAGCGTACAACCACTTGCATCTACTGCATCTGTCATTGGCGTATTAGCACAGCGGTCTTCAGCATCAATGATGCCATCTTTGTCGGCATCTTTAGGTGCTTGCACAACAGGCTTAGGCTCTGGTTTTGAAATAGGAGCTGGAGCCGGTGCAGCCTTAACAGGTTTAGATGCTGTAGCACCAAACGCATAGTTAATACCCAACTTTGCACCTACATCGGTGTAGCCACGATCAAGGCCTTGATAAAGTGCTGTTTCAGCATTTACAAATAAATTGTCTGTTAAATCGTGGCGATAGCCTGCACCCACATTAGCAAATGTATTTGATGTGAAAGCATCGATTGATTTAAGACCAAACAACGCATAGAAAGGGCCACCATCAAAGTGATAAAGTCCATCAACACCAAAACGATCGCCGCTTAAAGAACCTGTTCTTGAGCCTGACAAATCAAAATCCATATCAGCATACTCTAAACGTGCACTCCAATAGTCGTTAAAACGATATCCCAGCTCAGCACCCCATGACATTGAGTCGTCAACATTCACACCAGGTACATCACGCATTTGTTGCCACTTAGCTTTGTAATAGTCGCCAAATACACCAAGGTATACACCTTCCTTTTGCTCTTTAGCATTTACTGCTGATGTAGCTAGAATAGCTACTGCAAGGCTTAGCACTTTTAATTTCATTGTCATTCCCCATTTATAATCAAAATAAGTAACTGAATCTGTCACTTGTGTGTGATTATAGTAGAAGAACGAAACTTAATCTTCACTTAATACTTTAATATTAAATTGTTCATTTAACATTCACATTATAATTGATGAGAAAATAAGGTTTGATATAAACCTTCTTTACTTATCAGTGCTTTATGCTCACCAAATGCTGAAACCTCTCCATCATCTAATACATAGATCAAATCGGCTTGAGAAATAGCACTCAGTCTATGTGCAATAATTAAAGTGGTCCTATTTTCTAAAAACTGAGCTAAATTGTGATGAATTTTTGCTTCAGTTTCTATATCTAATGCTGATGTTGCTTCATCAAGAATTACCACTTTTGGATCTGCTAACACCATTCTAGCAATTGCTAGGCGCTGTTTTTGACCACCAGACAGGCGAACGCCATTTCGACCAATTAAAGCATCTAGTTGCTCATCTAGTTTTTCGATGGTTGCAGTTAACTCAGCAATAGCCAGAGCTTGCCATAATTGCTCATCAGTAAACTGACCGCCCATTGATAAGTTTTCTCTCACTGACGCATTAAGCATAACCGGCTGTTGTAATACAGTCGCGACATGCTCTCTGACTTGCGGGTAGCCAACCTGCTCAATTTGTTTATCATCAATAAAAATGCTACCAGATTGCTTCTCATATAAACCGAGTAACAGTTGCACTAACGTTGATTTACCACCACCTGAAACAGCGACAACCGCAACTTTCTTACCTGCTGGAATGTGCATGGAAACATTTTTGAGCACCGGCTGCTCGCTGTGATAACCAAAGTTAACCTGCTCAAAACGAATATCTACTTGCGGATTTTTAAATGCTTGAACACTTGAGGTAGTTGCCGGTCTCTCCGTTTCAAAGGCAAAGACTTGGTTCAGTCGCTGTAATGCAGCGGATGCTCCATAGTAGGCATATTGCATACCCAATAGCTCTTGCACTGGCCCCATCATAAACCAAAGGTAACCAAACACCGCGAAAATTTGCCCAACAGTCAAATCAGCGAACACCACCATGAGCATCGCGATGGCTCTAAATACCTCAAAACCCAATAAGAAAATAGTAAAACTGAGACGACTAACCGCATCTGTTTTCCATTGAGATTGAACAGAATAATGCTTTAGATCTTTTGCTGTCGCTTTAACTTGCTCAAAATATTTACCTTCACGACGGATTGCTTTTAACTGGGCAATCGCATCTAAAGTTTCTACCAGTGAAGATTGAAAGGCCTCAAATGCGCCATTTTCTTTTTTCTTAAGATCTTTTACCCGCTTTCCAAACTGTCTTGAGAAATAAATAACAGCTGGGTTCAAGAGTAGAATAATGGCTCCTAATGTTAGGTCTATCCAAAGCAAAATCACTGCAGTGCCTATGATAGTTAACAAGCTAATTAGAAACCGTGACAAGGTTTGACTAATAAAATTATCGAGAGTTTCGACATCAGTAATACAGCGAGAACTGATCGCGCCACCACCTTGCGTTTCATATTCCTTGAGTTGTACTAATGGCAAATGATTTAACAACAAGCTGCGAACTTGAAAGCTGATGTCTTTTCCAATAATCGTAAACTGTCGAGATTGTAAAACGCCTAATACCAATGCCGATAATCGCATCAGCACAACACTCAGTAAGACAAAGAGAATATAACCAACTGCATTGTGAGCAGAATCGGGCAAAAGTGTATTCATAAACTCAATGGCTGCCCCTGGCTTTTCAAGTAGTACTTCATCTACTAATAAGGGCATCATTAAAGGTATAGGCACACTAACCAATGCAGCCAGCAGTGCGATGATATGAGCATAAGTAAGCGACTTACGGTGTGCAAGGACACTCTGTTTGATTGTTTGCCAAGTTAGCGGCTCGCCGGAATGTATTTGCATTATGTACCACAGAAAGTTTGGTAGGTTTCAGGTTTTGTATGACACGCTGTAAATGCTTGATCATATTCTTGATAGTTATATGGGTTATTTAATAGTGGCAGCCACTTTTCAAGCAGAGGGCTGTGTCCAATATCATAAAACTCTTCTATTACTTTTTCGACTAATTCATTACGAGGAACAATAGCTGGGTTTGCCTTGGACATTAAAGCTCCCACCTCGACTGCATCAAACACTGATATCCGTTTTTTCCACTTAGCTAACCATTCATTCAATTCAGCAGGGAGCGTAAACAGTGCTTCTTTGTTTATTACCAATGAAGTCAAAGCAGCAAAAGTATTGGTGTAGTCTAGTTGATGATTCTTCATTAACACCAACAATTCCGAGAGTAGTTCGCTATCTGAATCACGCCAATCTGGTAACCCTAATTTCTGTGCCCACATCGTATGATAAGCTTCGTTAAAAGAATTTGAAAAATCACTGAGCACACCAGTCAGCTTTTCGAGCGCTTGTTCTTCATCAACCGCCATAATTAACATCAGAGACTCTGCTAAACGTGCGCAATTCCAATGGGCAATATTTGGTTGCTGACCAAATGCATAGCGGCCTTGCTTATCTATAGAGCTGAATACAGCATTGAAGTCGAAAGCCTCAAGCATAGCGCACGGCCCAAAATCGATGGTCTCGCCAGACACCAAGCAATTATCGGTATTCATTACACCGTGGATAAAGCCCACTCTTAACCAATCAGTAATCAATGAGATTTGGTTGTTACAAACATGCTTTAAGAAATCACATACTCTATCATCACCTTCTGATTTAATTTGTGGGTAATGCCGCTTAATCGCAAGTTCTAATAAGCGCTCCATACCCGCTTTATCTTGCTGTAATGCTAAATACTGAAAAGAACCCACTCGAATATGGCTAGATGCTACCCGACAAACTACCGCACCTGGCACATAGCCTTGCCTATAAACATCGTTACCTGTTGTGATTACAGACAAACATTCTGTTGTTTTAACCCTTAATGACTTAATAGCTTGGCTCATCACAAACTCTCGAACTGCCGGACCAAGCGCACAAAGACCATCACCACCACGAGAAAATGGTGTTGCCCCAGAGCCTTTTAACTGTAAGTCAAAAGGGCTATTACTCTGAGTAGTTCCTAGGTAATGCGCTCTACCATCACCAAGTGTTGGATTGAAATGACCAAACTGATGACCTGAATAGGCTAATGCAGATGCAGGAATGCCCTCAATGCTTCTTGAGCCAGAGAGATAAGAAAGCACTTCTTCTTCTGTCCAATTTAGCTCTAGCCTTTCAAATAGATCTTCATTAAATAAAACAAGTTGAGGTGAACTTGGTTGAGCCATAGGATAATCAACAGCAAAGCCTTCTGTAATTTCAGCATAATCATTTTGCATTATTCATTACCTTCTACATTCACGTAATTATCACCAACACTATAAGCAATAAGCTGGCTCAGTGCAGTTAAAGACCAACCACTTTCTTCTACTAGTTTATTAAAAAAAGACTGGATTGCAGTAAGAGATTTTTTTGTTTGCAAACCACCATCAATGATTTTATGTGCTCTGAGGTAAGACTCTACATCTCGTGACAAAATGAAAGTATCTTTGCCCATAGCTCGTAATGCGTAAGGTCCTGTATTGCCGCCTAACCGTGCACCCTGTTTCTTTAGTTCTGCCCAAAGGCTAATAATGTTATCTTCAGGCCAGTCAGCGATAAACTTAGCAAATGAGCCGTGTTTTTGTGCTATTTCATAGATCATGTAGCAATTATGTGGAATCGTCTGTACTTTTTTAAAATTGCGGATAATACGCTCATCCTGTGACTTTTCTTCTAGTTGCTCAGGCGACATCATCAATAACGCATCAATATTAAACTGCCAAAACACCTCTTTAAAACCGGGCCACTTTGCGTTGATCACTGACCAATAAAAGCCACTTTGGAATACTTTCTTGGTAAACGCCTCGAGCCAAAGCGAATCAGAGTGTGACAACAACTCTTGCTTCGTCAGAGGGGTTGATATCAACAACCTCAAATTTTGCTCACCTAATTTTCTTTCACATGCTCTTTGATAAATCTCTTTGAAGGATTCCAAACCAATACCTGTCAATTAATTAAAACATTTAATACGCTAAGGATCTCTAATGTGTTTAATGATAAAGGAATTAAGTGCAAATAGGTGCAGTTAAGTGCGAAAGGTTTATGACAAGCGCGTAGCGCTTACATTCTTTTCGTGCAAGGTGAAATGAGCTAGTTTAGCTGGAGTTGAGGCCTTATTTACTAACTATTATGAAAAGTGTTTCAAAATGAACAGAGTGGCTAATGTGAAGACTGCTTACTTCACCTTGCGCTTATGGTGCAAAATTAGCGACTGCAAACGCAGTGAAATAGTGCAAAGTTAATGACAACGAGCAAGGCGAGCACATTTGCTTTGCGCAAGGTGAGATAAACTAGTTTAGCTGATGTTGAGGCCGTCAAGATTAAGCACGGTGAAGGCTACTCATTTCACCTTGCGCTAATTCGTCTTTTTATCACTGTGTACAATCTCATCACTGTGCAGGACGATTTAGCACCATAAACGCAAAAAAGCCCGACTCTTTCGAATCGGGCTTTCTCTAAATAGGTGCTTGGCAATGTTCTACTTTCACATGGGAGACCCACACTATCATCGACGCTGTTTCGTTTCACTTCTGAGTTCGGCATGGAATCAGGTGGTTCCAAAACGCTATGGTCACCAAGCAAATTTGGTTAAAATCTGGAAAAAATCTGATAATTCTAAAACTTTCTACTTTAGTTCATATTAGCTTCTGAGCTAAAACCACTTTGGCGTTGTATGGTTAAGCCTCACGGGTAATTAGTACTGGTTAGCTTAATGTATCACTACACTTCCACACCCAGCCTATCAACGTTGTAGTCTCCAACGGCCCTTCAGTTAACTTAAAGTTAAAGTGAGAACTCATCTCGAGGCTCGCTTCCCGCTTAGATGCTTTCAGCGGTTATCGATTCCGAACGTAGCTACCGGGCAATGCAATTGGCATCACAACCCGAACACCAGCGGTTCGTCCACTCCGGTCCTCTCGTACTAGGAGCAGCCCCTCTCAATTCTCAAACGCCCACGGCAGATAGGGACCGAACTGTCTCACGACGTTCTAAACCCAGCTCGCGTACCACTTTAAATGGCGAACAGCCATACCCTTGGGACCGACTTCAGCCCCAGGATGTGATGAGCCGACATCGAGGTGCCAAACACCGCCGTCGATATGAACTCTTGGGCGGTATCAGCCTGTTATCCCCGGAGTACCTTTTATCCGTTGAGCGATGGCCCTTCCATTCAGAACCACCGGATCACTATGACCTACTTTCGTACCTGCTCGACGTGTCTGTCTCGCAGTTAAGCTGGCTTCTACCATTACACTAACCGTACGATGTCCGACCGTACTTAGCCAACCTTCGTGCTCCTCCGTTACTCTTTGGGAGGAGACCGCCCCAGTCAAACTACCCACCAGGCACTGTCCACAACCCCGATTAGGGGCCTATGTTAGAACATCAAACATACAAGGGTGGTATTTCAAGGATGGCTCCACAACATCTAGCGACGCTGCTTCAAAGCCTCCCACCTATCCTACACATGTAGGCTCAATGTTCAGTGCCAAGCTGTAGTAAAGGTTCACGGGGTCTTTCCGTCTAGCCGCGGGTACACAGCATCTTCACTGCGATTTCAATTTCACTGAGTCTCGGGTGGAGACAGCGTGGCCATGGTTACACCATTCGTGCAGGTCGGAACTTACCCGACAAGGAATTTCGCTACCTTAGGACCGTTATAGTTACGGCCGCCGTTTACCGGGGCTTCGATCAAGAGCTTCGCCTAAGCTAACCCCATCAATTAACCTTCCGGCACCGGGCAGGTGTCACACCGTATACGTCATCTTACGATTTTGCACAGTGCTGTGTTTTTAATAAACAGTCCCAGCCACCTGGTCACTGCGGCTCCCGTCCGCTTAGAGAGTAAATCTCATCACAGATAGGAGCGTACCTTCTCCCGAAGTTACGGTACAATTTTGCCTAGTTCCTTCACCCGAGTTCTCTCAAGCGCCTTAGTATTCTCTACCTGACCACCTGTGTCGGTTTGGGGTACGATTCGAAATAATCTGAAGCTTAGAGGCTTTTCCTGGAAGTAGGGCATCATCAACTTCACTACCGTGGTAGCTCGTCTCGACTCTCAGCCTTAGCGACCCGGATTTTCCTAAGTCACCAGCCTACAGCCTTTCACATGGACAACCAACGCCATGCTTGATTAGCCTGCTCCGTCCCCCCATCGCAATTATTCCAAGTACGGGAATATTAACCCGTTTCCCATCGACTACGCTCTTCAGCCTCGCCTTAGGGGTCGACTTACCCTACCCTGATTAACATGGGATAGGAACCCTTGGTCTTCCGGCGTGCGGGTTTTTCACCCGCATTATCGTTACTCATGTCAGCATTCGCACTTCTGATATGTCCAGCATGCCTCCCGGCACACCTTCAGCCACTTACAGAACGCTCCCCTACCCCGCATACTAATGTATGCAGCCGTAGCTTCGGTGGTATGTTTAGCCCCGTTACATCTTCCGCGCAGGCCGACTCGACTAGTGAGCTATTACGCTTTCTTTAAAGGATGGCTGCTTCTAAGCCAACCTCCTAGCTGTTTTAGCCTTCCCACATCGTTTCCCACTTAACATACACTTTGGGACCTTAGCTGACGGTCTGGGTTGTTTCCCTCTCCACGATGGACGTTAGCACCCACCGTGTGTCTCCCGGATATTACTTTACGGTATTCGGAGTTTGCAAAGGGTTGGTAAGTCGGGATGACCCCCTAGCCTTAACAGTGCTCTACCCCCGTAAGTATTCGTCCGAGGCTCTACCTAAATAGATTTCGGGGAGAACCAGCTATCTCCCGGTTTGATTAGCCTTTCACTCCAAGCCACAGGTCATCCCCTAACTTTTCAACGTTAGTGGGTTCGGTCCTCCAGTTGATGTTACTCAACCTTCAACCTGCCCATGGCTAGATCACCGGGTTTCGGGTCTATACCTTGCAACTCAACGCCCAGTTAAGACTCGCTTTCGCTACGGCTACCCTAAACGGTTAACCTCGCTACAAAATATAAGTCGCTGACCCATTATACAAAAGGTACGCAGTCACCCTCGAGGGGCTCCTACTGCTTGTACGTACACGGTTTCAGGTTCTATTTCACTCCCCTCACAGGGGTTCTTTTCGCCTTTCCCTCACGGTACTGGTTCACTATCGGTCAGTTGGGAGTATTTAGCCTTAGATGATGGTCCACCTATATTCAGTCAAAGTTTCACGTGCTCCGACCTACTCGATTTCACTTTAGATAAGTTTTTGTGTACGGGACTGTCACCCTGTATCGTCAAACTTTCCAGAATGTTCCACTAACTACACTAAAGCTTAAGGGCTAGTCCGATTTCGCTCGCCGCTACTTTCGGAATCTCGGTTGATTTCTTTTCCTACGGGTACTTAGATGTTTCAGTTCTCCGCGTTCGCCTCGTTAACCTATGTATTCAGTTAACGATACCTGCAAGCAGGTGGGTTTCCCCATTCGGAAATCCTAGTCTCAAGCGCCTCTTACTGGCTTGACTAGGCTTATCGCAAGTTAGTACGTCCTTCATCGCCTCCAACTGCCAAGGCATCCACCGTGTACGCTTAGTCACTTAACCATACAACCCAAAATGGTTTATTACTTTGAGGTGTATGTGTCAAAGACAGTTTTAACTTCGCCAGAAGTTAATATTGAATACTAAAGTAGACGCTAATAAACAAATGAATGTTTATCGGCATTGTTTTACTTTTGAAAACTCTTTTTAGAATTTCTTCTAAAAGAATTAATTATCAGCTTTTCCAAATTTTTAAAGAGCAATATTAATTAGCAACTTGTGCTAACTAACAATCATCTGTGTGGACACTACGAACAAATCTGTTCTAAATCGTTAAGGAGGTGATCCAGCCCCAGGTTCCCCTAGGGCTACCTTGTTACGACTTCACCCCAGTCATGAATCACTCCGTGGTAAGCGCCCTCCCTAAGGTTAAGCTACCTACTTCTGGAGCAACCCACTCCCATGGTGTGACGGGCGGTGTGTACAAGGCCCGGGAACGTATTCACCGCGGCATTCTGATCCGCGATTACTAGCGATTCCGACTTCATGGAGTCGAGTTGCAGACTCCAATCCGGACTACGACGCATTTTAAGTGATTCGCTAACTCTCGCGAGCTTGCAGCACTCTGTATGCGCCATTGTAGCACGTGTGTAGCCCTACACGTAAGGGCCATGATGACTTGACGTCGTCCCCACCTTCCTCCGGTTTATCACCGGCAGTCTCCTTAGAGTTCCCGACCGAATCGCTGGCAACTAAGGATAGGGGTTGCGCTCGTTGCGGGACTTAACCCAACATCTCACAACACGAGCTGACGACAGCCATGCAGCACCTGTATCAGAGTTCCCGAAGGCACCAAACTATCTCTAGTAAGTTCTCTGTATGTCAAGTGTAGGTAAGGTTCTTCGCGTTGCATCGAATTAAACCACATGCTCCACCGCTTGTGCGGGCCCCCGTCAATTCATTTGAGTTTTAACCTTGCGGCCGTACTCCCCAGGCGGTCTACTTAATGCGTTAGCTTTGGAAAAGTTGTCCGAAGACCCCAGCTCCTAGTAGACATCGTTTACGGCGTGGACTACCGGGGTATCTAATCCCGTTTGCTCCCCACGCTTTCGTACATGAGCGTCAGTATTGACCCAGGTGGCTGCCTTCGCCATCGGTATTCCTTCAGATCTCTACGCATTTCACCGCTACACCTGAAATTCTACCACCCTCTATCATACTCTAGTTTGCCAGTTCGAAATGCAGTTCCCAGGTTGAGCCCGGGGCTTTCACATCTCGCTTAACAAACCGCCTGCGTACGCTTTACGCCCAGTAATTCCGATTAACGCTCGCACCCTCCGTATTACCGCGGCTGCTGGCACGGAGTTAGCCGGTGCTTCTTCTGTAAGTAACGTCACAGCTAGCAGGTATTAACTACTAACCTTTCCTCCTTACTGAAAGTGCTTTACAACCCTAAGGCCTTCTTCACACACGCGGCATGGCTGCATCAGGCTTGCGCCCATTGTGCAATATTCCCCACTGCTGCCTCCCGTAGGAGTCTGGACCGTGTCTCAGTTCCAGTGTGGCTGATCATCCTCTCAAACCAGCTAGGGATCGTCGCCTTGGTGAGCCATTACCTCACCAACTAGCTAATCCCACTTGGGCTAATCTAAGGGCGAGAGCCGAAGCCCCCTTTGGTCCGTAGACGTTATGCGGTATTAGCAGTCGTTTCCAACTGTTGTCCCCCACCCTAAGGCATATTCCCAAGCATTACTCACCCGTCCGCCGCTCGTCATCTTCTAGCAAGCTAGAAATGTTACCGCTCGACTTGCATGTGTTAGGCCTGCCGCCAGCGTTCAATCTGAGCCATGATCAAACTCTTCAATTAAAAGTTTTTTGAATCCGAAGATTCGTGCTCAATGAATTCTGTATAAATTGACTATATAGTCACTCATAAGAAATTGAGACTCTAAATTTTTTTGCTCCTGAATCAAGAGCTGTTAGAACTCAATCTGTACGAGTGCCCACACAGATGATTGCTTCATATTTTTAAAGAACAGTGTAACTCGATGAGTTACCGCAGCCTCGCTGCGAAGTGGAGCGCCATAATAACGACTTCACTTTTTATGTCAACACTTAATTTTAAAAAGTTATTTAAGATTAAGTTTTATTTGACTCGACATCGTTTTGATTTGCTTTTCAGCGTCTCGCCCCGTGTCAGTGGGTGCGCATTATAGGGAGAATTTAAAAGCGCGCAACCCCTTTTTTCAATTAATTTTGAGAAATGTGTTCAACCGCTCAAAAAGAGAACAAAAAAGGCTTGTTAGAATAAAAAATGTTCTATTTACCCACTTCGAATAGCTAATTTCTCTTTTTAATTATTGCTTAAACATTTTAAGACGCTAAGATAGCAGCTCGTTTGTTAAATTATTGTATACCCATTGTATATTGGTAGATCCTTATGAACCCAACTCAACAAAAGTCTCTTTTTATTGTTTTAGCAATTGCGATAATCGGCTATTTTGCTGCTAATGCTCTTCTTGCAGACTCTTCTCTTAATCTTGGTGCTACTTTTTCTATTGGCACACTCATCGGTGGTTTCATTGCAACTGTTATGTCGGCAAGTAATGTACCCCCGCAATCTGACAATGCTGAAGTAAAAACAAAAACACTTTATGTAGGTAACTTACCTTATAAAGCAAATGAAAGTGTCGTTCGAGAGCTTTTCTCTGAACAGGGCCGTGTATTCAACGTTCGTTTATTAAAAGATAAAAATACAGGTAAACGTCGTGGTTTCGGCTTTGTGGAGATGGCAGAAGCTGATGCTGATAAAGCCATTGCAGCATTGAATGAAAAAGAGTTCCAACAACGTACACTGAAGGTTAGAGCTGCAAAACAAAAACCTGAGGCATCGGAAGAAGCTGTAGCAAGTTAAAGATATAAACTTTTCACATCGTATCCTGCAATAGCAGGGACATCATTTAAAGCCGTTGCATAAAACTGTAGCGGCTTTTTTATTT
Organism: Pseudoalteromonas phenolica; assembly: GCF_001444405.1. Taxonomy (NCBI): domain Bacteria; kingdom Pseudomonadati; phylum Pseudomonadota; class Gammaproteobacteria; order Alteromonadales; family Pseudoalteromonadaceae; genus Pseudoalteromonas; species Pseudoalteromonas phenolica. The sequence continues at coordinate 3,520,777 of NZ_CP013187.1, forward strand.
CTGCTTCATCTATACTGCCACCCAACAAATGCTTTACTCTTTTTGCAATTGCAGTTCCGGAGTCTATTAATACGCATTGCGTTTTATAAAACTCTGCTATTTCATATTTCAATATTGGAAAATGTGTACACCCCAATATCAAAACATCAGCTTGATTATCAACCTTAATAGATGATAGCTCCTTGTTAACTCCTTCTCGTACATCTTCATTTAACCAAAACTTGCGCTCTGCCAGCCTTACCAACTCTGTTGAATGGTAGAAGCTTACTTGGCAATCTTGAGCAAACTCGCTCACTAAAGATTGCGTATACTGGTTCTTTGAAGTAGCAGGCGTTGCTAATAAAGCAATATGCTTTCTAATACTAATTTGTGCTGCAGGCTTTATAGCAGGCACCACACCAACAATCGGAATTTGAGTAAACTGTCGAATATGTGCCAGTGCGTAAGTAGAGGCTGTATTGCAAGCAATAACAATTAAGTCAACTTCACCAAAAAAGTTTGAGCTTATTTTATTGACGAGATTTGCCAGTCTATTTTGAATTGTTTCTTCTGTCTGAAGCCCGTAGGGCAGTAATGCATTATCCATAATATAGGTATAGTCTGCCTCTGGCAGTGCACTTTGGATATGTGTTAAGACACTTGTCCCACCAATACCTGAATCAAAAACTAAAATATGCGGCAAACTATGGCTCCTCTATACTGAGGTGCAAGTTTGCCCGAGCTTATATGGCTTGCCAAGTCACTTAAGCTGATTTCTCTGACTTATTATCAAGTTGATTGAAGAAGCCTTGCGCATAATCTAAAAGCTGAGCCATTCTTGCTTGTCCATCATTCATCCACGCCATAATATCAGGTAACTGCTGTTCAATGCCTAATGCCTTACCTTCTGAATGAATATTCTCTAGTTGTTTATCAAGAGGCTGAAACGCTTGCTCTAACTCTTTTATTGGGTTCGCTTGTTGGTATTGAGCAATTGCAGCGGTTGTTTTTGTCTGACGTAAATCCATCGTGAAATTGGTAATTTGATCACTCTCTATATTCAATGCCGATGCTTTTTCAAACGCATCGTCATATTCACCTGAGAAAAATGAATCACTGACATTGCGAATGTCTTTCATCATTTCATTTATGGCTTTTTGCTCATCGGCATTAAGCTCACCATTCACACTGATCGAAAAGCTTACATCCTCACTTGATTGCTCTGACACAGCCAAGCCATAATTATCACCGTTTTGAGTATAGCTGGCTGCTTGACCTTTTGAACGAGCATCACTCAGTGAAATAGTCACTTCATCACCCTCTGCAGTTGTAAAACTATATTCTGCTTGATTCGACAAACTTGCATACTGTGCTGCACTGACCTGCATATAAGCAGGTTTAGGGTTAAATAACTCTTCTTCAAAATCATCGAGTCCTTTGAAAATGCCTTCTCGAGACTTTTCTATACCCTCTTCAATGTCATCATTAAAAAGCGCACTTTCTTTTAACTCCGAAGTGGCTTCATCAATGCCCATTTGGACACCTTTTCGTGCAGCCCCCAACATATCTTTTAAAGTGTCGTCATCTTTACCATCTGCTTTCGCTTTGTTCACTGCCCCTTTAACAAAGTCGAGCACATTTTTAACGATGGCTTCAAAATCAAATAATGGCTTTTTCTCTTTCTCTGGCTTTTCAATGCCTAAAGCTTCTGCCAATTTATCATCTAGTAATTTAGCTGCTATTTTACTCTTATCACCATGATAGCTATCTGGGTTTAAATGCATGGTCGGCTTAAAGGCAGCTTTATTGTTCGCCTTATTTGCCATAGCAGGATTAAGAAGCTGGTTAAGTTGTCCAATTTTCATGTTCTGTCTCCCAGAAATAATGGTCACCAAGCATGTGCTCGGTTATTTTCTGCTTATCGGCAAATATTAATAACACTTGAGGCGTTAGTATAAAAAAACAACAAAATTTAGCGAGAAACTGGACAAATCACCTATGCCCCCTACAATACCCGCTCTCGAATTTGTAAGGTCAGTTTAACTATGCCAGTCATCACTATTGATACCGCCACATATGAACAGCAGCTTGCTGAGAAGCAAACGCGTATTAGTGCTCAATTTGCTCGCTTTAACGCACCACAGCTTGAAGTCTTTGAATCAGCAAAAACGCAATACCGTCAACGTGCTGAATTTAGAGTATGGCACGATGGTGACGATCTCTACCACATTATGTTTGATCAAGAGAGTAAGCAAAAAATTCGAGTGGAAACATTTGATCCTGCCGCGCCGCTTATTAGTGAAATCATGCAAGTTATGATGGAAAAGTTACGTCATAACGAGATACTTCGCCGTAAGCTTTTCCAAATCGATTACTTATCTACGCTAAGTGGAGAGATCCTAGTAAGTCTGCTTTATCACAAACAGCTTGATGATGAATGGTTAGCGGCAATTAATGCATTACGTTCTGAGCTTCAGAAAACCTATAAAATTGACTTTATCGGTCGCGCTCGTAAACAAAAGATCGTGTTAGGCAACGATTTTGTCACAGAGCAATTGACTGTAAATGGTCAAACTTATCAGTACCAGCAAGTTGAAAATAGCTTTACTCAGCCAAATGCGAAAGTAAATGAGAAAATGCTGGAATGGGCGCAAGACCTTTGTGCGCCACTGGAGAATGATTTACTTGAGCTATATTGTGGTAACGGTAACTTCTCAATTGCTTTAGCGGGTAGCTTTAATAAAGTATTAGCAACTGAAATCTCAAAGTCGTCGGTCAATTCGGCACAAATTAATATCGCAGCGAATAAGGTTGAGAACTTAGATATTATTCGTATGTCGAGTGAAGAGTTTACGCAGGCAATGAAAGGCGAACGCCAATTTTCTAGATTAAATGGCATTACCCTTCAAGACTACAACTGCCAAACTATTTTGGTAGATCCACCACGTGCAGGCATGGACGAACTGACTTGTCGTTTAGTGTCTAATTACGACAACATCATTTATATCTCATGTAACCCAGACACACTAGAGCGTGATTTAGACATGCTATGTGAAACACACTCTGTATCTCGCATTGCGATCTTCGACCAGTTCCCATATACACATCATGTGGAGTCTGGTGTATTTTTACAGCGTAAATAATCCCGCTAATTCTTTTCAGCAATTGCCAGAGCACTGACTAGCTCTGGTAATTGGTCTTCACTAAAAACCTGTATACCTGCTTTAACAAGCTTTTCAGCTGTTAAGCCCATTCCTGCCACTTTAACTCCCTTATGCGACCCATCGTAAATAGTATTACGACCACACGAAGGGCTTGATTCTTTTAATAAAGCAAACTTGATTTGCTGCGCTTTACATAATGCGAGGGCTTTTTGGGCTCCTAACTGAAATTCACTCGTGACATCTTCACCATTTGCAGTCATCACCTTTTCAACACTGATTTCTGCTGGCGGCCTTGGGGTTGGTAAACCGCCCGAGACCTCAGGACAAAATGCAACAACTCGCTTTTCTTTCAGCCATTGAGTCAGAATATCATTTGTTAGCCCTTTAGATTGCCCATCATAACGGACGGGTTGTCCGAGTAAGCAACTTGAAACCAAAATTTTATGCATGTCTTTTCCAATAAAAAAGCCTCGCAAGTGCGAGGCTCTGATCTAACTCATAATTAATTATTTAGCAGCCAAATAATTAATTAATGCACTGATCTGCTCAGGAGTCGTTGTTTTTGACTCACGAAGACGCAGTTTATATTTACCATTTACGATAAACGTAGGTACACCTGTAAGCGCACGTTTTTCAGACCACTTTTGTTGCATACGCGCCATTCTTGAAGTCTTAGTACGTACAGCAAAGCTCTTGTACATTTTGTCAAACTTAGTACCGTCTACACCTTGTGCAACAAAAATGTCTTTCATATCTGCAAGCTCATTAATCTTATTACGCTTAGCATGGATATGTGTGAAAATTGCTGCAATGATTTTGTCTTTTTGAGGTAGCACTTCAGCAAGCGCTAAACCTTGAGCCATAATTTTTTGTACTTCTGGATCACGAGGTCCTGTGAAGTCTACATGGCTCTTTTTAAACTTTACGCCTTCATTCAATTTAGGTTTTACCTGAGCAATCAATGGCTCAAACGCATTACATGCAGGGCAGAAAAATGAAAAGTACTCTGTCACTTCAGGTTTCTTAGTACCGCGCTCTGCAATCACTTCGTAATGAACGCCTTCTTCAAACTGAGCTGCGTTTGCAACTACAGGCAGCATGAGTGCCAGCGCAGCGGCTTTAATTAGCTTTAACATTTTATTCTCCGTATTATTTTGCTAATAAATGTTTAACCAATGCGTTGAATTGCTCTTGGCTTTTTAAACTGTTGGTATTTACTTTGTATTTATCACTCACGATAAATGTAGGTACGCCAGATAGTGCGCCCGCTTTTGAAAAGCGAGTTTGATCGTCTTGCATCAGTTTTTCAGCCGCAATCACTGGCATACTTGCTAGTGCAGCATCAAACTGCTTTTCACTAATACCATTAATATCTAGAAGTTTTTTCACATCTTTAATGTCATTTAATGGCGCTTTTTTTACATGAATACTGTCGAAAATTTTAGCTGCAATTTCATCACCTTTGCCCATTTGCTTTGCCACGATATAGGCATAGCTTAAATTGCTTTGTACTTGTGCAGGCAAACCACCTAAAAAGTTCACATGGCTTTTTTCAAATACAGCACCTTCTGGCAAGCTTTGCTCTAATGCTTTAGCAACCGGTTCAAAACGGAAACAATGCGGGCAGTAAAATGAGAAGAACTCAGTTACTTTTGCTTGCTCACTTTTTTGAGTGGTTAAAGTTTGGTAGTGCACACCTTCTTTAAAATCAAATTCTGCAGCCATGGCTAACAACGGCAAGCAGAAAAATAGAATGGATAGTTTTAACGCTTTTAACATAGTTATTTCTCAATTTTTTATGGAAACAGTTGTAATGCAGGCTCTTGTAACGCTGCAAGCTGTTCTTTCAATGCTAAGATCTGCTGCTCCCAGTATTTGTCTGTTGCAAACCAAGAAAAGTTCCGCGTAAATGCAGGATCTTCCCATCTGGCAGCTAACCACCCCATGTAATGCACCATTCGCATCGCACGTAGCGGCTCTATCAGTTGCAGCTCTTTTGCATCAAAAGAGTTGAATTCTTCATACCCCATTAATAGTGTATCGAGCTGCATTAATTGCTCGTTTTTATCACCATTAAGCATCATCCATAAATCTTGGATTGCAGGGCCTGAGCGACAATCATCTAAATCCACTAAGGTCAGAGAATCGCCTGTGCACAGAATATTGCCAGCATGTGCATCGCCATGCAAACGAATAGGCTTATCAACATGATACATTTGCGCTGTTTGCGATATAACCTGTTCTAAAATAGTGTAAAACGCGGTTTCTAGATGTATAGGCACAAGTTTACTATTTTGAATAACTTCCTTGGCATCGAGTAAGTAGCTCTGGGTATTAATACTCAGTCTATGTTGAAATGGTTTACTCTTACCAACTAGGTGTAGTCGTCCGATATAACGGCCAAGCATTTCAAGCTGGTCTAAATTGTCAATTTCAAACTGACGCCCACCGACACTTGGAAAAAGCGCAAATTTGTAACCAGCATGCTCGAATAAGCTTTCGCCGGCTATTTCGACTGGCGCGACGATAGGCACTTCTTCATTAGCAAGTTCAAATGCAAAAGCATGCTCTTCTTTTATTTGCGCCTCACTCCAGCGCTCGGGACGATAAAACTTAGTGACATACCGTTTACCATCTTCCGCCTTGAACTGATAAACGCGATTTTCATAACTGTTCAAAGGTAGCAAGCCTGTTTCAGGGTAAACCCCAATGCTTTCTATGGCATCCAAGATACGATCTGGATTTAAATTCGCAAAACTAAACTCGCTCATGTATTCCTCATTTGGCATAAAAAAAGCGGGGAATACCCGCTTTTGCTTGGTTTAATAAGTGTATCTAATTATTTGCCTTTAAAGAAGTTGGTAGGCTGTGATAATGACACTGTCGGGTCGCCTTTCACTTGAACTCTAAAGTGGAATTCAGTCACTGGCTTTTTAAGGTCATAAGGGTCAATAATCACAGAAAGTGGCACATTCATCGATTCACCCGCCTGAACTTCAATCGCTAATTTACCCAACACATTAAAGTTCTTTAACCCCTCAACCGCAATGTCGTATTGTTGTGATTGCTGTGTTTTATTGATGACTTTTAAGGTATAAGTATTTTCAACTAAACCATCGAAATTGACTCGATAAAGCTGATTTCTATCACGAATAATATCGAGCTCCATAGGCTTACGCATCGCAATATTCACCACCAGTGCAGCAATTAACACTGTCATGATTAATAAATAACCTGCCAACTTACCACGGAATGCTTTGGTTTTGTTATCTGGTGTTTCCAGGTTACGCTCGGTGGTATATGAAATTAAACCACGTGGGTAATTCATTTTATCCATCACCCCATCACACGCGTCAATACATGCACCACAGTTGATACACTCATATTGCAAGCCGTTACGAATATCGATACCTGTAGGACATACCTGAACACACAGGTTGCAGTCGATACAATCGCCCAAACCCATTTCTTTAGGATCTTGTTTACGAGAACGAGGACCACGTGACTCGCCGCGTTTCGCATCATAGCTTACAGTAAAGGTGTCTTTATCGAACATAGCAGATTGAAAACGTGAATAAGGACACATATGTAAGCACATAATTTCTCTCATCCAACCTGCATTACCATAGGTACATGCGGTAAATACTACGATGCTTATAACCGCATAATTACCTGCACTCCAAGTCAGTAAATCAGGCACTAGTTCACGTATTGGAGTGAAAAAACCAACAAAGCTAATGGCGGTCCACAAAGAGAATAAAATCCAGCTACTGTGCTTTGCTGTTTTTCGCCAGAATTTATCAAAATCCATTTTACGGCTATCAAGCTTTTTACGCTGATTAGCACTGCCTTCAAATTTCTCTTCAAACCACAAAAAGATAAAAGTCCAAACAGTTTGTGGGCAGGTGTAACCGCACCACACACGACCATAAAACGTGGTTACCACAAACAATGCAAATGCAGCAATCATGAGGAAAAACGCCAGCACCGTTAAATCTTGTGGCATCAGCGTTAATCCAAAAATATTAAACTTTTGCTCGTAGAGATCAAAATAAACGGCTTGGTGACCCTCAAAATTAATCCATGGCATAAGCATAAACGCCAACATACCAATAAAACCTAAGCGCTTGCGCAGTTGCTGGTGTAGTCCTTTAACTGCACGGACATAAATTCGACTGCGAGGGTTAAACCTATCAGGTTGGAGTTCCGGCTTCTGTATTTTTACATCGCTCGGAATATTTTTTACTTTTATCTGTTTGTCCATCTCGGCTCCTTATGGCTGTGATCGACAGGTACTTGCTACAGTGACCTTTTTATCTATAAGGATATTATATGCAAGCAAATTCAAGCTGGGTACAATTGGTTCAGAAATTATTGAAATTTCCCTTAACTAGGCACGAGCTTGTATAGTGTTTATAACTTAATCACTTGCTTTTGAAAGCCCCATTTTATTACACTCTAAATTGTTTCTTCCTATTTAGATCAATAATACGGTATCCAATGAAAAAGTTTTTATTGCTCGTGGTGGTCATTTTGGCACTTTTCACCATCGACCACCCTGTTATCAAAGAACCAAGAGAAGCGCTACTGGGTGAAGGCGTAAGTTTACTCAGTGAGCAAAGCAAAGTGACGAGAAGTACTTCAGCTAAAATCGCCAGAACGCAAATTATGCAAAAGTTAGAATTAGACGACACTGAATTAGAGTATCTAAATGAAGCTCTAGGGACTGATGACAAGTTAAAAGCATTCCACCTACGTTACTGTAAAGAAAACGATTTGAACCTCTATTTTTACGGCAACAAGCTAAATGAGATCTGTAGAATTGCTGGCGAATCTATTTTTGAAGGAAAGTCTTTGTAATGAAGTTGGACATAGACGCATTTAATAAAAAGCGAGCTGCAGCATTTAACCAGCACAAAAATATACTTAAAAAACTAAGCAAAGGTCAAACCTTGTTATGCGAGCAATGCAACAAGCCTCTGCAATTAGACCTAAATGGAAAAGATAAAAATAAAGGTTTGGTAAGTTGTGTGAAGGGCTGCACGAGCATAGAATTAGAGCTTGGGTAAGCGCTCGCTTACCCTGTAAAAGGCTTTCAGGTTTTAACCCTCTTCCTCATATAAACCACTCTCAACAGCTGCATTTTCTACTAATTGCACATAAGCAACAGCAAATTCATTCGCTATCTCATGTTGCTGCTGACAAAAGCTATTTAGCTCAACATTATTGGCATCACAGTAAGCTGCTATTTGTGACTGATCTAGAGAGAAAAATCCTAGTTGCTCTGTGCTACTGATCAATGCTTGTTTAAGCTCATCATTTAATACTTCGCTATTCACAAGGCCTGCATAAAAGTGTTCGATACCCGCCAAGAAACCTTGGCTCCATTGCTGCAACTCAGCAACAGCCATTGACGTATAAGGCAACTGGAACTGGCCCGAAAAGACACGCTCGCTTATGTCGTGATGAAGTGCCATTAAAGCAAAAACATGTTCTTCTGCAATTTGCTCATCACCACCACTAACAATTGTTAGCCATTGCTCCATTTCAATACCTGCAGGGCTGCAAATGATTGCAAAAAGATAGCCTTCACAAACAGCGTAAGGCAGAGCCTGCTCTGTGCTAGATAAATAGTCGGTTAGCAACGCTTTATGTTGCTCTGTAAATGAGAACTCCAACATAAAGAGCCTTATAAGTTAACTGGGTAACGACCCTGGGAATCAGGACGACCTAAGAATTTAACCGCATCATGTACTTCTTTTGGTAATGACACATCAGGCTTCACATTGCCTGCGACTTTAAACTGAAAGTTATTGCCCAAATGTACATCGGCTTGCAAGCCTAATAGATTATCTGGCTGAACCACCGCTGCTAAATCACCTGATTTACAATTTAGATCAGCCCCTAGCTCACCGATTGAAAACCATCCAGTTAAGCCCTCTACACGAATATTAGGGCTAAATACATCGCCTTTTATTTGCTGACAGTAAGGTTTACCACTTTCAAACTCATCAATATTAAAAATTACTCGACCCGTTGCATTTACAGGTAATGGTAAATTTAACTGACCCATCAACTGCTCAACTTCAAACCTCAGTACTGCATCACTCAAAATGGCTTGTTGGTTTAACAATGAAAGGCTAAAGTTACTTTTACCCGACATTTCCTCGCTAGAGCGTGGATTACCCCAGATCAAATCACCAGCAAGATTGCCCGCAAATAAAGCCATCGGCTCTAGCTGCCAACGTACGTTGAAAACCTGAACCTTATCGACGCGTATTTCACTGATTTGTCCCTGCCAAATTGAGCCGCTCAACTTGCCAAACGCCACGTTTTTAGGCAAGTAACCTTGCGCGACTTGCACCCCAACCGATGCCGGCAGTTGAAATAGAGCAAAAGCTAGAAATGAAAAAATAAATAACAGAACTAAGTAAATTTTTTGCTTCATACTACTTCTCTAACACCAATCGACTAACGCGAACAAAACCTGTGTCTTCACCTTGCGAGATATCTAAATTTGCCACTGTGACACCATGTTGATGCACGAGCTCATCAAGCCAACCAACCAACTTATTAAACTCGACGTTTTCAATATTCACACGAAGACTGTCATTATTTGGCTGCATCTGACTGATGACTATGCCATAACGGCCTCTACTACGATTCACTAATTGCGATAAATTGCCTGAAGAAGTACGTGCTGAGTTACCAGCCGCTTTTAACTTACCAATACTTTGCTCAACAAACACTTGGAAGTTTTGCTCACGCTTTAGTTTTTGCTCAGCATCAGCAACTGCCTTATTAAGTGGCTTTAATATTCCCATCACTAAAACGAAAACAATGAAGACAACACCCGCGATGATCAGTAAACGCTGTTCTTGCTCTTTTAACGAGCCCCAGTAGTTGATTGCTTGTTGTTTCATACATCACCTCGCAATCTAATTTCACCAATAACGGCATCACCATCGTTATTTAATGAACCTTGCTGCACTGTTAAACCTTTTTGCTCAAGAATCGTTTTAACTTGACCAAACACTTGGAAATCTTTGGCTTTTACACGAATACGCAATTCATTACGTTTATGGTCATAGCGTAAAGTCTCAGGCTGGAAATCTTTGACTTGGCTATAAACTGACACAAACTTGTCCGCCAAATCTAAGAAGCCACCTTGTTTGGTCGCCGAAATGGCTTTTAACTCACCTTCAATTTGACGTCTAAGCAGTGCTTCGCGTACTCGTTTATTTGGGAATGCTTGTTGGTAAGTAGCTATGGCTTCGGCTCGCACCTCTTCAGCCTGCCCTTTAAGTTTTACAACCTGAATACCCTGCACAGCCACAAAGCCAAATAAAGCCACTGATGCTGCAATTAAGCCTGACTGCCAATCTTTCCACCATTGTGGCGTACTCTTCTTCGCGGCAAAAATACCTTGGCGTAAATTAAATGCTGTATTAGTTAAATTTTTAGCCAGTAATGCAAGCGGCAGTTCATATTCTGCCTCTTTTGCCACCTTAGGCGCCACCTCTGGCAAGGCGTCAGCTGGGCTATAATGAGAAATTCTCTCCACTGCTAGCGCATGCAAATAGTCAGCCCCCCAACTCGGCTCAATCACACACGCATGCCATGCTCCTAAGCGACATAGCCATTGGCCATCGAGCTCAACTACAGCTAACTCATTTTCAGCTAGCTCTGGCAACAATAGCGCATCTGGCACTACATGCTTCGCAAAAATCTGATGCTCCTCTAAAACGGCAAATAACTCAGCGAGTAAAACTCGATCACACAGAGCTATATTAATAGTCGGTTTATCATCTTTAGTGCCCGGCTCACCAATTGCAATGAATACCTCATCAACATCGCAGGCCAGCTGTTCTTCCAACATAAATGGCAATGCTTGTTCTAATTTTCTATTCCACTTTGTTGGTAACTCAATGGTTTTTAATTGCACCATTGATGCTGAAAGCAATATACTGGTTTCTCTACCCTGTGCTTTCTCTGTCAACTCAGCCAAATCTGATAATTGTTTGTACTCACCACTGGCAATAATCTGCTGATCGGTTGAATACACCAACCAATGAATTGCCTGCTTAGCGGACTGATCAATGCGGATCAATAATTTTTCTGTCACTGTACGCCTCCAAATTTTCGCGCCAGTATGCTCGCTTGACCTTCTTTTATTTGAATAATTGAGGTCATTGTGAAAAGCCGTTCATCGAACATGGCTTTTGCGCGCAACTTGAAATAGTCACTATTTACGGTAAATAGATCGGTTACTTGTTTGATATTCTGAGCCCCTTGAGCGGTGGCTTCAGAAAGAAAATCTTCCACTTTGTCATATCCCTGATCTGGGCGAGCAGAGATAATACTTTGCGCATCGGATTCACTTAATCCGTCGATTAATGCACTCAGCAATAATGCTTGATCTGGCAAAATAGTATTAACGTTAATTTTGAGTTCTTCATTACCAGGAATAACACACACATATGGGAGTAACTTTTCCATCACTAATGGATTAAAACCTCTGATAACGCGCAGTTCAGACACTGACGCAAATGCGTTATTTGCTGTTAAATATGGCGTTCGTAACGACATATATTCATCTTCTTCTGCGCCCGAACGAAACGTGATGCTATCGGCGTCAAGCCAATCATATACACTATCAGCCAAGGTTTCTTCACTTTCATCTGACGGCAGATCTTCTATGTTTTTCAACAGCTCTAAAAAGGCTTTATGCGCGGGGTTCGTATCATTAATACTGGCATTTTGTGCTTTTGGTGCGCGCAGCGCGTTTAAATTTAAACATGCTTGCAAATCGGTCACTTGCCCACTCAAAGTACCATGATCTACTGGAAATGGGGTTTCTTCTAACGCCCATGGCTGCCCTAAATGCACTTTATCAGGGTCTTTCTTCTTACTTTCAATCAGAACTTTTTTCACTAATTCTTCAGCACCATAGCTATACCATTTTGCTTGCTGATGAGTTTGAATATTTTGAGCTCGCTGTACCTGAATCATTAAATTCGTCGCCATTTCAGCGGCAATTACAGCTGCTAAGGCAACAATAAATAAAACAATGATCAGTGCAGCCCCCTGTTGCTGACCATGTTTATAAGCTAACTGACTCATGGGCCTGTTCTCCCACCACCAGTATTATTGCCATTATTTGTATTTGATGTACTACTTGCTACTTTGCCATCACCCGGCGTAAGGAAAAAGCGCGTGATAGGCTCCATTTCTTGCATTTTGATGGTCACAGAAACAGCTAAAGGCAGCGCCTTCTTTTCCCAATTTTCTTGCCACTTTTGTTTGTCGTCTAAGAATTCAAATTTTAAATCTTCAATGTTCTCTAATAAGACTTGGCTGCGAGGCTCGGTACCATCAAGTTGATCTACGTAAACACGGTAAAGGCGCTCTAATTTATCATCAACCACACGATAACCTACGGCTTGTAACTCAGAGCGAGGTAATAGACTAATTGGATTTGTCCAGCCATCGCGTACAAACGCGATACCATCATACTGACTATCTAGATCGTAACGGCCATGAAGAATATAACTCGGCGTAAAGTCGCCCGCCTCGTTACGCGTTTCACGTTTGGTCATTTGGTTAAAATCTTGATCCATCAAGCGAAAAGTCGTATTGAGCGCGTCTAATTCAGCAATCACTTCTTCAGAGCCTTGTTTCGCCTGAATCGTTGAATTTAATATCTGGTGAGTCGCCAACACCACAAAGCCGAGAATACCCAAGGCAATCATGACTTCAAGTAAGGTGAAACCAAGCTGACGGCTTTTTGGAGGGTAAGTAAATCGCATCGCTACTTACCCTTTAAAATGAATGTGCTTAAGTCATATAAAGAATTTTTGTATTCAGCATCGCTGAATACTTCAACTTGCACTTTAACAAAACTTGGGTCATTGGTTTTGGTGACTTTCTCTTGCCAGTACCAAGTCATACCAGCTAACTCTTCTTCACCTTTATTGTTATTCTTACCATTCCACTTATCACCTTGTGCGCGGATCATAACCAAACGATTCTCTGCTACCCAAGATGCGTAGGTTTGTTCTTCTAGTGAAGCGATATGGGAGACATGCTCACCTGTTACCTGCATGGCTGCAATACCAGCCATGGCACAAATGCCTAAGGCCACCATCACTTCTAGCAGAGTAAAGCCAGCTGATTGCTTTTTCATACTTCAGGCTCCACTCGTAAATTAACAGGGGCGATAAATTCACCTTCGATAAAATAACGTGCTTGTTCTGCATCTCGGTCTGATAACTCGACACTAAACTGAAACGCGCTCACTTCGCCCGAAGATAAAATTAATACTTGTGGCACTTTTAGCTTTTTTAACTCAAGCAAGCTTTCATCATCACTGGTGCCCATAAGTTCACGCCAATTGGCTTGCTCAAGCAAATTGTCTTGCGACCAAGATAAATCTTCGATATTCAAATTAACTTTGTATTCTTTACCGAAGGTAATAGGCTCGTATAACTCTTCAGCATCAAATACTGCCCACTTCTCACCGTCAAAGACTAAAAATTCTAAAACATTTTTATCAAGGTGAAAGCCAAGCTCAATTTGGTTTAATACTGCAAACTCAGAGGCAAGATTAATTACTCTGTACACTCTGAGCGCTTGTTTTTCTAACTCTTCGGCTTCAGCATCATCAAAGGTGTAACTCACCATTTTCACTGACATGGCGATGATCACAAGTACGACAAGGACTTCAAGTAAACTGAAGCCCTTTGCCTTGTTAATATTTTGCCTTAAGCCTAAACGCATACGTATTAACGCGCTTGGTCTTCATCAGTCCAGTTACCGATATCGTCGTCAGTGCCCACTTCACCGTCAGGGCCCATTGAAAAGATATCGATTTTGCCCATTTCACCTGGGCTAACTAACTGGTAAGGATTGCCCCATGGATCTTCAGGTAATTTTGAAATAAAGCCACCTTCAGGGAAACGACGTGGTATAGGATCAATTGTCGTCTTAGTCACAAGTGCCTCTAAGCCTTGCTCTGTGGTTGGGTATTTCTTGTTTTTTAGCTTGTACATGTTCATTGCATCTTCAAGCTGTTGAATATCTAAACCCGCTTTATCTAAAGCAGCCTCTTCTTGTTGGCCCATAATGTTTGGCGCAACGATTGATAAAATCATACCGATGATAACCAGTACCACCATTACTTCTAGTAGGGAGAAACCTGATTGCTTTTTCACAATGAATACCTCATTCGCTCTAATAGCTGTTATTTTTTAAAACTCTTTATTTGACTATAAGCCGATGGCTTTGTTCATTTCCATAATTGGTTGCAAAATTGCCATGACAATAAACAACACAATAATGGCCATGGTTGCGATCATTGCTGGCTCTAATAGCTTTAATGAGACGCTGACCATAGTTTCAAACTCTCTGTCTTGATTGTTAGCCGCTCGCTCTAACATCTGCTCTAGCTCACCCGACTTCTCACCACTGGCGATCATATGCAGCATCATAGGTGGGAATAACTTAGTTTGCTGAAGTGATGCTCTTAAGCTTGCACCTTCACTGACTCTGACCGCAGCTTCTGATACCGCGGATTTAATCTTCTCGTTTTCAAGTACCTGACCGGCTATTTTCATACCTTCAAGAAGCGGTACTGCACTGGAAGACAAAATACTGAGGGTACGTGCAAAACGTGCCGTATTGATACTACGGCTAATTTTGCCTAAACCAGGTAGACGCAATAATTGCGTGTCATACCAAAAACGGATCTTGGGCTTCAGTAGTGCTTGTTTAATACCAATTGTAAGGGCAACAATACCGATAAAACTTGGCATCCAATAAGCTTGAACGAAGTTACTTGCAGCCATTACCCACTCGGTGGTCCAAGGCAATGCTTGTTTGGACTTCTCAAAGGTTTTCAAAATCTCTGGTACCACAGTACCAAGCAATACCGCCACAATACCAATAGCAAAGACGACAAGAATACTTGGATATACCATAGCTTGAGTGATTTGGCTGCGCATATGCTGACGCTGTTCGGTATAATCAGCCAGACGATTCAGTACTTCATCTAAATGGCCTGACTTTTCACCAGCCGCCACCATAGCGCGATATAAATTATCGAACACATGAGGAAACTCAGACATACCATCAGCCAATGTGTAGCCCTCTACAACCTTAGAGCGCACCGACATCAGCATACGTTTAAGACGAGGTTTCTCACATTGCTCTGCCACTGCCATCACAGCCGCTTCTACTGGTAATGAAGACTGGATAAGCGTTGCCAATTGACGAGTGATTAAAGCGATATCAGAGACTGAAGGCTTATAACCTGTAAACAGCTTAAACCCACCACCGGATTGCTGCTTTTCTTTTTCTGCAGCAGGCGCAACTTCTAAAGGCATCATGCCTTTTTCTCGAAGTTGTTGGCGGATCTGTTTCGCTGTATCGCCTTCTAAGATACCTTTCTTTTCTTTGCCCTTTCCATCGAGCGCTCGATACTCAAACGCTGCCATGATTAACCTTCCTCACGAGTAACACGTAACACTTCTTCTAAAGAAGTTTGTCCTTTCAGAACTCGTGAGCAACCATCTTGACGAATACTCGGACTGAAAGTACGAATATATTTTTCTACGGCCTGCTCACCTTTACCATTATGGATAAGCTCACGCACCGCTTCATCAACCACCAGTAGCTCGTGAATACCTGTACGGCCTTTATAACCGTTGTAATTACATGATTCACAACCAACTGGGCGATAAATAATTGTATTACTGTCTTTTTCTACACCTAATAGCTCACATTCACGCTCATCGGCTTGATGCGGCTCTTTACAGTCATTACACAAGGTACGGACTAGACGTTGAGACAACACACCTAACAAAGAAGAAGACAGTAAGAATGGTTCTACACCCATATCTTCCATACGCGTAATTGCGCCTGAAGCCGTATTGGTATGCAGGGTCGACATTACTAAGTGACCCGTCAGTGATGCCTGAACCGCAATTTGGCCCGTTTCTAAATCTCGGATTTCACCAACCATTACTACGTCAGGGTCTTGACGCAGAATTGCACGCAAACCTCGTGCAAATGTCATATCGACTTTCGGGTTAACCTGAGTTTGACCAATACCTGGGATTTCATATTCAATTGGGTCTTCAACTGTCAGAATATTGCGGTCTTTTGAGTTTATTTGGCTCATACCAGCATACAGAGTGGTACTCTTACCTGAACCTGTTGGGCCGGTCACCAAAATAATACCGTGCGGTTTTGCTATTAATTCGCTGAATAACTCACGGTTACGCTCTGTCATACCCAAATCTTCAAGGTTTAAACGGGCATTATTTTTATCTAAAAGACGCAGTACAACACGCTCACCAAAACTAGATGGCATAGTCGATACACGCACATCAACAGCACGACCTGCGATACGTAATGAAATACGGCCATCTTGAGGAATACGCTTTTCGGCAATATCGAGCTTTGCCATAACTTTAATACGCGATACCAGTAGTGACGCCAGTTTTCGGTTCGGCTTTAAAACTTCTTTTAAAACACCATCTACCCTAAAACGAATAACTAGATCTTGTTCAAAGGTTTCGATGTGAATATCTGAGGCGCCATCTTTAATTGCTTCACTGAGCATGGCGTTGATCAACTTAATGATCGGCGCATCGTCATCAGCCGCTAACAGGTCTTCAGTTTGCGGCAGTTCTTCAGCCAATGAAAATAGATCGACCTCGTTGCCAATATCTTCCATCATTTGTTGAGTTTCAGAGCTATCCCGCTGATAAGCCTCTTCAAGCATAAACTCAAATTTTTCAGCTTCTAATTGCTCAAGCTTAAACTCAGCATTCGCAACACGACGAATCTCAAGCAGGTGCGCAACATTTAAGTCACCCGTATAAAAAACCTTTAAGCCTGCTTCTTCTTCGGCCAACAGCATATTGACACGACGCGCATAAGAAAATGGCAACTTAAGAGATAGCTCACGAGCCATCTCCTCAATTGGTGCGTCGGCAAGCAATTCTGTATGCTCGCTTTCAAATTGATTGTGAGTATCAATCATCTTTACGCTCTTTCTTATTTTGCTCTTTTAAATACTGCTCATATGTTGGTGGTAATGTCAGTGCATCATTCCACTCTGGTAACACAGGCGAATCTTCAAACGGCATAAGGTCAATACCGTCTTCACGCTGCTTACTTTGCTCACCGCGAATAAAGTTATACTTAGAATGACTTAATTCGTTCATGCTGCGGCTATCACGCAGAATCGTCGGACGAATAAATACCAATAAGTTACGCTTACGTTTAGTTGTACTGGTCGACTTGAATAAATGACCTAGGATAGGAATATCACCTAGCAATGGTACTTTAGACACACTTTCTTGTACGTCTTCATCAATTAGACCACCGAGAATCACCATACCGCCATCGTCAGCAATCACAGTCGTGTTAATAGCACGCTTGTTTACTGCAATATCAACAGCGGTTGCGCCACTAACACTCGATACTTCTTGCTCAATGGTTAACTGAACTGCTGTTCCATCATTAATCTGCGGTGTAACTTTTAACTTAATACCCACTTCTTGACGATCAACCGTTTGGAATGGGTTAGTATTATTACCACTGGTTGTCGAACCGGTAATGATTGGCACTTCTTGACCCACAATCATCGAGGCTTCTTCATTGTCCATCGTAGTTACAGACGGCGTCGCGAGGATGTTTGACTTCGTATCTGTCGAAATTGCCTGAATGATCGCACCCCAGTCATTTTTAATAATGCCAGCAGCAAGACCATTTACGCCACCAAGTAATGCAGCCAATGGACCTAAATCGCCTTCTTGTGTTTCATCGTACTCTTTAAGCTCTGTATTATCGCCTGTTATCGTTTTCGTGATTGTTTTATCACGAGCCTGCTCTGCTGCCACGGCTAATGAACCCACAGGCACATTGCTACCATTATTGAATTGCAACATACCACCTTGTTCTGAAATCCACTGCAAGCCTAGGTTGATGCCATCGCCTTCTAGTACTTCAACAACGATTGCTTCTACTAAAACTTGTGCACGACGAATGTCGAGTTTTTTGATTACTGATGCCAAAGAGCGCATGGTGTCAGGTTGTGCTGTGATCACTAAGGAGTTCGAATCTGGATGAGCTTCAATACTTGTTTCGTTATTATTACTGCGACTGCGGCCTTTGGTATTGCCACCCTGCGCTTCCTCTTGCAATGTTTTACTTACACCCTGCAGGACTTTTACTAAATCTTCAGCTTTTGCATAATCAAGATAAAAAACTTGCGTATTACCTTGGCTTTTTAGCTCACCGTCTAAGCGCTTAACTAAATCTACTGCTCTAGAGCGTGCTTGCCCTTCTCCGCTGACAATCACACTGTTAGTACGGTTATCAGCCACGACTTTTGGTATTAGAAAGTCAGGGATGCTATTTTTACCAGATGACTTATAAATGCTCTCAACTACTTTTACCACATCATCAGCTGTTGCATGTTCAAGCTCGATAATTTCAACGAGTGTGTCACCTGCTTGGTCAACTGACTTGATAATATCGACAAGTCGATTTACCGACGCTGCATGGCCTGTCAGCATCATCACGTTAGCAGAACTGAAGTTAGTAACATGACCACCATCTTTTTGGTCACTGAACTGACGAATGAGTGGGCCGAGCTCTTGAACAGAGACATTTTTAACACGGATCACACGAGTAACTAAGGTGTCACCGTCCGTCGCGGTATTGTCTGACACTAATGGCACATTGCTCTTTTTACCATCAGAGCTACGTAAGATTTTTAAAATGCCGCTGTCCATTTCAATAACAGCATAACCATAAACTTCTAGAACATTTAAAAAGAATTGATAGTAAAGCGCTTCATCCATTAACTCATAGCTACGCACATTAATATTGCCGCGCACATTAGGGTCGATGATGATGGTCTTATTCAGGTTTTTACCGACGATATTAATAAATTCATTAATGTCAGTACCTTTAAAGTTTGCTGCATATTCAACAGCAGAAACAGATAACGATAACCCAGCTGCAAACATCAGAGCCGCATACTTAGCTAACCCTTTTTTGATTTTTCTGAGGTCTAGCTTATTTCTCATTATTATTAACTCCAAAAATTGTGCTTACAGGCTGAATTGTACGTCGATCACGCGACCGTCACGTTCAATGCTAATCGTTGCATCAGTGGTTTCTCTGAGCTCTTGCATTGCAGTCATAGCCTGTCTCATATCTGTTAATTGATAGCCATTGATTGCAATAGCCAAATCATTATTCTTTAAACCCATTTTTTTAAATAGCTCAGGGTCTTTACCTGGGCTTAAGCGGTAACCTATTAACTCACCGTTTCTTCGTGCCTGAGATATTCTAATGTAATCGAGTAACTTACCAGGCTCTTTAAGTAGCTCTTGGCGGCGTTGTGCTAGTTCTGAACGATCAATGCTTGGTTTTTTAGCTGCCTCACGCACCTCTCGAGGTCCTGACACTGGCATTGCCACTTGTTTTGTGTAGGCAAGACCATCAAGCATGAGGGTTTCAAATCGGCCATTTACATCTAATAACACACGATCTGGTAAAACTTGCGCTAATTTGGCGCGCGTACCTGTGATTGCATCTTTCACTTCATACGTTTCTTGACGACCCTGCGATTCGATAATCGCCAAACCTGCAGTATCATTTAAACTGACCGCAACAATACCGGTAAGTTTCACATTCAACGTTGTTTTAGGTGCATCTGACACACGCGCGACGGGTTTGGGTGGGGCTTTTGGTTTCTCATTCGCAACACCAAATAGGTTTTGCTGAATAATTGATTGCGTGTTAACGGTATTAGTTTTACTGCTTACTGAACTCGGCAATGGTGCCAAGCTCGCGCTTTGCGGTTGTGGCCAGAACAACCAAACCAACTGTGCACACAAATAAGCAATATAAACAACAGTCAGTACTACCACCAAACGACTAAGTTTGGCATGCGGCAACTTCTGAAATATGCTCGTTAACTGTTGTAATTGTAATTCCATATGAGACTTTTTCTTATTCTGTTGAACGGCCAAGTGTACCGCGACGAAATTAATTCAACAAGCGTACAAATGTGAAACTTTGTGACACTTGTATTACGTGAGATTACCCACATTATGTTGAAGGAAGGGTGAACAGCGCCCGCTTTTGTTGGGCCTGAATATATGATAAATTTCACCTCACAAATCCCTCAATCCTTGATGGTATTCTCGTTGTGAAAAAACAATCCTCTGAACAAAACAGCCAAATAGAAGCGGTTCGCTTAGATAAGTGGCTTTGGGCAGCGCGTTTTTATAAAACCCGCAGTATTGCTCGAGAAATGATCCAAGGTGGTAAAGTACACTATAACGGTCAGCGCTGTAAACCCAGTAAAACGGTTGAAATTGGTGCGACTGTCAACCTTGCTCAGGGTTATGAGGAAAAGGAAGTGACGATTTTGAAGGTCTATGACAAGCGTCAGGCCGCGCCACTTGCTCAGCTGTTATATGAAGAAGCTGAGCACAGTATAGAAAAGCGAGAGCAAAATGCCATCGCTAGAAAGAACAACAGCTTTTTTGCGCCGCGCCCGGAAACCAAACCGGATAAAAAACAACGTCGCGAATTACTAAAGTTAAAATCAAGCTAGGATTTTATAAATGCAATCAGATTTATTACACCGTTACATTTTCGATCAGTTAGACGTTCGTGGTGAGCTAGTACAAATCGAACAAACGTTTAAAGACATTATCGGTGAACACGACTACCCAGAACCTGTAAAGCAATTATTAGGTGAGTTGCTAGTCGCAACCAGCCTACTGACCGCCACTTTAAAATTTGAAGGCGATATCGCGGTGCAACTGCAAGGTGATGGCCCAGTTAAATATGCGGTAATAAACGGTGACCACAATCAAAATATGCGCGGCATTGCACGCTTACAAGGCGAGGTTACGGGTAACAGTATTCAGGACCTAATGGGTCAGGGATATATGGTTATCACTATTACCCCAACTAAAGGTGAACGCTACCAAGGTATTGTACCTTTAACCTCTGATAATTTAGCAGAATGTCTAGAAGGTTACTTTGAACAGTCTGAGCAGTTAAAGACGCGTTTATGGTTTGCAACACGCACTTCGGGTGAGCAACTCAAGGCAGCAGGCCTGTTTTTACAGGTTTTACCTGTTAATAAAGAAAAATCACAACAAGATTTCACTCACCTAGAAGCACTTAGTAACACCATCAAAGATGAAGAATTACTCGATCTAGATGCTCAAACGGTACTGACACGTCTATATCACGAAGACAATCCACAATTGTTCGAGCCCCAAGAGCTAAACTTTGTTTGTGGCTGTAGTCGAGACAAGACCATCAATGCGCTTGTGAATGTAGGCCAAGATGAATTACTGGCTCAAGTTGCAGAAGACGGTGAAATAAATATCAGTTGTCATTACTGCCTGAAAAATTACCGATTTGATGAACAAGATATCAAGGCTATTTTTAACTAAAAGTAGTATTGACTCAGCATCAGCTAAAAAGCCGTCAAAACGACGGCTTTTTAATGTCTAAAAAATGATACCGGTGTCATTTTAAATGGCTTTTTTATGACACCGGTATCATTGAAATTATTCAAGTTTTTTACCAAATTTATGCCTTTTTAACCCTTCCAAAGGCTCGAATATCTCAATTTCATCTGTTACTATAATTTCAGCTTAAGAGTATTAAGAACTCAGAGCTATCCCGTTCAATTCTCACATTTAGGTAATAACATGACATCAAGCGCTACTCGTTTTGTCGATTTAACTGCAGCTGAACTTGTCGAACACGCAATTAGCCGTGGCGAAGGGACTTTAGCCGCAAATGGAGCTTTCGTAGCTAAAACTGGCCGTCGTACAGGTCGTTCACCAAGTGACCGTTTTATCGTTAAAGAGCCAAGCACCGAAACTGAAATCCAATGGGGCAATGTTAACCGTCCTTTCGATGCTGAAAAGTTTGATGCGCTATGGGCACGTGTAGAAGCGCACGTTCAAGAAAATGACCACTTCGTCTCTCACCTAGAAGTTGGCGCAGATCCTGAACACTACCTTCCAGTTGTTGTAACAACTGAAACAGCGTGGCACCACATCTTCGCTAAAAACATGTTTATTGAACCTAAATCATACAATGCATCAGATTTACCTCAGTGGCAGATCTTAAATGTACCTTCATTTGTATGTGACCCAGAGCGTGATGGCACAAACAGCGATGGTACAGTTATTATCAACTTTGCACAGCGCAAAGTACTACTGGCAGGTATGCATTACGCTGGTGAAATGAAGAAATCGATGTTCTCTGTTCAGAACTTCCTACTTCCTGCAAAAGGTGTTTTACCAATGCACTGTAGTGCAAACGTTGGTGAAGCTGGCGACACAGCACTATTCTTCGGCCTTTCGGGTACTGGTAAAACTACTTTATCAGCAGATCCAACGCGTTTCCTTATCGGTGATGACGAGCACGGTTGGGCACCAGGCAGCGTATTTAATATCGAAGGCGGCTGTTATGCTAAATGTATCGATCTTTCGCAAAAGAACGAGCCAGTTATCTGGAACGCAATCAAGTTCGGTACAATTCTAGAAAACGTAGTACTAGATGAAAACCGTGTACCAGACTTCAACGACACAAGCCTAACGCAAAACACACGTGCAGCTTACCCACTAGAGCACGTTGAAAAGCGTAAAGTTGAAAACCGTGCAGGTGAGCCAAAAGCAGTTGTGTTCTTAACATGTGACGTAAGTGGTGTATTACCACCTGTATCTGTACTTTCTGAAGAAGCAGCGGCTTACCACTTCTTAAGTGGTTACACAGCGAAAGTTGGTTCAACTGAAATCGGTTCAACGTCTGACATCGAGTCAACGTTCTCAACTTGTTTCGGCGCACCATTCTTCCCACGTCCAGCTGGCGTTTACGCAGAGCTTCTAATGAAGCGTGTTCGTGAGTTTGGCGCGAAAGTATACCTAGTTAACACAGGTTGGACTGGTGGTCCTTACGGCATTGGTAAGCGTTTTGACATCCCTACAACACGTGCTGTTGTTGATGCAATCGTATCTGGTAACCTTGCTGATGTTGAAACTCAACACATCGAGTCACTAAACCTAGACGTACCAGTAGCAGTACCTGGTGTTGCAACTGAACTTCTTAACCCAATCAATACTTGGGAAGACAAAGAGAAGTACGCTGAGTACGCTGCTAAATTAGCAACTGACTTCCAAGCTAACTTTGAGAAGTACGATGTATCAGAAGCGATTAAGCAAGCTGGTCCTCGCGGCTAATTAGCACAACCAATTCCTTTATCAAAAGCGCCCCTCGTTGGGCGTTTTTTTGTGCCTGAAATACAGCATGTTAACCTGTTTAATTTAGGTAAGATTAAAATTAATAGATGAGCATACTGTTAAGAAACGCGCCTTGCTGAAGAAGTGTCTAATGAGCACTCGTTGACTCATATGAGCCTCTGCCCATACCAACCAAGATGAACATATTAGCTTCATAGATATAGCTGAGTGGGTATTGATTGCGTCGATATAACTGCTAGCTTAAACGTTTGGTTAAGCCTACCCCAGAAAAAGACTCTTTATCCTCGGTAGCACCGACTTTATGTCGGGTTTATATTTCCTTTTTTAACCCTCGACACAACTGACACTATCTACTTTAGATAAACTCCATACTGACAACAAACCCAATTCAAGGTACCACTACAAAGAGACAGCGACAAGAAGCCATGACTAGTTATCATAGCCCTGGCTAGCAAGCTGCACACTGGCGATATTATCGCGAGTAATCAACAAAACTTGCTTTAACTCTACAGAGTAAAAAAAGCTAAACCGCTCGGTTTCTGTGACTAGCTTTAAATGGTCAAAACGAAGCTTGGGCTGCTCATAAATTGATACTGGATTGACCAAATCAACCTGATATGTTTTTCCTTCACCCAAAAGAATTCGCTCTGCATCCAAATCAGCGACTACGATTGAATAAGCACTTGGTAAGAGTAAAATCATACATGAAATCAAGTAAAGAGGGTTTATCTTGTAGTACATGCGGTAAGTTTCTATCCAACTCTTCCAACCCTCAGTCTGAACTTTTGACTTAACTTGCTTTTTGTTATGACGCTTTATCAGCAACGCCGTAATGAGCGAGGTGATTATTGCCACAACGCTTGAATATAAAATGGTTGGTGTCGCTAGAAAAGCCATAATAAAGTCCACAAGCTCTAGGTATTTAATAATGTCCACGCCAACGCCACGACCAAGTACATAGAGATAAATCAAACCTGAGAAACTGAGCGCCAGATAAGTTGTGGACAACAACACACTGGGATGCTCGTAAAAAAAAGCTTTGCTTTTTTCTAACGAAGATTTAAACCAAGCGAAGTAGGCTTCATCAGTTGTGATCCGATTCATTCATCCCCCTGCTTTACATTAAAAATAGTGGCGATATTTCCCAGAGGTACCACTACCGATTTTTTTGTATCTGGATGGTAAATAAACACATACCGACTTGTACTGGCCACCACTTTTACTGCATTTAATTTTGTTATCGTGTTACCTAGCCAATTCACTGGATAGTTAAAACTGACTTCGACTAATTCAGACTTTGTGTGTTTGATGGCGCTAGCTTGGCTCTCAGCCAAAATATTTGCACTAAAAAAAATCGCGATGACTGAAGAACTGAAGCCATATAAAACGGGGATCTTTAAAAATGGCCGGTTCATGGCACTCATAAATTTGCCAATAGATAAAAATTGAATACTTGAAGAAGCACGATCTATGGGGATAAAGAAGACCAATATCAGCAGAAAGGCAACGAATGCTCCGAGTAACCAAAAACTTGAAAAAATAATCGTAAGAAAATCACCGAGCCCAATGTGTTTTAGCCCATCAAAACCAAAGTGAGACAACAAACACGTCAGATAGTACAGACCCGCACCACTTGAAACCAAGTAAATTACAGCTGGCAAAAGACTGGGGTTAACTTTTAAAAAGCGCTTCACTTCAAGCAACTGTCGAAGATAACGAAAATGATAAACGCGGGTTAAATGATCCATATTTATGTTTTTATTTTTTCTTTGATTTTAACGTTATCGCTGCTTTATGTCATTAATGGAACAAGCACAAAAAACGCGACCTTGGTCGCGTTTCTTTTACTTTTTAAAAGTGATTACTGGAATACCACGTTCTCACTGCCAGGCAAGGCTTGGAACTCGCTAACCAGTTGCTCACAATCTTTAAGAATGTCTTTCTCAAGACGTTCTTCAGCACGCCAGCGCTCAGTGTCCATTTTGAAGATTTCTTTTTTAGAGTACTTCTTACGAGCATCGTGCGTCGGCATGTCTTTTACCACTTCATACATTTGATGAATGCCCGGGTAAGTTTCTTCTAGGTTAACTTCTTTCTCAAAGCCATATTGAGAAATAAGAACCCAAATACGCAAACACCCTTCAGAATACTCACATTGCTTTTGATTCATGGCTTTAGCAATAAGATTAATACTGTCAGCAAGCTTGGCATTACGCTCTTGACGCTTTTTCTTTTGCTCAGCTTCATGTTCTGCACGCTTTTTGGCAATGAGTTCATTTTGAGCTTTCACTTGCCAAATCAGCTTACCTGCATAAAAAGATAAACCAGCAATAATAAGTGCACCAATAACCAGTGCAATGATCCACTCAGTTGCCATTATTTATACTCTTCCTCTTCATCGTCGTCATCAAACCATTCATTAGCCAAATCGTCTGACATGAAGTTCTCTAATGGATCATCTTCAATGATGTCGTCTTCTTCAAACTCATCATCAATACCGAGTAGCTCACAAAGCGCTTGGTGGCGTGCAACTGAACGATTGAAGAACTTAGCATCTTTACCTGTGATCAACTCACCACGTTCATGCTGCTCCAATAGCTTCATTAGACGAGGATCATTCTCTAGCTGCTCTAACTCTTGCTCAGGTGTGAGTGATGGCTTCACTTCTTTTAACTCAACCTGAGGTTTTAAATGACGCATCATCTTAGGCTCAGCTGATTCAGGCTTTACCACTTCTGGTTTCAAGCTAATTGGCTTTTTACTACCTAAACGCTTATCTTTGTTGCCCGAGCTAGCAGTTACTTGCTTGTCTTCTTTAAGCGCCTCTGGTGCATTACGCGACCCAGCTTTGGCGCCCTTAGACTTTTTCTTGCGCTGGTCTTTTAGAGCGCGAAGCTCTAATAGCTTTTCTTTACTTAAACGCGGGGTGCCCGTTTGAGCTACCTTACGTGATTTTTTCTTTCTAGTCATAAATCTTCTCTGTCGTTACTTTTTCGACTTAGTTAATACAATGACGTCATTGCCGATAAATTCAACCTGACAGTCAAAGTGCGCCGCGACATAGTCAAATGTTTCACGGCTAAAGAATGCGATATGGGTTAAATCATTTTTATAATGCCACTGAGCAAACCGATTTTGATCAATAATCAGTTTAGTCATCAATACCAAAGGACCGCCAGATTCGAGTAGTGATAATAATTTTTCTAACACCTCGCCCGGTTGAGATAGGTGCTCAATCACTTCAGTGCACGTTATGAAGTCATACGTTTTATTCAGCACTTCAGGCTCGTTTGCATAAAACAAATCAAAACAAGCCATTTCAAAGCCTACTTCTTTGAACATTTCTGCCAACAAAGGCCCTGGTCCACAACCAAAGTCTAAGCCCTTGCAGTGTGAAGGTACTCTTTCTATCGTCGGCTCAAAAGCACGAGATAAAAAGCGGCGATAACCTTCATCATGTAAGCTATTTTCGTGAGTATCGTAGATGGCTTTTTCATCTTCAGATGATAAACGATCTCGCTCATCAACAATCACAAGTGCACACTGCGTACATTGTAAATAACGGCGACGTTTATCTTGGTGATAAGGCTGTAACTCCTCTGAGCCACATAAACCACATACTGACATGATAAATAAGATACCGACTTTGGAATTGGTCGGCTATTGTACCAGCAAAGCATCGAGGCACAAATAAAAAGGCGGCAGAGATTTCTCTCTACCGCCTATCTAATCTGAGCGTCACAAATTTGGACACTTCTCCCTTCGACTTTTTTAAGTCTTATTATTATTTTTATCTACTATCCATATTTTTATTAGTGCTTCCATACATAGTCCATATTGTTTTTATTTTATACTTCCATGAGACTATTTTTTTATTTTCGGTCTTCCTAACGCTTTCTTATTCATCCATAGAGTACCAAGTTAGTACTAACTATTGCTGCCTACGCTTCCAGTTGCGGTGTTTCCATTTTGTTTTGTTGTCTTGGCAACACGTAGTAATCTACTCCTTAATGATTTCGTTACAACTGGTTAATAACCTTTTTTTTGAAAAGATCTGAATCAGCTTTATGTGATCAAAATAAAAACAATAACTTACACTTATTTAATAGATAAATTTAAGCAATAACTTACACGTATCTATGGCAAATGTCTTACAAATGGAATGGGAATTATCTAACAAGTATTCGGGGATCAAAAAAGGCAGCCAAGGCTGCCTTTTGACTAATATATAGTTTATTATCAGAAAGATAACTAAACTATACTACTTTAGTAGCTTAGCGATTAGTGTAAGCCACCTAAGTACTTAGAAAGTACTTCAATATCTTTATCTGTTAATTTCTTCGCGATATCACGCATCATGCCATTCATGTCATTGTTACGTGAGCCATCACGGAATTTCTCAAGCTGTGCTTTGATATATTCAGGATGTTGGAAAGAAATTTTCGGGAACTTAGCAAGTGATGTACCGTTACCACGTGGACCGTGACACGCTGCACATGAAGGAATACCGCGCTCAGCATCACCAGCCATGTATAACTTTTTACCTACTTCAACTACGTCTTCAGGCGTTGTACCTGCACTCATAGTTAGAGAAGCGAAATAAGCAGATAGGTCTTTCATATCTTGATCTGAAAGCGGCATAGCCATACCACTCATTACAGGATCCATACGACCTTCTTTACCACCAGACGTCATACCTAGCTTAAACTCTTTTAACTGCTTATAAATATAGTCAGCGTGCTGACCTGCAATTTTTGGATAAATGTTTACAGGTGCGTTGCCATCTGGACCATGACACGCGGCACAAGTAGCAGCCTTCGCTTTGCCTGCTTCGGCATCGCCATCAAATGCTAGTGCGTTGCTCGCTGACAAGCTACCAAGCAACATCGTTAAAGTTAATGCTATTTTTTTCATGGTAAATTCTCTGTTTCCGACCCTGTAATTAATACCTAGCGATTGAAACACCTATTTTCAGGGTTGCTAGGGAAAAATCAATGCTATTTTTACTTTGCTAGTTGGCTATTCTACACGATTTAAATTTTTCTGGCACGTTTTCTACTCATATTAGACTTATAAATTATAGGGTTTTGACCTAGATTAATTTTAAAAATCAATAAAAAAGTCATTTCACACTGAAATCATCTGTAAATGCTTGCTTTTGCCAAATAACTAACTGGTATAAAATAGCCTAATTAATATCTTCAATCTGTCAGGAGAGCCCGTGATCAAGTCACGTATGAAATACCAAACAGCCACGTTTATTACCAGTGCACCAGATATCAGCCGTCTACCAATTGATTCTGGTATTGAGGTCGCATTTGCTGGCCGTTCGAACGCGGGTAAATCAAGTGCATTAAATGCATTGACCGATCAAAAGCTAGCAAGAACCAGTAAGACACCGGGTCGTACGCAACTTATCAATACCTTCGAACTAGATGAAGATAAACGTTTAATCGATTTACCGGGTTATGGCTTTGCAAAAGTCCCTCTTGAAATGAAGAAAAAGTGGCAACGCGCGCTGGGCGAATACTTACAAAAGCGTAAGAGTCTAAAAGGCATCGTTGTACTCATGGATATTCGCCATCCACTTAAAGATCTGGATATGGATTTAATTAACTGGGCAGTCGATTCAGAAATCCCAGTATTGGCACTATTAACTAAAGCAGATAAATTAAAGCAAGGTAAACGTAAAGCTGAAGTGCTTCAGGTTAAAAAGAAATTAGCTGAACTCGACGCAGACATTACCGTGTGTGCTTTCTCTTCTTTAAAAGGCATTGGCTTAAAAGAGCTAGCTTGGAAACTTGATGACTGGTACTTAGGCCCTTATAAGCCTGAAGATGAGGTTGAAACAGAGTCAGAGTCTGAACAGCCAGACTCTGAATAAGCACGTTAAGTCAGATAATATGCCTGTCCCGCTGAGTTAAGATAGAGGCCTTTGTCATCTTGCTCAGCGATTTCTGCCCACTGATAATAAACCGCCCTGTTTACTCTTGCCGCCAAGCCATAGTTCAGCTTTAAATAAGGCACCTCTTGTCCTTGATATAAACGAGTTTCGATTTCAAACTCACCCAATATTGGCCATTCTCGGTCAAGATTATCTTGGCAAACGATCACATTACCTTGCTCTGAACTTATTACTCGCCAACCAACAATAACAAATGGCACATCTTCTACATCAACCTCACATTGTTCTGCAGGTGTTGTAACGGTATAAACCCCGTCCTGACACTGCAATACACTGGCAAATAACCGGCAAAGTGCCTGCCTTTTAATTTCGGAGTCTTGGTAGTGCCAACGCCCTTCTTTATCAATGCGAATATCACCGCTACTGCAAGTTTGTTGTGGCCACTTTTCGGTTGGAGCGTGCGGCGTCAGTAACGCCGCTTGTAATTCATTCAGACTTTGCATTTCTGATTAGAAATCTTGCTGGTTAAATACCAAATTAAAGGTCACAGGCACAGATTGCGCAATGCTGTCTAGCCCTGCAATTTTACGCAGCGCTTCAATACCCTGTTCAAGTTTATAATCAGCAGCATTCACTAAAACTGCTTTAGTCGGGCTAACGATTAATTGCCTTGCCGTTTGCACAACCGCAAGATCTAACATGAGCTGTTGCTTTTGGCCATGCAGATTAAGTGTCACCGGTACTGATTTTAGTACCTGATGGCCTAGTTTTAAGCTGCCTAAATACGGCGCTAAATCGGCTTCAATCACAGCTTTAGGAAATTGCGCAACATTAAACAACATCTTTTGCATGCGCTCATTACGAATAGGGATCAGCGACTCAATACTAGCCAACTCAATCACCATGCTTAATTGATTGTCATCTATCTGCGCTGCAAGTTGCTCAAAATGATGGTTTTCAGCAATGCTGTTTTTCTTAATCGAAGTAAAGCTCAGTTGGCTTGCATCATTATCTAGTTGCCAGGCGGCAAATGCTTGGGTCGACAGTAAAGACAGAGAAAGAAGTAAAGGTTTAAACATGACGAGTCCTATCTAAAATTATGTATTAAAACTACTACGGTACGAATTTGAAAACCGATTTCGCAAAAATTGAATTATACCAATCCGCTTAACTAAGTGGTCTATTTTGAGGGGTTAAGTGTTAGTGCGGATTGGTACTAATCTCAAAAAGGTACAGTGTAACTGTCGATGAATTATGAAGGAATTAAAAAGAATAAAAGTTTTGGAGAAAAAAACGGCCCTCGAAAACTAGGAGGGCCGCTATAGCAATTCTGGGGAGAAGCTATCAATACTCTGTATCTTCTTGCGAGAGATACATCATCAACAGGATGTCCTACAGGATGAGGACGCGCGCACTGTAACAAATGGATACAAAAAAATAAATGCTAAAAAGCAAAACTTAGGCCAATTTGATATTTTTTAAACATTCTGTTGTTTAAGTTTACGCTTTTTTTACTTTATTTGCTTTGTGAGCCTTGCTACTCCTGTGTATTAACTTAATTACTCTATTTTCTGCAGACATTAAAAAAAGAGGCATAAAGCCTCTTTTTTAAGTTCGAATAAGCTAATTAGTGTGCTTGTTCCCAGTTTTCGCCGTAATCAGCTTCAACTAAAAATGGCACATCTAAACTGGCCGCTTCGCTCATTAAAGAACAAATATGTTCGCTAAACGCTTCAACTTTATCTTTCGCAATTTCAAATACTAATTCATCGTGTACTTGCATAAGTAATTTGATGTCATTGGTCGTTTGTGTAGCAAGCCATTGTGCCACTTTCAGCATGGCTTTTTTGATAATATCAGCCGCTGTACCTTGCATTGGTGCGTTGATCGCTGCACGTTCAGCCGCTTTGCGACGCGCGCCATTTCTTGCCTTAATATCAGGCAGGTGCAAGCGACGACCAAATAGCGTTTCAACATAACCTTTTTCAGCTGCTTCTTCGCGCGTACGTTCCATATATTCAAGTACACCTGGGAAGCGCTCAAAATACTTATCCATATAATGTTGTGCTTCATTACGCGGAATGTCTAGCTGACGGGCCAAACCAAACGCACTCATGCCGTAGATCAAACCGAAGTTAACCGCTTTCGCTTTACGGCGCATATCCGATGTGACCTCTTCAAGCGGAACACCGAATACTTCAGAAGCCGTTGCGCTGTGTACGTCTTTGCCTTCAGCAAATGCTTTCAGTAAACCTGCATCTTGTGACAAGTGCGCCATAATACGCAATTCAATCTGGCTGTAGTCCGCCGCCAAGATCACGTGCCCTTCATCGGCAATAAATGCCTGACGAATACGACGACCCGCTTCATTTCGGATTGGAATATTCTGTAAGTTTGGATCGCTTGAGCTTAATCGACCTGTTGCGGTCACAGCCTGATGATAAGAGGTATGTACACGACCCGTTTCAGGGTTCACAAGCTTAGGCAGCTTCTCAGTATAAGTAGATTTAAGCTTAGCTAAACCACGGTGCTCAATGATAAGTTTCGGCAACGGATAATCATGTGCTAATTCTTGCAGTACTTCTTCAGCCGTTGAAGGGGCACCTTTAGGGGTTTTCTTCAATACCGGCAAGCCAAGCTTGTCAAATAGGATCGCTTGTAATTGCTTAGTCGAACTTAAGTTAAATTCTTCGCCTGCGATCTCGTACGCTTCTTTTTCAAGTTCAGTCAGGCGAGCGGCGATTTCGACACTTTGCTCAGCCAACATTTGGCTATCGATTTTCACACCGGTACGTTCGATATCTGATAACACAGATAATAACGGCAGCTCTATCTCGTTAAATACAGGTAGCAGCTCTGATTGCTCTTTCAGCATAGGCCAAAGTTGGTTATGCAAGCGTAATGTAATGTCCGCGTCTTCTGCCGCATAAGGTGCGGCTTTCTCTAACTCAATTTGATTGAAGGTCAATTGCGATTTACCTTTACCGGCAATTTCTTCAAAGCTGATATTCTTATGACCTAAATATTTTAGTGCCAGTGAATCCATATCATGACGTGTGCCCACACTATTAAAGACATAAGACTCGAGCATAGTATCAAAAGCGATACCATTGAGTTCTAAGCCGGCTCGGGCTAACACACTCTTATCGTATTTAAGGTTCTGGCCCACTTTTTTCACACTGTCGTCAGCCAAAACTGGGCCTAGCACCTCGAATACGAACTCTTTCGAAAGTTGCTCCGGCGCGCCCATGTAATCATGCGCAATCGGTAAATAAGCGGCTTCACCTTCTTTCACGGCAAAGCTCATACCGACTAAATCAGCTTGCATGTAGTCTAAGCTCGTCGTTTCTGTATCAAATGCCATAAGCTCAGCACTTTTAAGCTTTTCGGCCCATGTAGTTAACTGTGCTTCAGTTAAAATGGTTTCGTAATGTGCTTCGATTTTTTTAGCTTCAGGCTGTGCTTGCTCTGCTGCAGTTTTAGGCGCTTCTTTACCGTCGAGTAATTCACTAAGCCAACGCTTAAATTCACATTGCCCATAAAGTTCGATCAAACGATCTTTATTCATGTCAGCAATCGCGAAAGTCTCTAGGTTTTGCTCAACTTCAACGTCTAGTTTAATGGTCGCTAATTCATAAGACAGATCTAGCTGCGCTTTATGTTCTTCTAGCTTTTTAGCCATGGTTTTAGAACCACGGAAACCAAGACCTGCAATGTCATCTAATCTGTCATAAAGTGACTTAATAGAACCAATGCCTTGTAGCATAGCCAGTGCAGTTTTTTCACCCACACCAGGCACGCCTGGGATGTTATCGACTTTATCACCCATCAGCGCGAGATAATCAATGATAAGCTCAGGACCAATACCAAATTTATCAACCACCCCTTGTGGATCGAGTACGGTGTCAGTCATGGTATTAATTAAGGTGACATGCTCATTCACGAGTTGAGCCATATCTTTATCGCCCGTGCTGATCAACACATGACGCTGCTGCTCAGACGCAATGCGCGCAAAAGTACCAATCACATCATCGGCCTCAACACCTGTGATGCTGACTAAAGGTAAACCCATCGCTTTGATGATCTCATGGATCGGTTCAATTTGCGTACGCAGATCATCAGGCATTGGCGGGCGGTGCGCTTTATATTCGCTGTACATTTCATTTCTAAATGTCGGACCCTTGGCGTCAAATACCACAACCATATGGCTTGGGTTAAATTGCCTAACGAGGCTCTTCAACATATTGATCACACCATAGATGGCACCCGTCGCCTCACCTTTTGAATTGGTTAAATGCGGTGGAGCATGATACGCACGGAATAAATAAGAAGAACCATCGACCAAGATCAAAGGATTTTCGGGGATCTGAGACATAATTTAGTGGATCCTAAATGAACTTTTAAAAACCCAGTAAGGATGCCATAAGCAAGCGGATAACTCGAGTAATTATGTCCAGATAAAACCTATTCGAAGCAGGATAATCTGTGGATAACTTTGTAGATAAAGATGTAAATATTCAGACTTTAAATTTTAAGATCGAGAAATCGACCCTAAAACCTTGATTTTAAGGGTGTTTAACATTTTGCGCTTAAACTGATTTATAAAGCGAAATGTGGAAAAGCTATTTTTTAGCACGGTGTGCAACTGTTATTTTCTACCACTCTTCCAAAGCGGGCGGTCATACTACCAAGATTTGATCAGAGATCAAACAAGATCCTTTATAATTTTTTGATCTGAACATACACTACTTTCGATATAAATAAGGTTATCAACTTTTAAGAAGGAAAAACCATGAAGAAAGTCGCGATAATTTTGAGTGGTTGCGGTGTATTTGATGGCGCCGAGATCCATGAATCAGTATTAACAATGTTGCATTTGGAAGCAGCCGGAGCAAGCTATCAATGCTTCGCTCCTAACATTGATCAACACCATGTGGTTAACCACCTAAATGGTGAAGAGATGAATCAAACGCGCAATGTACTGGTTGAAGCTGCACGTATTGCACGCGGTGAAATACATGACCTTGACACACTAAATGTAAATGACTTCGATGCACTTGCTATTCCTGGTGGCTTTGGCGTGGCAAAAAACTTAAGTGACTTTGCGTTTAAAGGTGGTGATTCGACTATTCTTACTGCATTAAAAACGACTTGTGAAGCATTCAATCAACAAAATAAACCAATCGCATATGTCTGCATTGCACCAGCACTAGTAGGTCATATCCATAATAAAGGTATTAAGGCAACCATAGGTAATGATGCAGATACTGCGGCAGCTATGTCTGCACTTGGTGCTGAGCATGTTAACTGTCATGTTGATGACATTGTTGTTGATGAAGCGCAAAAGGTAATCAGTACACCTGCTTATATGCTTGCTCAGTCTATTTCAGAGGCATCAGCAGGTATTCAAAAAGCCATGACTAAGCTTGTAGCATTGGCTTAATCTGCTTTAAGTTCATGGCTAAAATTGCGTTAACGCAAAAAATAATCAGTTTTTGGTCTAATTTGCCAAGTTAACGTTTTATAAATCAATAGGTGGCGTTATAATCGCGTGATAATTCCGTCATCTATCGTGATTGAGCACATCACCAACGAAGTGAGCAAGACAAATGAAAAAACTTTCAGCAGCTTTATTATTGCTATCAACAACTGTTTACGCACAACCTTTTGATAACGCTTTAACTGACGAAGCGATTAAAAAACGCTTAGCACCAGTAGGTTCAGTATACTTAGCAGGTGCAGCAGCTGCCGCTCCAGCAGCGCCTACCGGCCCTCGTTCAGGTGAGCAAGTTTATCAAGTTTCTTGTGCTGCTTGTCATGGCACAGGTGCTCTTGGCGCGCCAAAAACAGCTGATGACTGGGCTGCTCGTTTAACAAAAGGCCGAGAGTTATTAGTAGAGCATGCAATCAATGGTTTTAATGCAATGCCTCCTCGCGGTACCTGTATGGATTGTTCTGATGAAGAGATTGCGGCAGCAGTTGATTTCATGACTAAAAAGTAATGCTTTTTGATGAGAGGTGACTATCACCTCTCATTTAATTCAATTTTTCTCAACTCTCTTTTTTGTCCCCGATTTTCCCCTTGACCCCCCATGACAAAAGTGGAATCATAAGCTTAATAAATAAGCAAAACTAATAATAATTGGGTAAAATCATTGGAAGATCCCGCACTTTTAGCTAATCGCCTAAAGTATAAAAATAAGAAGCTAAACAAGCTCTTAAAAAAATACAAACAGCGAGATCAATTACAGAATGCGCTCATACAATTGTCTGAGCTGGCAAATACTGTGGCCGAGCTAACTCTGCTATACCCTGCTATTCACGATATTCTCAAGCAATACTTGCCCAGCAACAGCTTTTACGTTGTGCTGCAAAACCAATATACACAATCTTTAGAGCTGTCTTACTTCATCGACGAAAAAGATGGTATCTCAGTCCCAATTCAAGAGTCGCACCACTTCTCTGAAGGCGTAACTGGTTTTACTTTTAAGAAAGGTGAAACCGTTCATATCAATAAACAAGAAATGAGCCGCCTAAGTAAAGAAGGTCAGTTTAAATTACTTGGCACACCCGCTGAGCATTGGTTAGGTGTACCCATTCGCCAAAATAGACAAATCATTGGTGTTATGGTGACTCAAAGCTACGAAGTTGCGCTCAATTATAACGAACAGCAAGTCGAACTACTTGAATTTATCTCACTTTATTTAGGTACAGCCATTGAGCGTGTAAAGAAGCGTGAGTTACTTGAGTCAGAAGTAAAAATTCGTACTCGCGCGGTAATGCAAAGTAATGAGGCCTTGAACAAAGAAATAGAAAGTCGCAAACGTGCTTTAGAGCGCCAACAAATTCTCTTTAAAATTTCTGAATTGGCCACACAATTTACGGATATAGACGATGTGTATAAACAAGTGCACCGTATTATTCGTTCGATTACGTTCGCTGACAACCTTTATATCGCCTTATACGATAAAACCTCAAATTGGCTCAGCTTTCCGTACTGTATTGATGAAGTTGGTGATTACTGCCCTCGCCCTTTTGCTAATGGGTATAGCGAGCTCGTTATTAGTACTGAACGTAGTCAGCTGATTAATCGTGAGCGTGCCGAAAAGCTAATCAAGCAAAAAATCGTCATTCGTAGCGATGATGATGTGATTAAACCTGCAAGTAGTTGGATGGGCGCACCGCTCAAAACCGCCAATGGCGTTATCGGTTTAATTGCTTGCCAAGCTTATGATGATAAATATGAGTTTACATATGAAGACCTTGAGTTAATCTCGTTCATATCTAACCAAATCGCGTCTGTTTTACAAACGCACCTTGCGAATCAAGCTCTGAAACAAAGCCACCAACAGCTAGAGCAACGCGTAGCAGACAAAACTAAAGCGTTACAACAGAGTAATTTGCACCTTCAAATGCAAATTGAAGAGCGTAAAAAAATTGAAAAACAACTCTATCACGACGCTCATCATGACCCATTAACAGGCTTACCTAATCGTAGTTTATTTTTAACCCAGTTAGAAAAGACACTACACAAATATCAAAGGCACCCTGATTACAATTTTTCAGTACTCTTTATTGATTTAGATAAGTTCAAAGATATCAACGATGAGTTAGGTCACCAAGCCGGAGATCAATTCTTAATTTGGGTCAGTAAAGCGTTTGCTGAATGTATTAGAGACCATGATTTATTAGCCCGCCTTGCCGGTGATGAATTTGTGATTCTATTAGATCACCTCAGCGATAAACAACAAGCTGAAGACGTCGCTAAACGTATTATTAAAGTTATGCAGCAACCTTTTGTGATGAAAGGGCAAACTGTCTTCAGCGGTGCCAGTATTGGTATTACCTACTCGAATAAACGGTACCAACATATTGACGAAATTATTCGAGATGCTGACGCAGCTATGTATTATGCTAAGAATGCGGGCAAAGGTCGCTATGAATTCTATCATCCACTGCTAACCGCAGGTACCTCATCAAACAAGGTTGACGCTGAGCAACATAACTTAAGTAGCTTAACGACCCACTTTAGATCGACCGATGTCATCGATTTTTCTAATAACCAAGTGCAACTTCAGTTACTAGAAATTTTTGGTAATCATCCTATTTTAGGCAGTACCAGTTTTGATGTTTTAAAGAAGTTTACGGCCGAAAAAAGCGAATTGCTTGATCTCGAGTTTTCTTTGTTAAAAAAGGCCTTAATCCTCAGCGAAACACATCATCAAGAGCTTTTATTTAGCTGTGCCGCTGTGGTGCTTGAAAGCGATAACTTTACGCATCTATGCCATTTACTAAAACAACATAACCATAATGTGTGTCTGTTATTTAGCGAAGAGGAGCTAAGATTTGCGTCAAGCACACAATTACAAAACCTCGAAACCCTGACACAGATGGAGTTTGCTGTAGGTCTCAATGACTTTGGTAAAGACCGTTGTGATTTAAGCTTGATCAGTAAAATTAAGTTTCAATACTTACTGCTCAGCTCAACTTTTAGTAAACGTGTCTTGCAACAACCTTGTTTCGAAGTGCAGTTGCAAGGTGTTTTGGCAGTCACTAAGATGCGTCAATGTAAAGTCATTGCCAAAGGTCCTGCAATTTTAAATTTCAGAACCTTACTAGAAAACCATGGTTTGCAATTGTTCTTTGGCAAGCAAGTTAACTACGATAAAGACACTCGAGGCAATACACTCTTCGAGCGCACTTCTGAGCCTCTATCTCTTTAACATGGCACGCAAGTTTGCAACGCGTGCCTGACCTGATTGCATACGCTCTTGTTGCGATTGTACGGTTTTCTTTTGACCTTCTATTTGTAGATCATCTTGTGGTAATTCTTGCACAAAGCGACTCAGTTCAGGTGTTGATACCTCGCCAAACTGACGACGATTTTTCGCATATGTCATGGTCAATGTTTGCTGTGCACGAGTGATCCCAACGTAGGCAAGACGGCGCTCTTCTTCAACATTATCTTCGTCAATGCTGGTTTGGTGTGGTAAGAATCCCTCTTCCATCCCCACCATAAAGACATGCGGATATTCCAAACCTTTAGAGGCATGTAATGTTAGCAACTGCACTGCATCGCTATCATCTTCTTCTTCGTTACGCTCTAGCATATCCCTAAGTGTCAGTTTACTCACCACCTCAGGTAAAGTCATTGGCGGATTATCTGCATCACCCGTTATCATATCGGTGATCCAACGATATAGCTCAGAGACATTTTTCATACGCATTTCAGCCGCTTTTGCACTAGGCGATGACTCATATAAATAGGCTTCATAATTAATTTCACGTACCATGTCTTTTACAGCTTCCAATGTGTCTCCACGCGTTGCTCTATCTGATAGCTCAACGACCCAGCGAGCAAACCCCATCAGTGCATTAAAACCGCGCCCTGCAAGTCGACTTGCCAGTTCAGGCTGAAAGCATGCTTCGAATAAACTGATGTGTTTTTCGTTAGCTAAGCTACCTAACTTCTCAAGCGTAACCGGGCCAATTTCACGTCTTGGTGTATTCACAATACGTAAAAATGCGTTGTCATCGTCCTGATTCACCAGTAGGCGTAAGTAAGCCATAATGTCTTTAATTTCGCTTCGCGCAAAGAACGACATGCCGCCACTGATTTTGTAAGGAATGCGGTTACTCATCAGCGCTTTTTCAAATACCCGAGCTTGGTGATTACCTCGATATAAAATCGCGTAATCTTTGTAGCTAGTACGCTTCATAAACTTATGGGAGATGATTTCAGCGACTACGCGCTCTGCTTCGTGCTCTTCGTCTTTGGTCGCTATCACTCGAATTGGGTCACCATAACCGAGTTCACTAAACAACTTTTTATCAAATTCATGAGGGTTATTGGCAATCAAAATATTCGCAGCTTTTAGAATTCGACCTGCACTTCGGTAATTTTGCTCCAATTTAATCAAGCGTAAACCAGGAAAGTCCTTTGATAGCAATACTAGATTTTGTGGTTTTGCTCCACGCCAGGAATAAATCGATTGGTCATCATCGCCTACCACGGTAAAACGCGCGCGCTCACCCACCAGCAGCTTAACCAACTGATACTGGCTGGTATTGGTATCTTGATATTCATCCACTAGTAAATAACGGAAACGCGCCTGCCAGCGCTCTCTCACATCTGGGTTTTGCGCCAACAACAAAGTGGGGATCATGATTAAGTCATCAAAATCTAACGCGTTATATGCGCGTAACTGTAACGCATAACGGGCGTATAGTTGTGCGAACAAGGCTTTTTGTGGTTCGCGGGCTTCACTAATAGCACGTTCAGGTAAAATTAGTTCGTTCTTCCAGCTGCCAATTTGCATCTTCAGCAAATTCAGTAGATCTTTGTCTCTGTCTAATTCTTTTTCGGTTAATTCTGCCAAAAGTTGGTGAGTATCTTGATCGTCAAATAACGAAAAGCCTGGTTTGAAACCCAGTGTTTTAAGCTCTTTTTTAATGACCTCTAAACCCAAGGTGTGAAACGTAGACACCCATAAGCCTTTTGCTTCTTGCTTGCCAAGCGTTTGCCCTACACGCTCACGCATTTCTTTTGCTGCTTTATTGGTGAAGGTTACCGCAGCAATGTTTTTTGCTTGGTATTCACAATGTTGCACAAGGTAAGCAATTTTATTGGTAATTACGCGCGTCTTACCTGAGCCTGCGCCCGCTAACACTAGGCATGGGCCGCTTATATACTTAACCGCTTCATCTTGTTTTGGATTGAGTTTCATGTTTGGCAGGTCCGAAATTCTGAGGCAGTAATTCTATCGCAAAGCCTAGTGAGTCTCTAGAACTCATTTGATCTAGAAAGGTGCCGAAACTAAACCGAATTTGCTACTATGTCGTAACTTAATTAATGGCCTCCATATCAGGTAATCAATCATGATCAACCCAGCTAAAATTGAAGAGATCGCCAAGCAGATTTCTAGCAACATGCCACAGGGTGTAAAAACTCTGGCAGAGACTTTCGAGTCAAAAACCAAACAAGCTATCCAGAATAAGTTAACTGAGATGGATTTTGTTAGCCGTGAAGAGTTTGATATTCAATCACAAGTGCTGATCAGAACTCGCGAAAAGCTGATGCAATTAGAAGAAAAAGTTGCCCAACTTGAGGCGAGACTTGCTGAGCAAGATCCAGCTGATAAGGCGGAATAAGCTAATTCTATTAGTAAAAAGGAGCCAAGCGGCTCCTTTTTACTTTCATATACTTACTTGAGATAACGCTCGGCGATATGTTCTACCGCCTGGCGATGCATTTGGTCCACTTCACTGCCATGGCAAGTTTGCGAGTTGAGCGCTTTCAGCAAGCCATCTTCTAAACCATATACCCACCCGTGTACAGTGAGTTCTTGCTGTCTATACCAAGCGTCTTGCACCACATTGGTTAAACACACATTGCGCACTTGCTCAATAACATTTAGCTCACACAGGGCCGAACAACGTTGTTGCTCAGCAACACTCGACAACAACCCTTGATGCTTTTCTTTTACATCGGCAACGTGCCTTAACCAATTATCAATCAAGCCTAATCGCGCTTCATCTAATACAGCTTGAACGCCACCACATCCATAGTGACCAACGACCATAATGTGC
Source organism: Pseudoalteromonas phenolica (assembly GCF_001444405.1). Taxonomy (NCBI): domain Bacteria; kingdom Pseudomonadati; phylum Pseudomonadota; class Gammaproteobacteria; order Alteromonadales; family Pseudoalteromonadaceae; genus Pseudoalteromonas; species Pseudoalteromonas phenolica. The sequence goes on from NZ_CP013187.1 coordinate 3,561,735, forward strand.
TTCACTTTTAACACTTCAACAGCGTATTGCATCACCGACAAACAATTATGATCGGTATGAACCACCACGTTCGCGACGTTGCGATGCACAAATAGCTCACCCGGCATTAAATCAACAATTTCGTTCGCTGGCACCCGAGAATCAGAGCAGCCAATCCACAGATATTCAGGTTTTTGCTGCGCAGCGAGTTTGCTAAAAAATTCAGGGTGCTTTGCTTGTGTGCGCTCTGCCCAAGCTTGGTTATTTTGCAATAAATGGTCGAGTTCACACATAATTTAGCCTTAGTTTGTTATTTTATTTGCCTGAATGAGTATATTGCGCGGCGTTAGAGACTTTTCACAAAACTCACTGAGTTGCACATCATAGCCCGCCTGTTGCAAATACAATGCTCTATCTAGTACCAACCACAATTCAATGGCTCGCCTGAATATATGCCTGACTAATTCAATGCGGTCGGTGATTCTCTTTCTTTGCTCACCTAAGCGCAGATAATGCTGATAGTCACATGACTCAGGTAACTCTACCTGCTTTTGCTTCGCCGCCCATTGACAGAAATCAGCAAATTCACCAGAAAATATTTGTTTATTGATAGAAGGCACACTGACATAACGTTCTACGCCCGTCACTTCTCGACGCAACGCATCAAAGCCTAAGCGCCAAGTAACCTCTGTTTGCCTAACCTTAGTCACTCTGCTCGGCGCCGTAACGGTTTCTTGCAGCGCTAATTTCATATCACTGTGGGTTAATTGCAGTGCGCTTTGTTTACCCTCTTTACTCATGGCCTCATAAGTCGGCTCGGTAAACAAGTGATAACAGCAAGGCGATAAACTGATTTTATCGCACTCTGCTTTGATGGCCTGCTGCATAAAGACTTGATGCAAACGACCACAGGCATGGAGAGCCACAGCATGTTGTTGCTGAGTAAAACAATCATCGGTGTTATCTTGTAACACATCCGCACAGCGAAAGTGCATGTTTAAGCCCTGCTGTTTTGCACTATGCTGCCCTTGCTCACACAAATTGGCTTGTAATTCGACACTTTGCACATATTGTGCACCTTGGTGTGCCAAGATACGACCTAAGTGCCCTTTACCTGCACACCACTCTAATACTGGCTGCTCGCCATTATCGAGGTGTGAGACGAAATCTTGTAGCTGTAGTAATTTACGACCTTTAATGCCGTTGCTGAGCCAAAAAGGCAAATCGGCTCTTTGCTGTTCGCTATAAGGTAGGGAAGTCAACTGTGATAACTCTTCGACAGCAGGAATAAAATCAGCAAACACTTCATATAGACGGGTTTGATCTGCGTCTAGCTCTCGTACCTGCTCGTCACCGAGCTCATTTAGAAAGCGTGTTAACTGTTCGTCGCTCCAAGGAAATTCACCGTAATCAAAAGCAACGCACTGCCAATAGGCGCGTGTTTGCTGCAAGCAATGATCTAACTGAATAAATAATGACGATAACGGCACAGCATTTCCCCGATACGAAAAATGGCTATTCTACCTCGTTTTCATTTTCTTGTGCTGACTCATTCAGCTTGTAACGGCGCTTTTTAGTGAATATAAGGTGTAAGTAGAGAGGAATACTGAACAAGGTGACCGCACAAGCCGCGATCAACATCCACGACCAAGGAAAAAGTGGCTCAGACTGTTTTAACTCATAAATAAAGCGCTCTCTAACAGCATCATATTGCGCCATATCTAAGCCATAAATCTGCCCAATCCATCGCCAGTGAAGGTCTGACATATTACCTATGGTCACACCAGGAGGAGAGATATAAGGGCGGAGCTTCTCAGCTTCATAAGAAATTTGTTCTTTAATTTTATGCGTCGCATATTTTTGATGAGTTATGTCGATACTCTCTTGTAAATGCAGCATGGCATAACGCCAGCCTTGTAGGCTTGCCTGCTTAAATTTTTCAACTAACTCTGGGCGATGCTGTAGGACGTTTTCGCTGGTAAACAAAATATCAGCATACAAATTAAGCCCATACTTTTTTGGACAAATTTGTCGAATAGCAACACCTTGTTGCTTCATCTCAAAGGGTTCATTAGAGGTATAAACTTGCAGGGCATCGAACTTACCTGCCTTAAAATCAGCGATTGGCTCAAAGCCTGCGTATAAAGAAATATCATCTTTACTGACCCCTGCCTGCTCTAACATCAGCATCAGCTCTGCCACACCCAAATGACTAACACGCTTGCCTCTGAAATCGGCGGGGTTATATATATCACTGTCGGCTTTGACCATCCAACAGTAAGGAGAAGATTGTAGCATCGCTGCGATTGCCACCAGTGGCTTACCTTGAAGACGTTCCGCTAAAATGCCTGAGTGAGTCACACCAAAATGCGCCTGACCTGAAAGCACTTTAAAGTGAGTGTCGGGATCTTCAATATCGGCCGGAATTATCGTGACATCTAATCCAGCACGCTCATAAAAGCCTTTTTCCACCGCCATATAGTAACCAGCAAACTGAAATTGATGAGTCCACTTTAATTGCAGCACCACCGACTCTAAAGCAATGGCTGAGGGGAGAAAAAATAACAGTAAGCTTATCAAGCTAAACCGTTTGAGCATGAAAGTCCCTTGTTCTTCTAATTAATTAGGCATGACTAAACTATAGAAAAACAAGGGTGATTTGCAAGCACTAAGCGCTTAACTTGCTTGCTGCTTTTCAAGCTCTTGGTTCCGTAAATACTGAGCAAAACACGGGTTGTTAGTCTCGTCCCAATACTTATACCCTAACTTAGCAAGATGCAGGTTAAATAAACTACGTTGCTCTGGCGCAATATCAAACGCAGCAAGCACATTCCCCTCTGCCGCACCGTGGTTGCGATAATGGAATAAAGTGATATTCCACTCACTACCCAGCGTTTCTAAGAAACGTGCCAATGCTCCTGGATATTCAGGGAACTCAAATCGGAAAAGGTGCTCATTCAATGGCACTGGCGGTTTGCCCCCCACCATATAACGAATATGCAATTTTGCTAGTTCGTTATCTGAAAGGTCTTCAAAGCCATAACCATTGGTTTGCAGTACTGACTTAACCTCATCTAACTCTGGCTGCCCACCACGCAAGCCAACACCTACAAAGATTTGTGCGTCCCCTTCACCAGCATAACGGTAATTGAACTCAGTGATGGCTCTGCCCCCTAAAGCATGACAAAAGCGCTTGAAGCTGCCTTTTTCTTCTTTAATCGTGACACCAAAAAGTGCCTCACTTTTTGCACCCAACGCGGTACGCTCAGCAATATAGCGTAAGCGATCGAAATTTAAGTTAGCACCCGACAGTACTGCAGCGAGTTTTAGCCCAGTCTGACCACATTGTTTGCTCCACTTAGTTAAGCCCGCAGTCGCCAATGCACCTGACGGCTCGGCGATAGCGCGTGTGGCAACAAAGATATCTTGCACCGCAGCACAGATTTCGTCTGAGCTCACTGTCACGACTTCATCACAGAACTTTTGCGCTAAACGAAAGGTTTCTTTGCCTATGATCTTTACCGCAACACCGTCTGCAAAGCTGCCAACTTGATCAAGCTCAACTGGCTCACCCGCTTTCAGCGCCGCATCTAAACAGGCACTTTCTGCTGACTCAACACCAATGACTTTAATGTCTAGTCGAAGAGACTTAATATAAATCGCCATTCCCGCAAGCAAACCACCACCGCCAACAGGGATAAATACTGCATCGAGGTTGTGTAATTGTTGCATTAATTCACGAGCAACTGTGCCTTGTCCGATGATCACATCTGGGTCGTCAAACGGCGGCACAAATACCGCGCCTTGCTGCTCAGTCAGTGCATAGGCGTGTGCTTGTGCGGCATCAAAATTATGACCATGTAATACTACTTCGCCGCCAAGGTTACGTACTGAGTTTACCTTGATATCAGGCGTTGTGACGGGCATCACTATGGTCGCTTGGTGACCTAAATGCGCCGCGCTCAATGCCACACCTTGGGCGTGATTTCCTGCTGATGCGGTGACCACTTTACTGCCCTTAGGCAATTGGCGAAGCTTATTGTAAGCACCACGTAACTTAAATGAATAAACAGGTTGTTGATCTTCGCGTTTTAAAAACACCTGCTGGTTAAGTTGCTTGCTAAGCGAGGTCAGCTCGCTGACCTCTGTGACTTTCGCAAGCGGAGCCATATCCGCTTGGATGATGGCCCGAAAGTAATCGAGCTCTTGTGCCACCATGACTAACTTAACTCCTCGAGTTTCGCTAAATCACGCACCGCACCTTTATCGGCACTGGTTGCTAATAAAGCATAGGCTTTCAATGCTGGCGACACTACGCGCTGTCTATCTAATGGCTTATAAGCGTCTTTGCCACGGGCATCTTGCTTTTCACGACGCGCAGCCATTTCAGCATCGTCAATTAATAGATGGATGCCCCGATTCGGAATATCGATGTGAATGCGGTCACCATTCTCAACCAGCGCGAGTGCCCCCCCACTGGCCGCTTCTGGCGAAGCGTGACCGATAGATAAACCAGAAGTACCACCCGAGAAACGGCCGTCCGTTAGCAGTGCACAATCTTTATCTAGGCCCATCGACTTTAAATAACTGGTCGGATAAAGCATCTCTTGCATGCCCGGGCCACCTTTTGGCCCTTCGTAGCGAATGATAACCACATCGCCTTTTTTCACTTTACCATTTAAGATGCCATCAACTGCGTCGTCTTGTGATTCAAACACCACGGCAGGACCCGTGAAATCAAGCATTTCGTCAACTACACCGGCACTTTTTACAATACAACCATCTGGGGTCAGGTTACCTGAAAGTACCGCTAACCCGCCATCTTGACGGAAAGCATGTTCAACACTGCGCACACAGCCATTTTCACGGTCAATATCAAGAGTATCCCAACGATACTCCTGGCTCATTGCCTGTGTAGTACGAATACCCGCAGGACCTGCACGATAGAAGGTTTGCGCACGTTCGTTATTGCTATCCGTTGCGTCCCAACGCTTAATCACGTCGCCCAATGACCCGCCCGCTACATGGCCTACTGACAAGTCTAACTTTTCAGCTTTGGCGAGCTCATTCAGGATACCCATGATGCCACCAGCACGGTGCACATCTTCAATATGATATTGCTGAGTCGCAGGCGCAACTTTACATAAGAAAGGCGTAGTACGTGATAGACGGTCAATATCACTCATATCAAAATCAACCTCACCTTCTCGCGCCGCTGCTATCAGGTGTAAAACCGTATTCGAAGAGCCACCCATAGCGATATCTAAGGTCATGGCATTGGTAAACGCCGCTTGGTTAGCAATATTGCGAGGTAATACCGCATCGTTGTCGTTGCGATAGTACTCGTCACATAAGGCAACAATGCGTTTAGCTGCGCCCATATAAAGTTGATGACGGTCTTTATGGGTTGCCAAGGTCGTGCCATTGCCCGGCAATGCTAACCCTAGCGCTTCCATTAAACAGTTCATCGAATTCGCAGTGAACATGCCTGAGCACGAACCACATGTAGGACAAGCCGAGCGCTCGACTTTTTCTGAGTCCTCATCGCTCACCGATGGATCAGCACCTTTAACCATCGCATCAACCAAATCGAGCTTGATATCAATGTCGGCTAAACGGGTTTTACCTGCTTCCATTGGGCCACCAGAAACAAAGATCACCGGAATATTTAAACGCAGTGCCGCGAGTAACATCCCCGGGGTGATCTTGTCACAATTGGAAATACATACCATGGCATCGGCACAGTGGGCATTCACCATGTACTCAACTGAATCTGCAATCAGATCACGTGATGGTAGTGAGTACAACATACCACCGTGACCCATAGCGATACCATCGTCGATCGCAATGGTATTAAACTCTCTTGGTACACCGCCTGCTTCGCGAATGGCATCTGCCATTAATTCACTAAGCTGATTGAGATGCACATGGCCTGGTACAAACTGCGTATAAGAGTTCACAACCGCAATAATTGGTTTTTCAAAATCACTGTCAGTCATACCCGTTGCGCGCCAAAGTGCGCGAGCACCTGCACGTTGTCTACCTTCAGTGGTGGTCTTACTACGTAGTTTAGCCATGGTTTAGCCCTCAATAATATGCGGCAGCTTCTGGTTGTTTGCCGACTTTCCTCATTCCCAAAATTCAATACGATGGCTGCAATTAAGGCCGCAGCCACACCTCAAACGCTTAACAGCGTCTTAGTCGATATAAGTTAACCAACCGTTTTCGTCTTCACTTTGACCTTTCACTAAATCAAAGTAAGCAGTTTGTAATAGCTCAGTGATCTCGCCACGTTTACCTGTGCCAATTTCAATCTGGTCTACACTGCGAACCGGTGTCACTTCTGCAGCAGTCCCTGTCATGAAGAATTCGTCAGCTAGATAAAGTGCTTCACGTGCAATAGGTTCTTCTCGAACTTCTAAACCGGCTTTGCGAGCGAGGTACATCATAGTGTCACGAGTTAGACCCGGTAGAATTGCTGCGGTAGTAGGAGGCGTGAATAACACACCGTTTTTAATCACGAATAAGTTCTCACCAGCACCTTCACTTAGGTAACCGTTCACATCTAGTGCAATACCTTCAACATAACCATTACGCTTTGCTTCACCTGAGATAAGTTGTGAAGATAAATAGTTACCACCAGCTTTAGCCGCGGTCGGCATGGTGTTTGGTGCTAAACGATTCCAAGAAGAAATACAAGCATCAACACCTGCCTCTAATGCACCATCGCCTAAGTAAGTGCCCCATTCCATCGCGGCAACGGCAACATCGGCTTTGTGTGATTTAGGATTTACACCCAAACCCACATTGCCTAAGAATGCGAATGGACGTAAGTAGGCATTCTTTAAACCATTCTCACGTACCGCCGCTTTACACGCTTCATTAATTTCATCTGCAGTAAAAGGCACTTGCATACGATAAATTTTTGCAGAGTCAAATAAGCGCTTAGTATGATCTTGTAAACGGAAAATCGCCGGACCTTTTGGTGTGTCATAGGCACGCACACCCTCAAATACTGAACTACCATAGTGAAGCGCATGGCTTAATACGTGTGTCGTCGCTTGCTCAGACGGCACCATTTCACCATTGAACCAGATCAGGTCAGATTTATTACTCATGTTTATTACCTTGTATTAATTATTCTTTTCTTTCGCTCTTAATATAGAACGATTATCCAATAGCCTGTTGCTGCATTGGTTGCAGCTCAACCTGTTTTACCTCAACCAGCTTACTCAGTTGCGAGGTTAATAGATAGATGGGTTTGTCACTGTCCACGGTCATTTTGACTTGAAACAATTCATCCTGTCCTTCCAGAGCGAGATCTAACAATTGGAATCCACGGTGACGGACTACACGCAAGAAACGTTCAATTGCGACACTTTGTTGTTTAACAGCAATATTAAGTTGGTGTTTCATTATGCATTCTCCGTCATCATTTCATCATTTGCGGCACCCGGTGGAACCAGCGGCCATACGTTTTCTTTATCATCGATACAAGCGTGTAAGATATAAGGCCCTTCAGATGCAACTAGCGCATCGACAGCCGCATCTACTTCGCTTGCATGAGTAATAGTTTGTCCCGGAATACCAAAAACAGCAGCGAGCTGCACAAAGTCAGGGTTATCCGATAAGTTCGTTTCACTGTAACGCCCTTCAAAAAACAACTGTTGCCACTGCCTTACCATACCGAGTCTTTGGTTATCTAATATTAAGATCTTTACAGGAAGATTATTTCTGCGAATGGTGGCCAATTCTTGGATGTTCATCATGATTGACCCATCACCAGAGACGGTGATCACCATGTCATCAGGACGTGCGATTTGTGCACCGATTGCCGCGGGCAAACCAAAGCCCATGGTACCTGCACCGCCACTACTTAAATGGTTGTGTGGGCTGGTGAATTTCATATGCTGCGCTACCCACATTTGGTGCTGGCCCACATCACAACACACCACGCCAGTATTCGGCATACGCTTACTGAGTTCATTTAATAGATAAGGCGCAAAGACTTTTTCGCCAGGGTAGTCATAACGCCAAGCATGCGTTTTTTTCATTTCCAAAGTATGTGCTAACCAGTGTGCATCTGTCACAAAGCACGCTAGATGAGGAATGGTGGCTTTAAGGTCGCCAATCATAGATGCCGCAGCAGGCTTACGCTTACCAACTTCTGCAGGGTCGATATCAAGATGAATCACTTTCGCCTTCGAGGCAAACTTAGCCAAGTTACCTGTTACGCGGTCGTCAAAACGCGCACCGATACAGACTAAAACATCACATTCTTGTACTGCTAGGTTGGCAGCTTGACCACCATGCATACCTAACATGCCTAAATCATATTCATAGTCAGGTAAAACACTGCCTAGCGCTTTTAATGTTGAAACAGCCGGCATGTGCGTTTTATTTAAAAATTGCATCAGCTCAGCTTGCGCGTTCGCGTTGTGCACACCCCCCCCCACATAAGCCACCGGCTTTTTCGCTTGTGCTAGCAGTTGCTCCGCTTTGACAACTTCGCCCATGTCGAGCTCGGGCGCTTCTTCTTCAAGTGCAAGCCAAGGGTGAAATGGTACCTGTGCCAGCTGAATGTCTTTTGGAATATCAACCAAAACAGGGCCAGGACGACCTGATAATGCTAAATGCATGGCTTCTTGCAATACCTCAGCTAAGTCTTCAGCGCGCTCAACCATGTAACTGTGCTTAGTGCACGAGAGCGACATGCCTAATACGTCTACCTCTTGAAATGCGTCAGAGCCAATAGCCGCCGTAGGTACTTGCCCTGTAATGGCCAAAACAGGCACTGAGTCCATCATGGCATCAGCAAGTGAGGTGATTAAGTTAGTTGCACCTGGGCCAGACGTAGCAAAACACACACCTAGTTTGCCTGTACTGCGGGCATACCCTACTGCCGCAAATCCCGCACCTTGCTCATGACGAGTTAGGTAATGTTTGACAGGCGCGCCATACAACGCATCGTAGATTGGCATGATTGCCCCACCAGGGTAACCAAATACCTCTTTAACGCCATGTTTGGCTAGTAAATCTATTAGTAACTCTGCGCCTGTCATCTTCGTTCCTCATTCCCAATCTGACTGCTTTATTCGACCCTAAAACGAAAAAGCCCCCCGAACTTTTCAGTGCGGGGGGCTTTTTGCTTAATACTTTTCTTTCAGCACTAACCAGCCCCCGCGGTAATAATAATCACCACGTTGATAATCACGACTAGTAGAGAATGTGCTGTTTTGAGCATTTAAAAATCACCTGAATTATTTACCGCAACGGTATACAATATTCATCACGTTGCGTTCTTTTTCTATTAGTACCGCGTGTAGCCTATTAAGTCAACAGCAAACCCTATGTTATTTTCATAATAAAAAAACCATAAAAAGAAATTAAAATTCAACAAATGACAAATTAAGAAATAAATATCCAATAATTTTGTAATAATCTCTTTTTATCTAGTGCTTACAATAATTAACAACACATTTTTTGTTTATTCAAAAAATCACCAAATCTCCCTTTTTTATACAAACTTGTTATTATGTTGGGGAATTTTTTTACAAGGGAATACTATGTTCAGCACTGTAAACCGCGTTTTTCTTACGCTGCTTTTAGCTTTTTTAATTGGCTTTTCTAGTCACTCCGCCGCACTTTCTCCGGCCCTGTTCAAGGTCGAAAAATCAGGTGTCACATCTTACTTATTTGGTACGGTTCATGTTGGCGATGAAAGCATGGATGGTTTACCAAAGAAAATCACTCAAGCGATTGAGCAAACTGATGAAGTCATCGTCGAAGTAAACATTGAGGCTCTCAATGCATTTGAAATACAGAAACGCTCCATTCCTTTTATGACTTTACCGCAAGGTAGAACGTTAAAAGATGAAATAAGCGCCGAGCATTTCGAAGCATTAAAGCAATACTTTGCAGCAAAACAGATCAATATCGCGTTGTTTGACAACCTAGCACCTTGGGCTGTGATGGTCACTATGATGCAGATTGAATATCAAAATCTTGGATATGTGGAAAACTATGGTATCGACAAACAAGTTATTGCCCATGCTAAAAAGCATAATAAGCCTATCGGCGAGTTAGAAACTTTAGAGCAACAACTTGAAATGCTGAGTTCGCTAGGCGTAAAAAGCGACTTGATGATAAGCACTACGCTTGAGCAATTAAAAGACGTTGAGCAGTACTTTCTAGATTTGGTTAATGCCTGGAAAAAAGGCGATATGGACACCTTAAACAAGTATTACCAACTTAGCTTTGATGATTCTGACTATGGTAAGTTCAGTGAAGAAGTAATGCTGACTCAGCGTAATAATAATTGGGTTGAACAATTAGCACCAAGATTAACAAAAGAGTCATTATTTATTGCCGTGGGTGCCCTACACTTACCTGAACAGCATGGCTTAATCACTCAATTAAAAGCACAAGGCTTTAATGTAACTCGTTTATAAATCAGCTAGTTAAAAAGCTACAGCTAAGGCAACGGCGCTTCTTCTCGCTATTGCCTTAAAGTTTTTTTTAATTCTTTTAAACCTTTTTCAACCCACCTGTCGTCTAACTTATTAAACAACATCAATCAGGGTGACGACGATGAAAAAATTATTATTAGCTGCTTTAACCACTGCTGTTATTTCTGCGCCAGTTTGGGCCGAAGATACTAGAACCATTGAGCAATCATTTAATCTTGAAAACAGCACAGAATTAGAAATTGATTTTCCAGTCGGCAGCCTAGAATTGACGAGCTACGATGGAGACCAAATTCAAGTCACCATTCGTTTAGAGCCAAAAGATAATGATGGCTGGTTTACTGATAAAGTCGATTTAAGCGCAGTCCAACTAAAATCTTCACGTCAACGCCAAGAGTTATCACTGTCTATTGATGATGATAATTTAGAGCAAACTTGGGAGGTCAAAGTGCCTAAAAGTATGCGTCTAGATGTTGAGGTGGGAGTCGGTAAAATTGAAATACAAGCACTTGAAAATACAGCGGATGTTGAAGTAGGCGTGGGTAAAGTGCGTATCGACACTGCCATTGATGACTTCAAACAAGTTAACCTTGAATCCGGTGTTGGCAAAACGAGTTTATCTGGTTTTGCGGGCAAAGCTCAGTCTCATAAGAAAATGGTCAGTTCACAGACTGAATACTTCGGCTCTGGCCAATACAGCTTAGAAGTTGAAGTGGGTGTAGGCAATATCAAAGTGCGCCACTAAGCCACGACTCTTAAATTAACAAACTCCCTTTGCCCGGTCTTGCACCGGGCTTTTTGATCTCTTTTACATCCTTGTTTATAACCTCAGGTTTTAAAGAGATGATTTTTTAATCCCCTTTGCTTGACACCTAGACGGCTAAAATGTTTCAATGCCGCCTCACCCTATTTGAGCGCAGTGGAGCATTGTCTCGGCTGCCAGGGCTGGAAGAGGTGCGTTATTCAGGTAGCGCGGTTGAGGAGAGCAAACTCCATTGATGCCGTAGCGAGGGGAATTAACGCCGAGAAGCAAGCGTATTTGCTAGACGTTTACTTCGGGCGACTGGGCTGAATCCCAGCGACTGTCACCAATTGCGCAAGGCGCAAGAATTTTGGTGGAGAGCTTCTGGTCTTAGAATAAATAAGGCCAGTTTGCCTTATCTTTTTTAAGTCCATTGCTCTTCGAATTTTAATTGTTCGAAGTATGGACACCCTCCTTACTCCGAACATGCTATAAGTTCGGTAGAGATGAAATCACAATACGATTTATCCAACTATCCTTTATGGACAGCTTTGGTGACGCCTTTTGACGCGCAAGACCAAGTTGACTTTGACACACTCACAACACTCGTTCGTCAGCAAGAACAAGCTGGCAATGGCATATTATTGCTTGGTAGCACAGGTGAAGGCTTAGCCCTTACCCTGCCTGAACAACAAGCGATTGTTGAATTTGTTTGTAACTTGGCCCCTAACGTCCCCCTTATGGTCGCGGTAGGTGGTATCAATTTGCAAGAACAATTAGCTTGGGTTGAGTTTTGTAATCAGCACCCGATTCACGCTTATCTACTAGGTTCACCGCTTTACGCCAAACCGGGCGTAATTGGTCAGACTCAGTGGTTTGATGCACTGCTAAGCGCCACAGACTTGCCTTGTATGCTTTACAACGTACCGGGTCGCAGTGCCGTCGAAGTGTCACCACAAGTGCTAAAAAACCTATCACATCACGATAACTTATGGGCGCTAAAAGAAGCCAGCGGTGACATCAGTAAATTTGAGCAATTCCGTGAAGCCGCGCCTGAGCTGGCTATTTATAGCGGCGACGATGGGTTGATCCCCTACTTTGCACAAGCAGGCGCTAAAGGCTTAGTCTCTGTTGCAGCCAATGCGTGGCCAGAGCAAACCGCTGAGTTTGTGCGTCGCGCTTTAGCGGGTACTTATCCGAACTTATTCACCACCTGGACGCAAGCCGTGAATAGCTTGTTTAGTGTCGCCAACCCAATTCCTGTCAAAGTGCTCATGCACCAGCAGGGAACTTTGGCCACACCGAATCTTCGTCCTCCTCTTACGCACCTAGAACTGCAATGTAATGCAGCGATTGAGCGTGCAAACGACACAATTTTATCTTGGAATTAAGGCAGTAAAACATGAGCTGGTTAGAACTATTAAACAATTTAGAAAACGGTAGCGTACGTGCGGCAACTCAAGACGAGCAAGGCAACTGGCACGCAAACGTAGAAGTAAAACAAGGCATTTTAGAAGCATTTAGAAACGGCACAAACGTTGAGTTCCCAGGTGGTTTTGTTGATAAAGACAACCTAGCACCACAAGGTTTCAATGCAGAGCAAAACGTACGTATGGTTCCAGGTGGCTCAAGTGTGCGTCGCGGCGCCTATGTGGCATCTGGCACAATCATTATGCCACCAGCCTATGTAAACATCGGTGCATTCATCGATGAAGGTACTATGGTAGACAGCCATGCGCTAGTTGGCTCATGTGCACAAGTAGGTAAAAACGTGCACCTAAGTGCTGCTGTGCAACTAGGCGGTGTATTAGAGCCTGTTGGCGCAAGCCCAGTTGTAATCGAAGACGATGCGTTCATCGGTGCTGGCTGTGTGATCGTTGAAGGTGTAGTTGTTAAGAAAGGGGCTGTACTTGCACCAGGTGTCCGTTTATCTGCAACCATTCCTGTCTATGACTGTGTGAACGAGCGCATATTAGATAAAGGCGAACCAATTCCTGAGAATGCGATTGTTATTCCGGGTTCTCGTCCATCTTCAAGTGCATGGGGCCGCGAGCAGGGCTTAAGTATGTCATGTGCTTTAATTGTTAAATACCGCGATGAGCAAAGCGATGCATCTTTAATCCTTGAAGAGGTATTACGCTAATGAGCTTTTTGAGCACACCGCTACGTCAGCATATCACTGCGATCAGTGAGCAGAACGACACACCGTTTTTTGTCTATGACCTAGATGCGTTATACGCGCATTTAAAACCACTGACAGAGCAATTTGTGGTGAAGTTATGGTATGCCGTTAAAGCCAATCCACTTTCTAAGGTGATCCAAACTTTAGATAAAGCGGGCTTTGACTTTGACGTAGCAAGCAGTGGCGAACTTGACCAAGTATTGCGTCAAGGCGTGGCTGCTAACCGTGTGCTCAACACCGGACCTGCTAAATCTAAAAAGCAGATCCAACACTTTTTGTCACAAGGTGTACGCACCTTTGTGGCAGAAAGCTTAAATCAAGTGGCTTGGTTAAACCAAGCTGCGACAGAACATCAAGTGCAGTTGCGCATTCTACTGCGTGTACAATTGCGCTGGCCCGATGGCGAAAAGAACCCACTTGGTGGTGACAGCTTAACGCCATTTGGTTTAGGGCTTGAAGAGTGGCAACAGCTGAGAATTCAAGACTACCCTGCGCTTAATTTTGTTGGCCTGCATATTTTCCAATGGGGCAATATGCTCAGCACCGAAAAATTGGCTGAGCTATGGTCACAAATGATCACGCCACTGACCAATTTAGCTGAGCAACTTGGCTTTACATGCCAAATCTTAGATTTAGGCGGCGGGTTAGGTATTCCTTACACAACCGATGCTGATCGCCTCGCTTGGCCTAAATTAGTCGATGCACTGGCAACCATTAAAGCCGCGGCAGGGGTCGAAGAACTGTGGATGGAGCTTGGCCGTTATGCGGTAGGTGAAATCGGCCATTATGTAAATCCTGTTGTTGAGCAAAAACTTAACTATGGTGAGCACCAACTGATTGTCGCAGGTGGTATTAATCACGTATTACGCCCTGCTGTGACAAACCAAGCTTTTCCGGGTGAATTATTACGCCAATCTAGTGCACCGTCACAAGATTTCCTAGTACATGGCCCGCTTTGTACTGCGCTAGACAGTTTAGGTAAGCACTCACTACCTGAAGATATTAATGAGCACGACTGGGTGGTATTCAGTCAATGTGGTGCTTACGGGTATACCGAAAGTATGCCGTTCTTTTTATGTCATGAATTGCCTGCTGAATACGTGATTGAGCAAGGCCAAGTTGTCTGCGTGCGTAAGAGCCAAAACGCCGCAAGTTATTTAGTGTAGGTGATCCCATGAATACAATTACCCAAGAACATATTCAAGTTGGCGAAATTGCCAATGGCTTACCTTTAACCATTCCTGTGTATCGTTTACAAGGCAATGGCAGCGGTCCTAAAGTGTATATTCAAGCCAATATGCATGGCGCAGAAGTACAAGGTAATGCAGTTATTTACCAATTACTTGAGCAGCTAAAAACACAAACACTGGCTTCAGACATCACCTTAGTGCCTTATGCGAATCCGATCGGCTGTAATCAAAAGTCGGGGGAGTTTACTTTAGGTCGTTTTGATCCGATCACCGGCACCAACTGGAACCGCATGTATCACGATCACAGCAAACTGATCGAGTCATTTGTTCACGAACATATAGACGCGCCAGAAGATGAGATCAAAAGTAAATTCCGCGCGCTGCTTGTTGATCAGACCCAAGCGTTTCTAGATCAACCCGCTTATCGCGTGAATACCGGTAAACGGATCGCGGTTACCTTGCAGCGTTTAGCGCATGAAGCTGACATAGTGTTAGATCTTCATACCGGTCCGATCTCGGCAAAACATTTGTACTGTCCTGAATATGCGAAGGCGAGTGCAAGCTACTTTGACATTGAACACGTGCTGTTGATCCCCAATGAATTTGATGGCGCGATGGACGAAGCGACTTTTTGCCCTTGGTGGCAATTAAGCGAAGCCTACAAAGCGCAGGGCCGCAATATTCCAGTGTGGGTTGAAGCTTTCACCGTTGAACTGGGCTCGCAAGAGAAAATCGACTTAACCGAAGCCAAGCTCGATGCCGAAAGTATCCTGAGTTACTTAAATCACAAGCAAGCGTTTATCGGTGCTGAATTTGAACCTAAGCCTATTACTCGTTACGCCTGTATGCTTGATGACTATTTGGCGTTTTACGCGCCTATGGGTGGCATGGTCGAGTACAACGCAGTATTGGGCAGTCATATTAAAGCAGGTGACACCATTGCGAAGATTTTACGCATGGAACAATACTTATCAGAAAAGCCATTGCATGAAATCACGTTAGACACAGATGCCATTACCATTTTGCATTTTGCTTCGGCCAGTGTGAACCAAGGCACAGAACTCTATAAGTTCTTCACAAACTATTTTGAGCTGTAAGGCTTCACCTTATTGCGTGAGAGTAAGCACCTTTTATTGAGTGTCGCTTACTAAGGTATGGCGGCTTTTGCCGCCAGCCTTTTTCAATACCTCTTTATTTCATAAAACACATTGCGCTGTTTATTCACGCTAACTTCATGCATCTCATGTATACTCATTTTGTTAAAGGAGCATACAAAGAGGCAATCATGCGCTATTTACTCACATCTTTGAGTATTTTATTTACTCTTCCATTATTGGCTTTTGCCACAGAAACGCCTATGGAAGAAGATGAAATCGATCTCGTCAAACAATGCGTCATCAATGAACTGATGAATGCGGATGACAAAGCCTTAGTTGCAGATATTAAAGAAAAGTGCTCTAAGCTAGAGGCCGCAAAAAAATTTAGCCTACTCGATCAGCGCATGGCCCGCGAACGTGTGACGCAAAAGAACCGTAATGTTCTAACGCCACATCACCGTAATTACATTTTGCCAGTTTCTTATATTAGTCAGCCGAATAACCGCCCATTTGATGGCATAAAAGCAATTAGTGATGAGCAAGGTGAGCCGCTTGATAACTTTGAGGTCAAATACCAGCTATCTTTAAAAGTGCCCATTTACACTGGCTTTTCAGACCCAGACCAAGCAATTTACACCGCTTTCACCCTGCAATCCTATTGGCAGTTTTATAACAAAGATATTTCTTCACCTTTTCGGGAAACCAATTACGAGCCCGAAGTATTTTGGATTAACTTTTTAGACGATGAGAATGTGCTGTGGGGCGATGAAATGGCTGTGGTAGTCGGTTTATCGCATCAATCAAATGGTCGCAGCCAACCTAATTCTCGCTCTTGGAACAGACTGTATGCCAACTTCATATGGGAAAACCGTGGCTTTGTTTTCAGTTTTAAACCTTGGTATCGACTGCCTGAAGACGACAAATCAGATGCTTTAGAAGCAAAAGGCGACGACAACCCGGACATATACAAATATATGGGCTACTTTGAGTTTAGTGGCGTGTATCGCCAAGGTGATCATGAATTTGGCTTTATGGTAAGAAATAATCTCAACAGTGATAACCGCGGGGCTTTACAGCTTGATTGGTCTTTTCCTATGTGGGGCCGATTGCGAGGCTATGCGCAATACTTTAACGGCTATGGCGAAAGCATGATTGATTACAATGCAGACATACAGCGCTTTGGTATTGGTATATTGCTCACCGATATTTTGTAATACCAATCCTCTTAATTAAGCGGTCTATTTTGAGGCAAGAAAAACTAGTCGATAACGCCGCTCACGCGTCCTGCTATCGCCGAGGTACCTACATCCATGTAGGCAAGGCGGAAATTTTGCTATTTAGTTATTCTAAATAAGAAATTTTCAACGAAGTTAGCGTCAGTTTTAGTCCCTCAAAATGATTAAGTATTATTGAGGATTGGTATAACTTCTATTCAATAATAAAAAGCCAAGCAAATTGCTTGGCTTTTAAAATCTAGCGCTTAATTTTAGCGAAGAACAACAAAGCAGCCTTCAAACTTAGCAACCAGTTTATCGCCATCGTACACATTCACAGGTACATAATATTTCGCTTTTCCTTCCGTTTCTAACTCAAGCAATTTACCCGAGCAATCTGCGATGGTCACAGTCGCACTTGGCGCCGTTGTTAGTGGCTTAAGATATTTAATTTCAGCATCAGCCAACACAATGTTACCTTCAAGATTAAGCTCTTTCAGGGCCAAATAAGTCGCCCCCCAACCTGTCAAGGTCGCCATGCTGTACACCGAACCTGCGAACATCGAGTTGTGTAAATTTAAATTCGCTTTTAAATCTGCTTTAGTTGAAAATTGCCAGTCAGTGTAGCTTTCAACTTTAATGCCCATCGCATCACTGATTGGAATAGACTCACGCCATGTATTTTGTAATACCTGTGTCCAGTCAGGATGACGGAACCAGCCAGGCTCACATGGTTTTTGCTTCACCATCTTCCAGTGCTGCACATCACCATATGCCAAATGCGCTTTTTCTAACACGGTATAACCGTGCTTTTCATAGAAAGACAAAGCTCGTTCACGAGCAAATAAAACCAGCTCATCCGCATTCTGTTGCCACGCTACCTTTTCAAGCTCATGCAATAAACGGCTACCTAAATGTTGACCACGGTGCCTTTCATCTACCGCCATGTAACGCACTTGAGCTTGCTGCTGATTATTAAAATGCAAACGCGCAACGGCTAATACGTCACCGTCGTTATTCTTAATATAACGGTGCTCAGCCTCTTGCTCTAAGTCGTCTTGCTCTGAGCCTCTAGGCTGATCCCACGGGGCACGTAAAACTTGCCAGCGTAATTGATAATAGGCTTGCCAGTCTTCGCTGCTTTGTGGCGCACTTACCTGAAACATAGTTACTCCTGTTGAAATGCATCTCTGGCCGTCGATTTACTCTCAAAACAACGGCAACTTGGTGTCGTTTTTATAAACTCACCATACTAGAAAAAAACAAAATAAAACATAGTTTCGCGCTGCTTCTACAACAATCAATGTAAAACTTGGTGGACACACTGGCAATACAGAAATGCTCAGCTATGATGATGTAATTATGGAGAAATTTTTCACAAGCTCTGACACTTTAAGTACCGACTTTGTTTTTCATTGCCATGATTTTGGACATCTAATTTATTGGCAGAAACATGGCCAAATCAGTATTCAAGTTCGCCAAGAAAAACAATATCGATGGCTCTTAATTAACGACACTTTACAATCTGTGATTGATAGAGACGATGCGTCACGCCTGTTACTCCCACATTTACAGCAGCTTGCAGCGCTTTGGCAACCACTACCAGCGCCAAAAACCGTATTAGAGTTAGGGCTGGGTGCTGGGGCTATCCGTAACTATTTAGAATCTCAATACCCAGGTGTGCACGTTACTTCAATAGAAAAAGACCCCGAAGTTATCCGTTGTTATAAGAAGTATTTCGACGGTGATGCGCTCAGTGCGTTGATCTGTGATGATGCTGAGAGAGTTGTACAGAAAAATGCGCTATATGATTGGATTATTTTAGATTTATTTAGCCAAGAAGATGCACCGAATTTTTTGTTCGATCATAAATTTTATCAAAACATTCGTAATCGCTTAAATCGTGGCGGATGGTTGTTTATTAACTTCCTCTCAAGTCACCCCTCACAACTAGAGCAACTTCACCATCGCCTCATCACTAATTTCGGTAAGAAGCCTAATGAAGTTGCTATACCTGATTACTTGAACCATATCATAGCAGTAAGCCGCTAAACTGAAAGATTAAAGGTAACCGGCCCGTCGTTACATAAGCTAACTTGCATATCTGCCGCAAATTGTCCTGTTTGAACTTTAATACCCGCAGCCTTTGCCTGTGCCACAAAATAGTTATACAGCGCTTCAGCTTGTGCCGGTGTCCCCGCACTTGAAAAGCTTGGACGCATACCTTTTTTAGTATCAGCAGCCAAGGTAAACTGCGATACCACCAAAAGTTCTCCCTCAATATCTTTGAGGCTGAGGTTCATTTTGCCAGCGTCATCCGTGAATATGCGATAATTACTCACCTTATGGAGTAATTTATCTGCTGTAGACTCATCATCAAGCTTTTCGACGCCCAACAACAATAGAATACCTTTGTTTATCGCACCAACGCTCTCACCAGCCACTTCTACTTTTGCGTGAGTAACTCTTTGAATTAATCCCTGCATAATACTCTTAAAACTTTATTTAGAATGCGCTAAATATACCGAACTTAAGCGCTGTCTTAAATGGCAGTGACGGTGATTTTTGTCGCTGAGTATTTGCCAATAAGCTAGTGTAACCGACAGAGCATTAAGTCTGATGCACGAATTATGGCATCCATATAATCGCCTTCTCGCTGCGCATGCCCAGCATTTTCTAAAACATAAAATTGTGCTTTATGCTCTTTAGCAAAGCGCTGTACGGGCGCATAGCGACACACTAAATCATCTCGACTATGAATAAGCCAGCATGGTAGATGGCATAGCAGTTCTTTAAATTGAGCAATACCACAAAGCTGAGAAAAATTATCTTTTTGAAAGAAGTGACACATGATTTTTGCTTGCTGAACATCACTGTGCGCTTGTTCAATGTGGGCAAGTCTCGTTCTTGTGCCCAAAGCTAATTTTGACTCCCAAGCCATCCACAACTGAGCTGCTTTGTGTTGCTCCAGCTCATCAGCGCCTGTCAAAGATTGATAATAATATTGTAAGATCTCAGATTCACTATTGAGGCCATGGCTGAAGTCTAAATACAGCTCAGGATAAAATTGCGCACCGGCCCCATGCGGTCCATACAACCAAGCGAGATCGGAGGTTTCGGCTAGGAAGCTTGCCCAGAGTATTAACCCAGACACTCTTTCAGGATGAGATTGATAAAAAAGTAACGCCAATGTCGCCCCCCAAGACCCGCCTGCAATCACACTTTTTTCAATGCCAAGGTGATTTAGCAGCAAATGTATGTCGTCCACTAAATGAGTTGGGCTATTATGCACTAATGAATCAGGGGAAGAGAGGCCGCAGCCTCGCTGACTAAATAAAATAATGCGATATTTTCGCGGATTAAACAGGCAACTCATCGAAGGCACAAGACCCGCTCCTGGACCGCCATGACAAACGACCACAGGCACACCTTGCTCGCATCCATATTCTTCTACATGTATTTGTGCACCCTGCCCTACCGCAAGGTGAAAGCTTTGACGCGCCGCTTTAAACTCGTAACCAAGAGACATAAGACCTCCAAGGTTATCACTTTTCTCACTGCGCTATATGCTGGCTATCCTCTGTGTGTTGTTCAGGCGCTTGTTGTTGCTCTAGCCTTTCGCTTAAGCACACAGTAAATTCAGCGCCGAGTAGCACCACAATCCAAGATAAATAGACCCAAACAAATAGGATCGGCACAGTTGCTAATGCACCATAAATCACTTCATATGAAGGGAAGTGACTGATATACATAGCAAAGCCTTTCTTGGTTAGCTCGAACAACAATGCTGCAAACAGTGCACCAGGGATCGCAGCTCGAAAAGCAACTCTCTTATTCGGAACTAAAGTATAGAGCATAATGAAGCCGGCCATAGAAATTGCGTAGGGTAAAAGTTTTAATAAAAAGCCACTAAACCCGGGAATACCCTGATCGGCAAACGATACCAAAGACACTATATAAGATGTCACACCAATACTTGCACCAAGTAAAACTGGGCCCAGAGTCAATACCATCCAATAAATCGCAAAAGAGATCATAAACGGTCGCTTCTCTTTTACCCGCCAAATGCGATTTAAGGCAGTATCTACATTTCTGATCAGCAACAGCGCCACAGCAGCTAAGAAGCTAATACCCACGGCGGTCATTTGATTTGCATTACCCGTAAAGGCGCTGATATGAGACTTAATAGAATCTGTTGAAGTCGGGACAAAGTTAGTGAAAATGAAGTTTTCTATGGCAACGCGGGTATCTTCAAACCCAGGAAAGGCTGAAAATATTGCGACACCAACCGCAATCAATGGCACCAAAGACAAAAGCGTCACATAAGCCAAATAGCCCGCATTGATGGTAATTTGGTCTTCTAAGCAGCGTTTAAAATAATGCTGCCACCAACTAGGCTGACGCGCTAAAAACTCTTTCGCTTTGGACTGTATTTGCTGATAGTGCAGTTGCATAGAAATAAAATAAACAGGAAACGTTTTGCACATCATAGCAATCCGCCCCATAATTTACACCAAGATAGTTAATAAAATAGGTTGATTATGAAACATTTAACCCTAGCAGCGGTGCTGTGCGTAGGCCTTAGCGCATGCCAAACCGTTTACTACTCTGCCATGGAAAAAGTCGGTGTCCACAAGCGTGAGATCTTAGTTGATAGAGTCGAAGCGACTAAAGAGTCACAACAAAACTCGCAGCAAGAGTTTCAATCAGCACTAGAAAGATTAACCACACTCGTTAATTTTGATGGTGGTGAACTGCAAACCGCCTATGAACAATTGAATGATGATTATGAGTCAAGTCTTTCGGCCGCGAGCGATGTCTCTAATAATATCGACAAAGTAGAAGATGTTGCCGAAGCGTTATTTGATGAATGGCAGGATGAACTTGGCCAATATTCAAATGCTAATTTAAAACGTGAAAGTGAGAAAAAATTAAAACAAACACAAAGGCAGTTTTCTAAGCTGCTTAAATCGATGCGTCGTAGTGAAGCTAAAATGCAGCCTGTTTTAGACTCATTGAAAGACAATGTACTGTATTTAAAACATAACCTGAATGCCCAAGCTGTCGCGGCGATCCGAGGTGAATTTGACTCATTGAAAGTCGATATTCAAAACCTAATCAATGATATGAATCGTTCGATTGCCGATTCGAATGCCTTTATTGAGCAAATGAATCAGAATAAAGGCTAAAAATATGAGTTCAAAAGGGAGCACTGACTCCCTCTTAATTTCTTTAACTTAATAACGCGAAAACCAATCCAAAATACGATCTAAGCGCTCAACTAAATTTGTTGGCGTACCAGTGCGAGACAGACCATGTGTCTCACCTTTAAAGATCACCATTTCTACAGGAACATCATTCGCTTTTAGCGCATAAAACCACTCTTGGCCCTGCCCTATGGGTGTCACCATATCTTGATCACTGTGGATGATCAGAGTCGGTGTCGAAACCTGATCAGCATACTTCAATGGTGAGCGATCCCAGTATCCGGCAAAGTTGGTCCAAAGCGTACCACCAAACTCTTTCGTCATTTGCGCTGGCGTATACTCTTGCGTACCCGCCTCAGAGATCCATGAACTGACACTGCGTTGCGTGACTGCAGCTTTAAAGCGATTAGTTTTGGTCGTGATCCAATTAGTTAAAAAGCCACCATGACTGCCCCCTGTGATATACAGCGCATCTTTATTAATCCAGCTATTCTGTGCGATAACCTTATCTAAAAACTGCATATTATCTCTGTAATCTGCGCCACCATAATCCTTTCGAACAGCTTTACTATGTGCAATACCATAGCCGCTACTACCACGGTAATTCACATAAACGACACCATAGCCTTTGGCAGCATACATTTGGTTTTCATGGAACCACTGGTGTCCCCACATACCACCTGGGCCGCCTTTAATATTCAATACCAGTGGATATGATTTATTCTTGTCGAAATTAATTGGCTTATGAACGAAACCCTGTACTTTCATTCCCTGCTCATTCTCAAACCAAAATGATTCTGCTGGTGAAAGGGCTTTGCTCGCCATCAATGCATCATTAAATTGTGTGAGCTTTTGCAGTTTTTTCGATTGAATTTCATATCGATATAGTTCAGGGAGTGCTGTTGAACTTTCTAAGGTAAAGACTAGAAACTTGCCACTGGGTGCAATCGCTAAATTTCTAACCGTTTTATCCATATCTAGTAACTTTTTAACCGATGCAGCATCGGTATCAACTGCGAATAAACGGTGGGCACCATGATCGCTCGTTGTAAAATAAAGCGACTTATTTGTCGGTGACCATAAAGCCCCTGAAGCGCGTCTATCGAATGCTGCAGTTAAATTTTTTGGCTCACTATTTCCACGATGTAAAAATAGATCTGCTTGCTCATAGGTGCCTTCTTGATGGCTGTACACGAAAGACTTCCCGTCGTGCGAAACGCTAACACTATATTGACTGCCATGATGTTGAGTCAATGCGACTTGCTGCTTTGTCTTAATGTTTAAGCGATAGATATCGCTATTATCATTACCCTCATACTCGAGCCCTGTTTTATTGGCATGAAAATAAACATATTGACCATCTTTAGACAAAGTTGGACCATTCACATTCCAGTCAACTCCTTCTGTCAGTTGAGTCAATGCTTGGCTTTCTAAATCATAAGTAAATAGATGGCGACGCTTGCCACTTAAATAACCTGCACCATCTCCGATGTACCTCGCGTTTTTGACTACCACAATATCTGGTTTAGCACGCTTACTTTCAGACTCGCTGTTTAATGCTTCATTAGCTTTTTCGGGACTCACAGTTAATGTCAGCAGCAACTGCTCACCAGATGGCAACCATTGAAAACTCGATAGACTTTGCTCTAGGAAAGTCATTTGCTTTGCTTCACCGCCATTGGCTGGCATAACAAATACCTGTGATTTACCATCCACAGAACGGACAAAGGCAACACGAGAGCCATCTGGTGACCATTGAGGCGCGCGATCGCCTGTGCCTTGAGTAAATTCAGAAACAATACCTGATTTGTCTATTTTGAAAATCTGACTATTTCTTCCGCTGGCATCGTCATTGACTGTTCGTTTAACAAATAAAATGTCTTCGTTATTAGGAGATACCTGAGGTGAATTTAAAAAAACAAAATCGAAATAGTCTTCAGGCACCAAGCCTTTTGACTCTTTCTTTACTGCAGATGCGTGTGCATGTGTGGTGGTAAATAGGGAAAATAATAATGCCCAAGTTAGTAAGCCACTCAAATGGCGCTTTTCATTCATATCCTTCATTCCAAAACTCAAAGTCAAAGATCAGAAACAATGGCATCAACACAATGAGGAAAGTCATTGTTAATGCATGTCCCGAAAGTAGTTTCAAATTGTAGAATACGTGAGCAACCAGTATAAGTCTTAATAAATCGATAAAAGAACATTATTGAAATATAAAAGGCGTTTCATTTTTGTTATGACTTGATGAATTGAAGCAGGTTTAAGAAATCCGGGCAGAACTAAACATAAAAAATACCAAGCATCTAAACGACAAAAGCCCCAGCAAACGCCGGGGCTTTTAAGCAATTATAAAATTAGTCTAAGACTAAAATTAAGCTTGCTTAGGACTAGAAACAACTTCTACTAAAGTCCAAGACTTATTCTTAGAAATTGGCGCGCACTCACGAATAGTAACTACGTCACCTGCTTTAGCAGTGTTGCTCTCATCGTGTACTGACAATTTAATACCCGGTTACCGGTAGTACGCTTGATGAATTTGCCGTTTGAGTTAAATAAGATTTAGCCTGATTTGGAAAACACGACAAACTCTAATTTACTTACCCCTAAACGACAAAAGCCCCAGCAAACGCCGAGGCTTTTAAGCAATTATAATATTAGTCTGAGACTAAAATTAAGCTTGCTTAGGACTAGAAACAACTTCTACTAAAGTCCAAGACTTATTCTTAGAAATTGGCGCGCACTCACGAATAGTAACTACGTCACCTGCTTTAGCAGTGTTGCTCTCATCGTGTACTGACAATTTAATACCCGGTTACCGGTAGTACGCTTGATGAATTTGCCGTTTGAGTTAAATAAGATTTAGCCTGATTTGGAAAACACGACAAACTCTAATTTACTTACCCCTAAACGACAAAAGCCCCAGCAAACGCCGAGGCTTTTAAGCAATTATAATATTAGTCTGAGACTAAAATTAAGCTTGCTTAGGACTAGAAACAACTTCTACTAAAGTCCAAGACTTATTCTTAGAAATTGGCGCGCACTCACGAATAGTAACTACGTCACCTGCTTTAGCAGTGTTGCTCTCATCGTGTACTGACAATTTAGTAGTACGCTTGATGAATTTACCGTAGATCGGGTGCTTAACCTGACGCTCGATAGCAACAACAATTGATTTGTCCATTTTATCGCTTACTACACGACCTTGAAGAGTACGGATCTTATCGCTCATTATGCACCTGCCTTCTGGTTAATAACCGTTTTAACACGCGCAATGTTGCGACGTACTTTTCTCAGTTCGTGAGTTTGAGCTAGCTGACCAGTGCTCGCTTGCATGCGCAGGTTAAACTGCTCACGAAGTAGCTCTAGAAGTTCAGCATTTAGCTCTTCTACGCTTTTGTCTTTTAATTCGCTAGCTTTCATTACATTACCGTCCGAGTTACGAAAGTTGTCTTGAATGGTAGTTTACGAGAAGCAAGGTTGAATGCTTCACGAGCAAGCTCTTCAGAAACACCTTCCATTTCGTAAAGCACTTTACCAGGCTGAATTTCAGCAACCCAGTATTCAACAGAACCTTTACCTTTACCCATACGAACTTCAAGCGGCTTGTTTGTGATTGGCTTGTCTGGGAACACACGGATCCAGATTTTACCTTGACGCTTGATGTGACGAGTCATAGCACGACGAGCTGCTTCGATTTGACGAGCAGTCATACGACCACGACCAGTTGCTTTCAAGCCGAATGAACCGAAGCTAACTTTGTTACCGTTGTTCGCAAGACCACGGTTGCGGCCTTTATGAACCTTACGGAATTTTGTACGTTTTGGCTGTAACATTAATCGCTACCTCTTACTTAGCACTTTTTTTGGCTTTCTTCGGAGCACGTTTAGCTGGCTTCTCTTGCTCTTGTTTCAGTGGAA
Organism: Pseudoalteromonas phenolica; assembly: GCF_001444405.1. Lineage (NCBI taxonomy): Bacteria > Pseudomonadati > Pseudomonadota > Gammaproteobacteria > Alteromonadales > Pseudoalteromonadaceae > Pseudoalteromonas > Pseudoalteromonas phenolica. The sequence continues at coordinate 3,587,732 of NZ_CP013187.1, forward strand.
GACCACCGATAACTTCGCCTTTGAAGATCCAAACTTTAACACCGATGATACCGTAAGTGGTTAAAGCTTCAGAAGTTGCGTAATCGATATCAGCACGAAGTGTATGTAGAGGTACACGACCTTCACGATACCACTCAGAACGTGCGATTTCAGCACCGCCTAGACGACCGCTAACTTCAACTTTGATACCCTTAGCACCTAGACGCATTGCGTTCTGTACTGCGCGCTTCATAGCACGACGGAACATAACACGACGCTCTAGCTGAGAAGAGATACCGTCAGCAACTAACTGTGCATCTAGCTCTGGCTTACGTACTTCTGCAATGTTGATTTGTGCAGGTACACCAGCAAGCTTAGTTACAGCTTGGCGAAGCTTTTCAACGTCTTCACCTTTTTTACCGATAACAACACCAGGACGAGCTGTGTGAATTGTTACACGGATTGATTTAGCTGGACGCTCGATAACGATTTTAGACACAGAAGCAGACTTCAATTCCTTAGTAAGGTATTGACGTACTTTGTGATCGCCAAAAAGCTGTTCAGAGAAATCTTTAGTATTCGCGTACCAAGTAGATACCCAAGGCTTTGAGATACCTAGGCGAATACCAGTAGGATGAACTTTTTGTCCCATTACTTATATCTCCTAGCTATCCGAAACCACAACAGTGATGTGGCTTGTACGCTTAAGGATGCGGTCTGCGCGTCCTTTAGCACGTGGCATAATACGCTTCATTGTAGGACCATCGTCCACAAAGATCGTAGCTACACGTAGCTCATCAATGTCAGCACCTTCGTTATGCTCCGCGTTCGCGATAGCAGACTCTAGTACTTTTTTAACTAATACAGCCGCTTTCTTAGGGCTGTACGCCAGGATTTCTAGTGCGCGATCAACCGGTAGTCCGCGGATCTGATCAGCAACTAGACGTGCTTTTTGCGCCGAACCAGAGGCGAATTTGTGTTTAGCTAATGCTTCCATCATATCCTCCGATTAACGCTTCTTCGCTTTCTTATCCGCAGCGTGGCCGCGGTAAGTGCGTGTAGGTGCAAACTCACCTAGTTTGTGACCGATCATTTCGTCTGTAACGAATACAGGTACGTGCTGACGACCATTATGGACAGCGATGGTCAATCCGATCATGTTAGGGATGATCATTGAACGACGGCTCCAAGTCTTGATAGGCTTCTTGTCACCGCTTTCCAACGCCTTCTCTACCTTCTTCAGCAAGTGTAGGTCAATGAATGGACCCTTCTTGAGAGAACGTGGCATGGCAATTCCTCAACTATTACTTAGTACGACGACGTACGATTAATTTATCAGTACGCTTGTTTTTACGTGTCTTCTTACCTTTAGTAGGTACACCCCATGGAGATACAGGATGACGACCACCAGAAGTACGACCTTCACCACCACCGTGTGGGTGGTCTACTGGGTTCATGGCAACACCACGAACTGTAGGACGGATACCACGCCAACGATTTGCACCAGCTTTACCTAGTGAACGTAGCATGTGTTCTGCGTTACCTACTTCACCTAAAGTTGCGCGACAATCCGCTTCAACTTTACGCATCTCGCCTGAACGTAGACGAAGTGTTACGTACTGACCTTCACGAGCAAGGATCTGAACGTATGCACCCGCTGAACGAGCGATTTGAGCACCTTTACCAGGCTTAAGCTCAACGTTGTGAACAGTAGAACCTACAGGCATGTTGCGCATTGGTAATGTGTTACCAGCCTTGATTGGTGCATCAACACCAGACTGAATAGTATCACCAGCTTTTAAGCCTTTAGGTGCGATGATGTAACGACGCTCACCGTCTGCATATAATACAAGAGCGATGTTTGCGCTACGGTTTGGATCATATTCTAAACGCTCAACTTTAGCCGGAATACCGTCTTTAGTACGTTTAAAATCGATTACACGGTAGTGTTGCTTGTGACCACCACCGATGTGACGAACCGTGATACGACCGTTGTTGTTACGACCACCTGATTTAGAGTTCTTCTCTAATAGCGGAGCGTATGGCTTACCCTTGTGTAGATCAGGGTTAACCACTTTAACGACGTGACGACGACCCGCAGAAGTTGGTTTACACTTTTGAAGTGCCATAATTCTAACTCCCCTTATTACTCGGCGCCGCCGACAAAGTCTAGCTCGCTACCTTCTTTAAGAGTAACGTAGGCTTTTTTCCAGTCTGAACGACGACCGAAACGCATGCCAGTACGCTTTGTTTTACCCTTAACGTTAAGTGTACGAACACCAGTTACTTCTACTTCAAAAAGCTTCTCAACTGCAGCTTTAACTTCAGCTTTAGTTGCGTCTGTTGCTACTTTGAAAACGATTGTGTTGTTTTCTTCAGCTGCAATAGTGCTCTTTTCAGAGATGTGTGGAGCAAGGATTACTTTTAAAAGACGTTCTTCACGGATCATGCTAGCGCCTCCTCAAGTTGCTTAACAGCACCTGCAGTAATTAATACCTTATCGAAAGCGATTAGGCTTACTGGGTCAATGCCAGCTACATCACGTGTATCAACCTTGTATAGGTTACGTGCAGAAAGGAATAGATTCTCATCTACTTCTTCAGTCACGATTAACACGTCTTTAAGCTCAAGCTCTTTAAGCTTACCAACAAGCTCTTTAGTTTTTGGTGCTTCTAAACCGAAGTTTTCAACAACAACTAAACGCTCTTGGCGTACAAGCTCAGATAAGATGCTTTTGATCGCACCGCGATACATCTTACGGTTAACTTTTTGGCTGTGATCTTGCGGCTTAGCTGCAAAGCTCACACCACCGCTGCGCCAGATTGGGCTGCGGATTGTACCAGCACGTGCACGGCCAGTACCTTTTTGGCTGAATGGTTTCTTACCACCACCACGAACTTCAGAACGTGTCTTCTGAGCACGAGTACCTTGACGAGCACCTGCTGCGTATGCAACAACTACTTGGTGTACTAATGCTTCGTTAAACTCACGTCCAAAAGTAGCTTCGGAAACTTCAAGCGCACCAGCGCCTTTAATTGCTAATTCCATCACTAAATCTCCAGGACTTATGCTTTAACAGCTGGTTTAACGATAACGTCACCGCCGATAGCGCCAGGTACTGCACCTTTAACTAAAAGCAGGTTACGCTCTGCGTCAACACGAACTAGTTCAAGATTCTGAGTCGTTGAACGCTCAGCACCCATGTGACCGGCCATTTTCTTACCTTTAAACACCTTACCAGGTGATTGGTTTTGACCGATTGAACCAGGAGCACGGTGAGAGATAGAGTTACCGTGAGTAGCGTCTTGCATGCTGAAATTCCAGCGCTTAACACCACCTTGGAAACCTTTACCTTTTGAAGTGCCAGTAACGTCAACTTTGTTTACGTCATTGAATAGCTCAACTGTTAGTTCAGCACCAACTTCAAATTCACCTTCTCCGCCGTTAAGACGGAATTCCCACAGGCCACGACCCGCTTCAACACCAGCTTTAGCGAAGTGACCCGCTTCTGGTTTGTTTACACGGCTTGCTTTTTTCTCGCCTGCAGTAACTTGAAGCGCGTTATAACCGTCTGTAGCGTCAGATTTGATCTGCGTTACACGGTTAGGCGTCGCTTCGATAACTGTCACAGGGATAGATACACCATCTTCAGTGAAGACACGTGTCATACCCACTTTACGACCGACTAGACCTAATGCCATTTTCCTAAAACCTCTCTAATCTTCCGATTAACCCAGGCTGATTTGAACATCAACACCAGCAGCAAGGTCTAGGCGCATTAGAGCGTCTACAGTCTTGTCTGTTGGTTCTACGATGTCGATCAGACGTTTGTGGGTGCGGATTTCATACTGATCACGCGCATCTTTGTTTACGTGCGGTGAAACCAATACAGTGAAGCGCTCAAAACGTGTAGGAAGTGGGATTGGACCACGTACCTGTGCACCTGTGCGTTTCGCAGTTTCCACGATTTCCGCCGTTGATTGGTCAATCAAACGGTGGTCAAAAGCTTTTAGGCGAATACGAATGCGTTGATTTGACATTCTTTAACCTCAATAAAAAGAGCATTTAAAAAGAGCATAAAAAAACCTCCGAAACCACCTAAATATTAGGAAGTCGGGTGTTCTTCTATTTCTACCATTGAGCTCCAAATCGGAGCTCCTATTTAGTGGCTTGAGATCCAAGCCTTGTTTCTAACTTTCCAGCTAATAATGAGCGGAAAGTTTGCGTATTATATAGAGACTGGCGATAAATGCAACAGTTTATCTTAATAAATATCTTATCTAGCATTACAGCGAATGAGTCGAGTTCTTTCTGAAAACATCTACACTTAAGAGAAGCTTCTGAGATTGATGCTTTTTTGTAAATGGTCAGTCCAGTATTTCCTTGGTATTCTATAGCAAATTTTTTAGCTGGTTATGATATGAACATTTTGACTCGCAGCGCGAACGTAATTGCAGCTGCCGTAAACCGTATTTTGGTTAGGACAAAACTGCTGCCGGAATCTCCTGTTGCACAATTTGAACTCGACCCATCTTTGCCTACGTTTTACGTAACGCGTCTAAATTCAAAAGCAGATTTAGCTGCATTGGCAGCAGTATGTAAACAGCTTGGCTTGCCAGACCCAAGAGAGCAACAAACTCTCTCAGGAAAACAGATTGATCGTTTTATCCCACTTTCTAACCCAACCCCGCTGTTTGGTGATAAGGCAAAACCCAGTGACGCTCTTGAACTAGGTAAACAAATCTTCGATGCATTTAGCCTCTCTCCAGAGCAACGCGCACAGGTTGTACCTGTTACTATTCTTTGGGGCAGAAACCCAGGTAAAGAAAAACCAGGTATCGGCACACTATTCTCTCATTCAATGACCCCGAGCTGGTTAAGAAAGTTTTTTGTTTTGCTGTTCTCGGGCCGAGATAATCTTGTGCGTTTTAGTCAGCCTATTGAACTCAATCAATTGATGACGGATAAATCTGATGTTGACGAACTACCCCACAAATTACTCCGTGTTGCACGGGTGCACTTCAAACGTCAAAAGTTGGCTGCAACAGGTCCCAAGTTACCATCAAGAGAAGCTCTTTTCTCAGGCTTACTTGCATCGCCAAGCATTAAGAAGGCAATTGCAGACGAAGCTAAAGCGAAAGGGTTAAGTCATGAAGAAGCCAAGTTAAAAGCGAAAGAATTACTTGAAGAGATCGCTGCCAACTACTCCGACGCCATGATCCGCGTAGGAGATCGTATTTTAACTTGGCTGTGGAACAAGCTTTACAATGGCATTGAAGTTAAATACGCAGAGCGTGTTCATGAGCTAACCAATAAAGGGCACGAAGTTATTTATGTACCTTGCCACCGCAGTCACATGGACTACCTGTTACTAACCTATGTTATCTACCACCAAGGGTTAGTTCCTCCTCATATCGCAGCGGGTGTAAACTTAAACTTCTTTCCTGCAGGGGGGATTTTCCGTCGCTCTGGTGCTTTCTTTATTCGTCGCTCATTTGCCGGAAATAAACTTTACTCAGCTATTTTCAAAGAGTACTTAAGCCAACTCTTTATGAAAGGTTATTCGGTTAAATTTTATACTGAAGGTGGTCGTAGCAGAACAGGCCGTCTATTACCGCCTAAAACAGGTATGTTAGCTATGACCATGCAAGCTATGCTTCGTGGTATTGAACGTCCAATCTCTATTGTGCCTGTTTATATTGGTTATGAGTATGTAATGGAGATTAATACGTATCTGAAAGAGCTAGCGGGTAATGACAAAAAGAACGAATCCATTTTCGCAGTTTTTAAAGCGATTAAAAATCTCAAAAACTATGGCCGTGGTTATCTGAACTTCGGTGAACCAATCGCACTTCAACAATATCTAAATGAACACCAACCGGATTGGCGTGCGCATATTGGCGATGATAGTGTGAAACCACAGTGGCTGAATACCCAAGTTGCAAACGTGGCGCAAGACATTATGACCAATATAAACAGCGCAGCTGCACTGAATGCTGTTAACTTACTTGCCACAATTTTACTGAGTCGCGACCAATTTGCTTTAAGTAAACCAAAGCTACTTAAGCAACTTGACTTCTATTTAGCACTGCAGCAGCAAGCAAAATATAACGATCAAGTTACGCTTCCTTCAGATAGTGCACAATCATTACTCGACCATGCATTAAAGTTAAATAAGTTTGATGTGTTAACAGATGAGATGGGCGAAATTATCTCGATTAGAGAGAAAGAGCGCACACTATTTAATTACTACAGAAATAACATCATTCACCTTTTTGCTGTACCAAGCATACTTGCACAGTTAATTTATCAAAAAACAGAAATCTCTTTTGAGTCTGCAAATAAGACCGTGAATGCATTGTATCCACTGTTTGCGAAAGAATGGTTTTTAACAACACTGTCTGAGGACTACATCGCGAATATCTTAAACAGCTTTGAACAACAGAAGCTGATCAGCATGGATAATGGCATCATCAAGATCACTGCCGACAAGCAAGCGCAAGCTCAATTGGAAATGCTTGGTAACGTGATGCATCTAACCCTTGAACGTTATGCAATTACGACGACGCAGATCATCAATTCAGATGCGATTAAGCGCCAGCAACTTGAAGCAGATTGTGAAGTGTTAGCCAAACGCTTAGGTACTTTACATGGCATAAAAAGCCCAGAGTTCTTTGATAAGAAGGTGCTTACCAATCTGATATCTGGGTTAAAGGAGCAAAACTATATCAGTATTTGTGAGCAAAACACCATTCATGCCGAAGAGGCAATTGCTAATCTACAGTCGCAGCTCACCGAATTATTGCCAGCCAGTATTTGGCAATCTATCCATGAGCACAGCAGCTAATTACAACATTTCAAAGCCGCATTTCAAAATGCGGCTTTTCTTTGACTCACATCACGACCAATTTAATAGTCTATAACCTACCAGTGATACTACTTTTATCAGCATACTTATTTTAAGCACCAACATTTTTTGACCGAGTTAATCAGTTAATCAGTTAATCAGTTAATCAGTTAATCAAACTGAGTTTTTAATAATCGGGCAATTTGTAAATCAAAGGCAGATTCAATTAATAGATATCGGAGCGATTAAAAAGAATAACGTTAGCTTAGGGGGGTGGTTTTTGATGCTTCGACTGAAACCGAGAACGAAATAGGTGTACTTTAAAAACAAAAAGGCCGAGCTAATGCTCGGCCTTTTCATGTCTTATAAAGACTTACTCTGCAGACTGTGCGTCTTCTTGAGTTTCTTCCGCAACTGGACGGTCTAGAAGCTCAATGTAAGCCATTGGTGCGTTATCACCAGCACGGAAACCACACTTAAGAATACGAGTGTAGCCACCAGGACGCTCTGAAAAACGAGGACCTAGTTCGCTGAATAACTTACCAACAACTTCTTTATCACGCGTGCGAGCAAACGCTAAACGACGGTTTGCTACGCTGTCAGTCTTAGCCAGTGTGATTAAAGGTTCAATTACACGGCGCAACTCTTTCGCTTTAGGCAAAGTTGTTTTGATGATTTCGTGCTTCACCAAAGAACCAGCCATGTTGCTGAACATCGCTTTGCGATGGCTGCTGTTACGGTTTAATTGACGACCACTCTTACGATGGCGCATGACCCTATCCTTCTAACTAAACTAATATAGTAATCTGATTATTCAGCTAGACTTGCAGGTGGCCAGTTTTCTAAGCGCATGCCTAGAGAAAGACCACGTGAAGCTAGCACGTCTTTGATCTCTGTTAGAGACTTCTTACCAAGGTTAGGCGTCTTAAGAAGCTCAACCTCAGTACGCTGTACCAGATCACCGATATATTGAATTTGCTCGGCTTTCAGACAGTTCGCTGAACGTACAGTTAGCTCTAAGTCATCAACAGGACGAAGTAGAATCGGATCAAACTCCGGCTTCTCTTCCTTCGCTTCTGGCTCAGAAACATCACGTAAATCTACGAATGCTTCAAGCTGTTCAGCTAGGATAGTCGACGCACGACGGATCGCTTCTTCAGGATCTAGTGTGCCGTTCGTTTCCATATCGATGATTAGTTTATCTAAGTCTGTACGCTGTTCAACACGTGCTGACTCAACCGAGTACGCAATACGCTCAACCGGGCTGAATGATGCATCAAGCAGCAAACGACCGATTGGACGCTCATCGTCATCAGAGGATAAACGACTTGACGCCGGTACATAACCACGACCACGCTCAACACGAATACGCATGCTGATCTCGCTATTGTCAGCCGTTAGGTGACAAATCACGTGCTCAGGATTAGCAATTGTTACATCGCCATCATGTTGAATATCTGCCGCAGTCACAGGGCCTACACCAGATTTAGTCAGGGTAAGGAAAACTTCATCTTTACCTTCTAGAGATACTGCTAAGCCTTTTAGGTTTAACAAAATTTCAATGATGTCTTCTTGAACGCCTTCTTTCGCGCTGTACTCGTGTAATACACCGTCAATTTCAACTTCAGTCACCGCGCAACCTGGCATAGATGACAGAAGAATACGACGTAAAGCATTACCCAAAGTGTGACCAAAACCACGCTCAAGTGGTTCTAAAACAACTTTAGAACGTGATGGGTTGATAGCGTCGATATCGACTAACCTTGGCTTTAGGAATTCGGTTACAGAACCCTGCATTTTATCCTCTCTTAACTCTTAACTTTACTTCGAGTAAAGTTCGACGATTAGTTGTTCGTTAATGTCCGCAGACAGATCAGAACGCTCTGGTAGGCGCTTGAAGCTACCTTCCATTTTCTTACCGTCAACTTCAATCCAAGTTGGCTTTTCACGTTGCTCAGCCAACTCTAGAGCAGCGATGATACGCGCTTGCTTTTTAGACTTCTCACGAATTACCACTACATCTTCAGGAGTAACTACGAAAGAAGGGATATTAACAACAGTACCATTAACCATAATCGCTTTGTGGCTAACTAGCTGACGTGCTTCAGCACGTGTGCTTGCAAAACCCATGCGATATACAACATTGTCTAAACGTTGCTCTAGAAGCTGTAATAGGTTTTCACCTGTGTTACCTTTAAGGCGAGCAGCTTCTTTATAGTAGTTACGGAATTGCTTTTCTAGTACACCGTAAATACGACGAACTTTTTGCTTTTCACGTAATTGTAGACCGTAATCAGATAGACGACCTTTACGAGCACCGTGCTGACCAGGTGCTGTTTCAAGCTTACACTTAGAGTCGATTGCTCTAACGCCGCTCTTAAGGAACAGGTCAGTACCTTCACGACGACTTAGCTTGAGCTTAGGGCCCAAATATCTTGCCATGTTCTTTCTCCTAACCTATTGTTATACGCGACGTTTCTTCGGTGGACGACAACCATTATGAGGGATTGGCGTCACGTCAGTGATGTTTGTGATACGGTAACCTAGTGCATTTAATGCACGAACTGAAGATTCACGACCTGGACCTGGGCCCTTGATGAATACTTCTAGGTTCTTAAGACCGTACTCTTGTGCAGCAGTACCTGCGCGCTCAGCAGCAACCTGTGCAGCGAACGGAGTAGACTTACGAGAACCACGGAAACCAGAACCACCTGCAGTCGCCCAAGAAAGAGCATTACCTTGACGGTCAGTGATGGTCACAATAGTGTTGTTGAATGATGCATGAACGTGTGCCATACCATCAGCAACTTGCTTTTTGACCTTTTTACGACGAATTGGTGCTTTAGCCATAACTTACCCCACCTTATTTCTTGATAGGCTTGCGTGGACCCTTACGAGTACGCGCGTTAGTCTTAGTACGCTGACCACGTAGTGGTAGCGAACGACGATGACGTAAGCCACGGAAACAACCAAGGTCCATTAGGCGCTTGATGTTTAGTGTAACTTCACGACGAAGGTCACCTTCAACAGTGTACTTACCTACTTCTTCACGAAGTACGTCAAGTGTTTCGTCAGAAAGATCACCGATTTTTGTAGTTTCGGCGATACCAGTCGCTGCTAAGATCGCCTTAGCGCGAGTTTTACCTACACCATAGATGCTTGTTAAACCGATAACAGCATGCTTATGATCAGGAACGTTAATGCCTGCGATACGGGCCACTAACATATCTCCTATAAATAAACTTGATCATCATCTTGCTGGAAAGCCCGTATAGGATACCCAGCCGATATTCAAGTTTTACCAATGAAACAGGCTAAGTAAAGATACTTAGCCTGCATGACTTTTATTAGCCTTGCCTTTGCTTGTGCTTTGGCTCACTGCAAATCACACGTACAACGCCTGCACGCTTGATTACTTTACAGTTACGGCAAATTTTCTTAACGGAAGCACGTACTTTCATTGCTCAACTCCGTAAACTAGCCTTAACGACCGTAGCCCTTAAGGTTTGCTTTTTTCAGCACAGAATCATACTGATGCGACATCATATGAGTCTGTACTTGTGCCATAAAGTCCATGATTACTACAACGATAATCAAGATTGATGTACCGCCGAAGTAGAATGGCGTTTGCCACGCCATAGTCATAAACTCGGGCACTAGACAGATAAAGGTTATATACAACGCGCCCGCAAGGGTTAAGCGTGTCATCACTTTATCAATGTATTTTGATGTCTGTTCACCCGGACGAATGCCTGGAATAAAAGCGCCAGACTTTTTAAGGTTATCTGCTGTCTCACGCGGGTTAAATACCAACGCAGTGTAGAAGAAGCAGAAGAAGATAATAGCCGCAGCTAATACCATCGCATACAGAGGCTGACCAGGAGTCAAAACTGCAGAGATAGCTTGTAGCACATCAGCGACCGGACCTTCACCTTGGCCGAACCAGCTTGCAATTGTACCAGGGAACAAAATGATACTGCTAGCAAAGATTGGTGGAATAACACCCGCCATATTAACTTTTAATGGTAAGTGCGTGCTTTGAGCAGCAAATACCTGACGACCTTGTTGACGCTTTGCATAGTTAACAACGATACGACGTTGACCACGCTCAAAGAACACAACAAGATAAGTTACAGCGAATACGATTACCGCAATCATTAGCAGTACAAAAACATTCAAATCGCCTTGGCGCGCCATTTCGGCTGTCGAGCCAACAGCAGACGGCAGGTTAGCTACGATACCAACAAATATTAGAACTGAGATACCGTTACCGATACCACGCTCTGTAATTTGTTCACCCAGCCACATAAGGAACATAGTACCTGTTACTAAGCTCACCACAGCGGTGAAATAGAAACCGAAACCAGGGTTAACAACTAACCCGTCCATCATGCTTGGTAAGCCAGTGGCGATACCAATCGACTGGAATGTAGCAAGCACGAGCGTACCGTATCGAGTATACTGGCTGATTTTCTTACGACCTTGCTCACCTTCTTTCTTAAGCTCTATCATCGCAGGATGTATGTGCGTTAATAGCTGCATAATAATCGAAGCTGAGATGTAAGGCATAATACCCAGCGCTAATACCGAAGCACGCTCAAGCGCACCACCACTGAACATGTTGAACATTTCAACAATGGTGCCCTTTTGTTGCTCGAAGAACTCGGCAAGTACAGCGGCGTCAATCCCAGGGATCGGCACGAAAGAACCTAAACGGTAAATAATAATTGCACCTAATACAAATAGTAAACGGCGCTTTAATTCCGCTAAGCCACTTTGTGCACTTTGCATATCTTGACCTGGTTTAGCCATTGTGTACTTCCTTAGTCTTCTACCTTGCCTCCGGCAGCTTCAATAGCTTCGCGTGCACCTTTAGACACTTTCATGCCTTTAACAGTAACAGCGCGTGAAACTTCGCCAGATTTAACTACTTTAACGAACTGGATGTTCTTTTTAACTAGACCAGCTGCTTGTAACGCGTTCAGATCTACCACATCGCCTTCAACTTTAGCGATTTCGTATAGGTTAACTTCAGTAGATACTAGAGATTTACGTGAAGTGAAACCGAACTTAGGTAGACGACGTTGCATAGGCATTTGACCGCCTTCGAAACCAACGCGAACTTTACCGCCAGAACGTGATTTTTGACCTTTGTGACCACGGCCGCCAGTTTTACCTAGACCAGAACCGATACCACGACCAACACGTTTACCAGCAGACTTAGAACCTGCAGCAGGAGAAAGAGTATTCAAACGCATCGAATTAGCCCTCTACCTTAACCATGTAAGAAACTTGGTTGATCATACCACGTACACATGCTGTATCTTCTAATTCAACAGTGTGGTTGATACGACGTAAACCAAGGCCACGTAAAGTTGCTTTATGCTTCGGTAAACGACCGATAGAGCTCTTTACTTGAGTAACTTTTACAGTATTTGCCATGGTTAATTACCCCTGAATTTGGTCAACAGTTAGACCACGCTTAGCAGCGATCTTCTCTGGAGAGTTCATGTTCTCAAGAGCAGCTACTGTAGCGCGAACGATGTTGATTGGGTTAGTTGAACCGTATGCTTTCGAAAGTACGTTCTGTACACCAGTTACTTCTAGTACTGCACGCATCGCACCACCTGCGATGATACCTGTACCTTCAGATGCTGGCTGCATGTATACTTTAGAACCCGCGTGGCGACCCTTGATTGGGTGCTGTAGCGTGTTGCCATTTAGGTCAACAGTGATCATGTTACGACGTGCTTTTTCCATTGCTTTTTGAATAGCAGCTGGAACTTCACGTGCTTTACCGTAACCAAAACCTACTTTACCTGCGCCATCACCAACTACTGTTAGTGCAGTGAAGCTAAAGATACGACCACCTTTAACTACCTTAGACACACGGTTTACCGCGATTAGCTTTTCAGCTAATTCTGGCTGTTGTGCTTTTGCTTCTACGTTAGCCATTGTCTACTCCTAGAATTGCAAGCCAGCTTCACGCGCTGCATCAGCAAGCGCCTTCACACGGCCGTGATATTTAAAGCCACTACGGTCAAAAGCAAGTTTTTCAATGCCTTTGTCTGCAGCGCGCTCAGCAATTGCTTTACCTACAGCTTGTGCTGCAGCGATGTTGCTAGTGCCTGTTAGGGCTTCTGCAATTGCTTTCTCAACAGTAGAAGCAGCAGCCAGCACAGTACCTTCAGCGTTTACTAGCTGAGCGTAGATGTGACGTGGCGTGCGGTGGATAACAAGACGCGTTGTGCCTTGTTCAATAAAATTTCTACGAGTGCGCTTAGCACGACGTAGACGAGCTGTTTTCTTATCCATCGTCTTACCTTACTTCTTCTTAGCTTCTTTACGACGCACGTGCTCATCAGCATAACGTACACCTTTACCTTTATAAGGCTCTGGCTCACGGTATGAACGGATGTTAGCAGCAGTTTGACCAACTAATTGTTTGTCAGCGCCTTTAACTACTAGTTCAGTTTGGCTTGGAGCTTCGATTGTGATGCCCTCAGGGATCTCGAAGTTCACTGGGTGTGAGAAGCCAAGAGTTAAGTCTAATACTTTACCCTTAACTGCAGCACGGTAACCAACACCTACTAATTGAAGCTTTTTCTCGAAACCTTCGTTAACACCCTGGATCATGTTATTGATCAGTGCACGTGCAGTACCAGCTTGAGCCCAAGCATTTGCTACGTCACGTGGAGCAGTAGTGATAACGTTGTCGTTTAAAGCAACTTCAACAGCATCGTTAACTACACGAGTTAATTCGCCGTTTTTGCCTTTAACTTTGATTTCCTGGCCAGCTAGTGTAACTTCAACACCGGCAGGAACTGCAATAGGAGCCTTCGCTATACGAGACATAGTTCCCCTCCGATTAAGCTACAAAGCCAATGATCTCACCGCCAATACCAGCACTACGTGCAGCACGGTCAGTCATTAAGCCTTTAGAAGTTGATACGATAGCGATACCTAAACCACCCATTACCTTTGGTAAGTCGTCACGTTTCTTATAGATACGTAGACCAGGGCGGCTAACACGCTGGATATTTTCGATTACAGCTTTGCCTTCGAAGTACTTAAGTTCGATAGTCAATTCTGGTTTTGCGTCGCCAGCTACTGCGAAGTCAGTGATATAACCTTCTTCTTTTAGTACTTTAGCAACTGCTACTTTCAGCTTTGAAGTTGGCATTGAAACTGATACCTTCTTCGCAGACTGACCGTTACGGATACGTGTGAATAAATCCGCAATAGGATCTTGCAAGCTCATGTCTTACTCCCGTGATTCTATTACCAAGAAGCCTTTTTAAGGCCAGGAATTTCACCGCGCATAGCAGCTTCGCGAACTTTGATACGGCTCATGCCGAACTTGCGAAGGAAACCATGTGGGCGGCCCGTGATGTTACAACGATTACGTTGACGTGCAGGGCTTGAATCACGCGGTAAAGACTGAAGCTTTAATACCGCGTCCCAACGATCATCTTCAGATGCGTTAACATCGCTGATGATAGCTTTTAGTGCAGCGCGCTTTTCAGCGTACTGTGCAACTAATTTAGTGCGCTTTGCTTCGCGCGCTTTCATTGAATTCTTTGCCATAACCCTACCCTTACTTTTTGAATGGGAAGTTGAACGCTTCTAATAACGCACGGCCTTCATCATCTGTTTTCGCAGAAGTAGTGATCGTGATATCCATACCGCGAACGCGGTCTACTTTATCATAATCAATTTCTGGGAAGATGATTTGCTCACGTACGCCCATAGAGTAGTTACCGCGACCGTCAAAAGACTTTGCGCTAACACCGCGGAAGTCACGAATACGTGGCATCGCGATAGAGACTAAACGCTCTAGGAAATCCCACATACGCTCGCCGCGTAGGGTTACTTTACAGCCGATTGGGTAACCTTCACGGATCTTAAAGCCAGCAACTGATTTACGAGCTTTAGTCACTAGAGGCTTCTGACCAGAGATTGACTCAAGGTCGCGTACAGCGTTCTCAAGGATCTTCTTGTCAGCTAGGGCTTCGCCCACACCCATGTTAAGTGTGATCTTTTCGATCTGAGGGACTTGCATGACAGAGCTGTAACCGAACTTTTCAAAAAGTTCTTTTACTACTTTGTCTTTGTAAACTTCATGCAGTTTCGCCATCGTCTACTCCAACTAATTAAATAGCTTTTCCGTTAGACTTAAAGAAACGAACTTTTTTGCCGTCTTCAAATCTAAAACCTACACGATCAGCCTTGCCAGTTTCGGCATTGAAGATCGCTACGTTAGAAGCGTCGATTGATGCTTCTTTTTCAATGATACCGCCAGCTTGTTGAAGCTGAGGAACTGGTTTTTGGTGCTTCTTGATAAGGTTTACACCTTCAACGAAAACACGACCAGTTTCAGTAACAACTGAAAGCACTTTACCGCGCTTACCTTTGTCTTTACCGGCTAGTACGATTACTTCGTCATCACGACGGATTTTTGCTGCCATGATCGACTCCTTATAGTACTTCTGGTGCTAGTGAAACGATCTTCATGAACTTGTCGTTACGTAGTTCACGAGTCACAGGGCCGAAGATACGAGTACCAATTGGCTGTAGGTTATCATTTAAGATAACAGCCGCATTGCTATCGAAACGGATTAAAGAGCCGTCTGGACGACGAACGCCTTTTTTAGTACGCACAACTACTGCGTTTTTAACATCACCTTTCTTCACTTTACCGCGAGGAATTGCTTCTTTAACAGAAACTTTAATGATGTCACCAACTGCCGCGTAGCGACGGTGCGAACCACCAAGGACTTTAATACACTGCACTTTGCGAGCGCCGCTGTTATCAGCAACGTCCAGCTGAGTTTGCATTTGGATCATTTTTGATGCTCCGGTGTAGTTAAACTTCGCTTCAAATTTGTATAAATATGAAGCAGTTAGATTATTAATCACTCAAAAAACGTGGAGTTCGTCTTTCAAGGGCGGGCAATTGTAGCAATAAACATGAGGGATGGATAGTTCAATTTTTAATTAATTGTGCTATTCCACCAAGTTTTCTAGATTGCATTTCTGATATGGAGACAAGCAGTTAGTTTTTCAAGCGCAAAAACTAAAACAACTTCAACTGATTAAATAACAAACAAGTAAAAATAGCGGTGATAAAATGAAATCGTCGTTTATTTAATCTATTTCATGTTTTTCTATCGTAAATAGTTCGAATTCTCAAACTCGAACCGATACACTAACTCTAGAACTAATAATAAAGCATTTTATCGTGATACAACTCGAGCAATTTTACCAACAAATCACCCCATTAGGACAAGGCGGCATGAGCCGAGTTTTTTTGGCCGTGGATGCAAAGTTAGAGCGTCATGTTGCGGTAAAAGTACTCGACGTAAATAAAGTTGATAAACAGCAGGCTTTGAACGAAGCCAAAATACTGGCCCGTGTTAATCACCCAAATATTGTGCAAGTGTATAAAGTGCACGAGAGTGACAGCCAGCTCGCCATCGAAATGGAATATGTACAAGGTGCTACCCTTAAACACTTTTTAAAAACCCGTCATCTCGAGTCTGAGCAAAAGTTACAGCTATTAATTGATATAGCCCAAGGCTTATCAGAAGCGCACAAAAACGACATTCTGCACCTTGATTTAAAAGCCGATAACATTTTAATCAACGCCCAAGGTGTGGCGAAAATCGCTGACTTTGGCATTGCCCAACTCGGTGATGAGCAGCGCAGTCATCACTCTAGCTTTGGTAGCTTAACGGCAATGTCACCTGAGCAGTTAAATAAGCAGCCATTAGATCAGCGTGCCGATTTATTTGCGTTTGGCTTACTGGCCTATCAGCTGTTTGCAAATGAGCACCCTTATTTAGCTCAAGCCAAAAACGCCGCGCCCGATGCCATTGCAGAACAAATCAAGCATGTTCCTTGTCAAAGTGATGCAAGCAAATTACTCGACATGCCTGCGCAGCTTGGTGCCCTAATCAATTCGCTATTGGCATTTGACAAGGCAGCGCGTCCAAATAGCTTTCACCAAGTCATTAGCCAATTAAAGCAATTACAGCAAAATATTGGTTATGCACAATGCGATGACACTCAAGATATTGATGCAGTTGACCTTCAAGTACCCACACCTTCAGAGTCTATAACTAACGCAAAACCAAGCTTCTGGCAAAAATATGGCGCTGCCATGTCGTTTTTGTTTGCTGTTTGCCTTGTCAGCGCGGGTTATTGGTATTGGCAAACTAACCAACCAAAGAGTTATATTGCCGCCCTACCCATTACCTTCGACGGACAAACTGAATTAACCGATACCCAACAGCGCATCGCCACCTTAGGGCTTGAAGACGCCATCAGTAACTTTATTTTACAAGACACCTCAAGCTTGCAGGTATCGAACTCAGAAGTAACCAGCACCCTTAGACTCATGGGTGAACAAGCATCGCAAACTGACATCGGCAAAGCCCTTGGCGCCGACGTGCTGCTCGAATCGGTATTTAACTGCCGTAATTCATTGTGTGAAGTCACACTCAACGCCATTGATGCACACACAGCGACCTTGCTCGATACCACCCGCTATAGTGTCGACACCGAAAGCTTTTCGGAGGCCTATCACAACAGTTTGGTGAATATTGAGGCACTATTTGACAAGCGCTTTACCAGCCAAACTTATAGCGATGCGTTTTACGACAAATATGTAGCGCAGGTTGAAGCATTTCAAAGTGGCTCGCAAGACATTGCGGTGACACTGGCTGAAGTGAAGTCACTGATCCGCCAAGAACCGAATTTTGTGCCGCTGTATCGGTTTTATAGGAAGGTGGTTGTTGAAGAGCACCGTATTCAACAAAACAATAATGTCATTTGGGATTTCTTAGATGCTTTAGAACAAGCCCCTGAAACCTATAAAAATAGTCATAACTATATCATTGATCGTATTCAGGCGTATCAGACTATTAAAGATTGGCAAAAAGCTGAGATGTTAATTTCAGAGCTTTCAATCTTAGATATAGAAAAGTTTGAGCTTTATAGTGTTAAAGCTAATTTTTATAGAGAAAAATTTGATTACCCAAAAGCTCTAAAGAGCATTACTTTAGCATACAAACTCAAACCAACTGTTCAGGTTGTTCGTAATACGGCAATAATTTATCTTTTAAATGGCAATTATGAAAAAGCAAATGAACACCTTAAAAAGCTTATTGATACTGCTCAATTTGACTTTTGGGCATTGAGGACTTACGCCGATATTTCATTACTTAATGGCAATTCACAGTCCGCTATTGATGCATATCTAAAACTACTTATCAATAATCCAAGAAATGCAAATGCCTTATCAAATATTGCTATTGCATATTCGCTGATTGGCAACTTTAAAAATTCACATGAGTATGCGAGAAAAGCTTATAATATTAACCCTTCAAATCTAAGCATTGTTCTTAATTTTGCCGATAGCTACTCTTACCTTAAACATTCTTCAGAAGCCTATAAACTATACACACAAATTATAGATCTAACAGCTGAAACAAACGATATTGACGAGTTAATCATCAGAGCTCAAGCCTTATTGCACACGGGGAATAAGGTTGAAGCACTCCAACTGATTACAAAAATTGAAAATGAAACCTCAAATATTCATGATCTAATGTTTAGCAAAGCCATGATTTTAACCAAATTAGGGGAGCATCAATCAGCTTTATTGTTAATTGAATCAAGCATTAAAGATGGTTGGAACAAGAGCTTTTATGGATTACCTTGGTTTAAAGACTTATGCCAATATCGATTAAAATTCATGCAGACTATTGGAGCAAATGATTTCAATTCACTTTGCTCCAATAGTATTGAATAGTTTAAGGAGGAGTTCCCTGAATTATCACTTTAGGATCTTGAGAAATATAAAGTTTACCTTTTTTACCTTCTTTCTCCGCAAGTAATCTAAAGTCAATCTCGTAATTGGTATTGGCTTCAAGTTCAATTTTAGAGAACACCTTGTCTTTGTTCTTAGACTTCACTAACTCTTTGATCACATCAGCTGGAATGCTGGCATCAGGTTCAATATTCAATACCGTCACGACCAAAGAAGTGCCGCCGTTGAATACTTCGCTGCTTAGCTGATAGTTAAAGTTATCACGGGCATCAGTGAATAAGGTGCCGTTGCCAGCAAAGCGGAAGCCTTTGTCTATGCTTGATTGTGTTAGCACATACACAAGGTTTACTGGCTCATCTTCTGGGAATTGTGCAAGATCGACCGATACGTTATCGGCAGGGTTGCCGTCTGTGTCTAAAATTACCCAAGGCGTGCCGTCACGGCTTGGTTTAACGGTATACGTTAGTTGTTGCGTCATAGTAATGTCCTTTAGAAGTACTAAGCCCATAAGAACACAGACAATTATTGAAAACAACTACTTGAGATTACACACGATTACACGGGCTTACCGTGCAAAATACACGTTGCGAAGCAAGGTTATTTTTGCGCAAGGTGAAATGAGCAATATTAACGGCTGCAATGGGGTACACAATCTATCGTTTTTACGTCATTTATGACGACAATTTAAAAACAGTGTTGCGCTAAAGCACACTCTTTTCAAAAACGAACCCGAGGTAAATTCGCTGCTATCGAGATTTGGGAGAATCTGAAACACCTAATTTATATTGCCTAAACTTAAACACAAAAAAGCCAGAGCACCTAGACACTGGCTTTTATATTTATAAAGATTAATTTTAATTTAATAAATGAAACGCTATGGTGGAGGAACTCTACCAATTACAACTTTTGGAAAAGGCTTCCATCTTGGCTCTTGCTCTTCTTCAATAATAACGGTTTCAACCTGACCACCTGTTACTTGGCGCAGCTGTGCCGTGGTTAACGGCTGCTTGTTGTTGATTTTTTGTTTCATATCATGCTTCCTTATGCTGAATGCCATACCAAGTTAAATGTATTCCAAAAAAAATCAATGCATTAAGTGCAAAATACACGTTGCGAAGCAAGGTTATTTTTGCGCAAGGTGAAATGAGCAATATTAACGGCTGCAATGGAGTACTCAATCTATCGTTTTTACGTCATTTATGACGACAATTTAAAAGGCACATTCGGTAGCACCGACTTTATGTCGGGTTTATTGACCCCTGCACATCTCACCTATACCAAAACAAGTCGCGAAGTAAATTCGCTGCTACCAAGACGAGTAACTCTTTATTCCAAGCACAAAAAAGCCAGTGCATTGTGGCACTGGCTTTTGCTTGTTTAGAAACGCTTAGGTTTTAACCGAAGAAGCCTTTTAATTTGTCTTTCAGCTTATCTTTTACTTTCTCTTTCGCTTCTTCTTTGGCTTTGTCTTTTGCCGCACTGCCAAAGTCGAGTTTGTAATCGACCTTGTGGAATGGGCCTTTAATACGCAGCGGTACTTTAAAGCCGGTGCTGTCATCACTGCTAGCTTGGCCTTCAATGGTATCAACCAAACCCGTCACTAGGCGGTAATTCACATAAGTCTTAGGTAAATCGACTTCACCGCTGCCCGTAATACGTAACAGTGGGCTGGCAAGGTTTAGATCGGTATTGGTGCCGACACCATTTTTAAAGGTAAAGGTGCCTGTCAGTGCCGAGAAGTCGGTTTTCTGATTTGGATCGAAATCAGCGTTTAAGCCTTCTTTTAATGATGAGAAGTCACCTTTAAGCATCTCGCTGCCTTTACGCATCATCTCTGCAATATTGGCCCCTTTCACGCCACCATCTACAAAGCTAAACGCCAGATTACCTGCTAAAGCCGACACAAACTGCTTCTGACTTTGACCTTGGGTGTTCAGCGCCCAGCTGATGCTGCCTTTTCCTAATACCTTGTCAAAGCCGACCGCGTCAGTCAGTAATGGTTCAGCGTTGATGTCGGTTAAACTGAAATCGGTATTGATCTGATAAGGGGCACGCTTGGCATTCACCACCACTTTACCCTGCCCTTTACCTTCGTAAGCGTTAAATTTATCTAAGCCTAAGCGTGCTTTGCCGTCTTTTAGCTTAACTGAGAATTGGTTTTCACCCAGTTTGATCTCTTTGGCAATGAGGCCCGTTGAGCGCACTTTAATGTCGGCGTCTAAAGCATTAAGACCCGATAAATCAATTGGAGTGTCATCCCATACAATTGGCTGTGGCTCACCCGGTTCTGCAGGCTGTGCAGGTTCGGCTGGTTTTTCTGGGCTCTCAGGTAGATATGGGTTGAGATCTAACATACCCAGATCAATGTCGGCCATGACATTTAAACGCGCGCCTAAATCAATTTGGCTTTGCCCTTTAATTGCCAGCGCATCGAGCTTGGCTTCGAATGCGCTCAGTTTAAAAGTCTCTCCCGCGAGGTGCATCTCACCACTGACACTAAACTGGTTAAAGGCATTGTCTTTGGCTTTGAGGTCAATGCCCTGCCACTGAGTGATGGCTTTTACTGAGTCACCTGCCAGTTTCAAGCTACCTTTAATGTCTTTACCCTGCTGAGCAATGGCACCATTAAATTCAAGATCTAATAACGCCGACGCTAAAGTTTGCGTGACATTAAAGGTTTGCCCTTCAATGGCTTTTGCTGGTGTGTCGACTTGGGTATTTAATTCAAAACGCTGTTGTTGGTAGGTTAACCCCCCTTTCACATCTAGCGGCTTGAATAAAGAAGGCAGCGCTACAATTAATTCAAAGTCACTCACCTGCTGTTTTGCGCCAGTCACGCCATCAAGATAAGTCAGTTGACCCCCGTAAATCGCCACTTCACCTAAGCTAACATCAAACCCTTGGGGTAATTTTACTGGGCCAGCGGCGGCTTCATTCGTTTGGGCTGTTGGCGCAGCGGCAGTTGTTGGCATGATCTGCCAGTTCGCTTTGCCTTGATTGTCTGTTTCTAGCAAGATGTTTGGATTGCGGATCACAAAACGCTCCAACTTGGCTTCACCACTTAATAATGACAACCAAGGAATATGTACGGCAAGCTGTTCCATACTTACCATATTTTCAGCACTACCCGAGGCCATATTGGCAAAAGCAACGTCGTTCAGTTCTATACTCAGGCTTGGAAACACCGTTAGCTGGCTTTCGCCGGCAATGCTGAGTTTACGACCTGTGGTATTTTCGACTTGTTCTGAAACCTGCTGAATAATGGTGTCGGTTGGGATCAAAAATGGCGCCGCAACCACAGCACCAACGGCCACAACAACCACACCACCAATGACTTTTACAAAGCGATTCATTGCTTTTCCTTACATTTGCAATTGATGTTACTAATCATAACGGCTGAGACGAAAAAAATCTGCCTCTTCACTCATTTAAACTACAGAATTATGCCGTTCAAATTAAAACGCATTTCAATCATTGCATCCGCGTCTCACTTAGGTATGATCCACGCCCTCATTTGTGTAGCGCAAGTTCTGCTACACTTATTTGGTTAGCTAATTAACCCGTAATAACTTAACCCGTGGAGACACCAACCCCTATGAAAAAGCTGCTCATTTCCCCGTCAAAAATGGCATTGGGTGAACAAGAAAGTCAGATTTACCAGAACATTCTTAAGCAATCTACCGAGATAAGTTTGAATCTGATGGCAGTCAAAGTAGAAAACCACCCAGAAGACTTTTTGGGTTGGTGCTATGAGTTATTAGATGTAGCAAAGAATCGCATCAACTTCGACTTGCTCGACGACCACCAGCTTCCGACAGTTAAGAAGCTACAAGATTTGTTAATTTCTGCTATCAGCTTTTTACAACTTAAAACGCTGCGTATTGCACCTTGGCCGGTGATCTGTGGCTTTATCGAGCAACATAAAGACGTATTGGCCCTTGAAGAACAGTTAAAGCTAACCAGCTACTTGGCACCGATGCGCAGCACGCCATTAAAAGAGATGATCGCCGAAGACCGTCTAGCGTTTACTGGTAAGCATGCTGCAAGCTTAGATACCAGCGTGTACAACTTCGATGTTGAGTGGTTTGCTTCAACGAAGAGCGCAAAAGGGTTCCACCAGCTATTAGCAGACTTACCAGGTGCATTTGATGACGCCCTTGCGAACATTCCTGCTGAAGGTGACGTAAGCGAGCAAGACTATCAAGCATTTATGATTGGTTACTTAAGTGCATTTGCGGGCACGGATGAAAAGCCAACCCTTGCGCCTGCTACACGCCTATTAGCGATGCGTCGCCCGGATGTGTTCACACCTATTAGCAACAATCGATTAGATGCACTTTGCCAAGCATTGGGTATTAGCCGTTTAAATAACCGTGACTTCGAGCGCTATTGGTCAGATGTTGTGATGAGCATCCGCACTATGCCTTGGTTTGCAATGACGACTGAAAACGGCGAATTAGAAGAGCAACTCGCCAGTATCAAAGCACTGTTACCTTGCTTCTTCTATTATGCTGACAAAGACACGGCTGATAACTCTAACTATATTAAGTTATTAAATAAGCCTGTACGTAGTAGCCGCAGCGGTGGCACTAAAACCGTTCGCCGCGGTAAAGAATCAGCTGAGGTATTGGTTGACCGCGCACTTGCTGATGAAAGCATTCCTGATCATATTCGCGATAAACGTGACTCCATCATTGCAGAAGTTGAAAAGGGTCGCAGTGTTGACGAGACCATCGGCCTAATGCGCGCTATCTTTGGCTAACCTGTAGACAGGGTTAAGCTCAAAGAAATAAATATTCCCTATTGCACGATATGCGCAAATATCGTGCAACACTTTACGCCTTTCGCACCAATTTCGTGCATATTTTTTTCAACTCAAAACTATTACTTATAAAAAAACATTAATAATCAGATAGTAAACTATATTAATATAGACACATGAAAAGTGGTGCACGCATTGCTTTTAAGTTTAGGAAAATTTAGCGCACATAGGAATGAAGATGAAAAAGACAACCTCTCTCTTACTTAGCTCACTATTACTCGCAACTTCTAGCGCAAGTTATGCTGAAGTCACCGCAAACATTGCCGCAAGCTCAAACTACTTCTGGCGCGGCATTACGCAAACCGCTGATGGTGCAGCTGTATCGGGTGGCATTGATTATGGTAACGACTCTGGTTTTTACGCTGGTACTTGGGTATCAAACATCGATTTTGGTGGTAAAGAAAGCTATGAGATGGATTTTTACGCGGGTTTCAGTGGCTCAGCAGGTGATATTGGCTACGATGTGGGTTATGTCTATTACGCTTACCCAGATGCCGAGGGCAGCATCGACTTTGGCGAACTTTATGGCGAAGTAAGCTATGACGTGTTAAGTGCGAAAATTAGCTACTTAAGCAATGCACAAAGTGGCTCTACCACTGAAGAAGACATGCTGTATATTGAACTGAACGCTGCATTTAGCGTATTCAATGACACGGAACTTGGTTTACATCTAGGTCGCTCAAGCGGTGACACAGTGACCGAGTGGTACTCAGAAGATAATTATATGGATTATGGTTTTAGCCTAAGCAAAGATGGCTTTACTTTTGGCGTGATCAAAACTGATTTAGACGCCGATGACGATATGAAAGCATACGTCAGCTATGCAATGGATTTTTCTTTGTAATATTAAGAAAAAGGGAGCTAGTAGCTCCCTTAATTATTTGCTTGGCAAGGTACAACGGTCGTAAAGGCCAATGTGCCGTCTTTCCAGTAGTAAAGCTTTTCACATTCTTGGTTATCCCAACCATCACCACCAGACGAAGTATTATTAGATTGTGTTACTTTATTTCTTAGGTACTTATCAAACTCTCTTTCTACACAGGGAGCTAAGCTTTGAATTTTGCCTGCTTTACCATAACCACTTAATGACACTCCACCAAGAACCGTTAAAAACGGATTAACGTCAACCTCGATTACCCCCCACCTATCATTCCAAGTTAAGCCATACACCACTTTATAATCAGGTATGTCTGAGGCAGGAGCATCTGGGTTTCTTCGCTCCCAATCAATTTCAGTATTAAAAACACGGACAACATCTTTCCAAGAGCCGGAGTAACTAACCCCTGACACTTCAACTGAAAAGCCATCACCATTCATGCTTTTTACCATGAATGCTTTAGTTGGAGCTTTGCTCTCTCGGTTGATTTTTTTATTAACCGCTTCAGATAAGCGAGTCGCTGTTTTACCATCATAAACAGCATCGAATGCATCAGAAATATATGCAGGGCAGCTACCTGCATTTTGACTATCAGAGCTAAAGCCTTGATGTTGGGAAGAGTGAATAACGAAGCCTCTACCTGTTAAGGGCGCTCCTTTTAATTCATTCTCAAGTTCAGACGCCAGCTTTTCTAAATTGTCTGCGGTTATGTTGACTCTACGAATTGCCTCATAATCTGTTGTGTTGAGTCGAGCACTTTCAATGGCTAATTCAAGCCATGCCGTGCCCTGATTATAGTGACGAACTGTAAAAGCATGATGATTATTGCCGTTCACATCAGCAATAATCACCTTCCTAGATGATGAGTGACATGTCTGAGTACCAGATGTCAAAGAGCCATTTAGATTACTGTTGTAACACTGAGATGGAGGCGCGTATTTTTTAGCTAACTTCTTAGACTCTGAGTATGAACAGTCTTTACACAATATTAATTTTGTATCGTTATCTTGACCTATCGCCATGAAACTAGAAACTAACAATGACAAACCTGCAAAGATTTGAAGTTTCATATATATTCCTTATATATTTTTTAACTATTAGCCTATAACTGATTTTACTGAAAAACACCAGCCATGTTACCAATTTGAAAACAAAATAACTAATGCGACCTAAACACTTTAAAGATACTCTATGTCTCTGAAATCAGTCTTTGCATATGCTCAAGGTTTAAGAACAACCCTAGCATTTAAAGGCGCCTGCTTCTGATACTGCAATTGCAGCTCATCACCATGATTTAACACCCCTACTCCTTCTGGTGTCCCTGTTAACACAATGTCACCGGGCACCAGGGTAAAGCTTTCGCTGATTTCGGTGAGTAAGCGCTCGATGTTAAATAGCATGAGTTCAGTTTTACCATGCTGTTTTAATGCCCCATTCTGCCAATACTTATATTCAGCGCTAGCGAGTTCAGTTGGTGATTTTAGTGGGTAAAATGATGTAACAGGGCAGCTGCCATCATAAGCTTTGGCGCGCTCCCAAGGATGACCTTTGCTTTTAAGCTCACTCTGCACATCACGTAAGGTTAAATCGAGGGCGAGCCCAACTCCGGCAATTTTTGTTAGCACATCTTCATCGCCGTATGAAATCGTTTCGCCAATTAACAAGGCCAATTCGGCTTCGTAATGGTGCTCACCTAAGCGTTTAGCAAGCGTAATCTCTTTGAAAGGTTGCAAACAGATGCTGGGTTTAATAAATAGAATAGGTTGACTCGGAATAGGGTTATTCAACTCTTGTGCATGTGCCGCATAGTTGCGCCCTATACATACTATCTTACCCGTCGGTAGGTT
Organism: Pseudoalteromonas phenolica; assembly: GCF_001444405.1. NCBI lineage: Bacteria > Pseudomonadati > Pseudomonadota > Gammaproteobacteria > Alteromonadales > Pseudoalteromonadaceae > Pseudoalteromonas > Pseudoalteromonas phenolica. The sequence continues at coordinate 3,613,937 of NZ_CP013187.1, forward strand.
AATTGCTTCGCCTGTGTGCCATTGATGTTGATACATACATGCTCCTTATTTGATACCTTTTTATCTACGCGGAGAGATTAACATAAACGGATTATTCTCAAGGTTTATTTATTGAACCTTAAGTATTCACCAAGTTTATATATTAAAAAAAGGCCTCTATGAGAGAGGCCTTTAATGATTTGCTGAACTATAAATGAGTTAGCTCATACAATTTACAGCGATTTAATATTATCGCCGCTTTCTTTATCAATCAGTTTTACAAATGGGTCGATACCCGCAAACTTAGGTAAATCCTTAACTTTAAGTTTGATCACATTATCACCCGTTGTAATATTGTGCTTTTGCAGATACATCACATTATCACCTTCATTGATGTCATCAGGATCTGCTTTGAACAAGGCAATATCTATCATTTGTTCAAGTGGTACATCCTCTTCATTACCTTCACCATCTGCATGCTTTTTCGCCGCTTTTACTGTAAGCGTAACAGTATGAAGCTCACCCTCTGATGTTGCCTCTTCAATTTCAACGTCAGTCAGCTTTAACTCGTATAAAGTAATCGAGTTAAATTGGTCCTCGATGAAGGCTTGCTCTTGTGTCGTTGCATCTGACTTCAAGTAAGCAATGAAATCGAGTGTGGTCGGGAAAACATCACTTCTGAAACGATAGTCATCAATAAAGCTGCGCAGTGCTTTATTCAAGCGCGCTTCACCAAGCAAATCATGCAATGCCAACATAACAACAGAACCTTTGTTGTAATGAATATGCTGCTGACCCGCCGTTCTAGCTAACGTCAGTTCTTCGTGAGATTCTGTCGTACGACCACGCAGGTATCTGTCTAGCTCATACTTCAAGAATTTACGAAGGTTGTGCTCGCCATACTTCTCTTTCATCACCATAATGGCCGCATACTGAGACAACATTTCAGACAGAATATTTGAGCCCTCTACATTTGCACCAATCACCTGATGCGCCCACCATTGGTGTGCCAGTTCATGAGCAGTGACATAGTAAGGGACATTAATATTCTCAGGATTACGGGTATCGGTTAAGAAACCCATTTCTTCTGAGTAAGGTACAGTATTGGCAAAACTCTGCGCAAACGAGCGGTAACGAGGGAACTCGATAATACGCATTTGCTTATGCTGATAAGGACCAAACTCTCTTGAGAAGTAATCGATTGAGTCTTTGGTTGATTCAAGCATAGTATCTACATTCCACGCATGATCTTTGTGATAGTAAACTTCAAGCGCAATGCCCTTATACTCTTCACGTTTCACCTCTAACTCCATCGACAGCATGGTGTAGAAGTGCAGCATAGGCGCATCCATTTCATACACATAAGTTGTACGACCATCTTTGGTTTCTTTCGACTGTAGATAGCCCGGTACCATAGCCACTTGCGACTCATCGGTCGTGACACGGGCTGCGAAGGTTACAAAGTTTTCAGCAAACAAAGGCTGGGTATGGTACTGCGTTTCTTCGATTTTATTGCCACGCTTTACAGGCTCAAGTCCGCGTTTACGGCGCTCATTTTTATCAAAAATTTGCTTAGTTTGAGCATAACCAAAGGTTGGGAATAGCTCACTATTGTTAATGAAGGTACCATTGTGAACCAAAGTGGTATCACTGCCTCTATCAACAAAGCCTAGAGTTTGACGCGCCACAGACATGGTTAAAGTACGGCGTTCACCCGGCAGCATAGGTTCTGATAAATTCATCCAAGCATGCGAATAATCTGTGTTTAACTCGCCAAGTGTTGCACCTGACATTTCAACAGACCACTCAAGCGTATGTGCAGGCTTGTTCACCAAGAAGCGCTCTATGACTTCCTTACTCTTGTTTTCGACTTCTAAAACAACCGTTGCTTCAATACGACGTGTTTTAGGGAAAATCTCTGCATCAAGCTTTACATCAAGTGTCGTTGGTACAGGCGCATCTTTGAATTGTACAAACTCACGTTCATACTGTTCAGAAAGGTCTTCTCTATCATCTTGCGTGATAAACTGATTTATGACTTGTGTGTTGTAATAAATATAGCTACCACTACCCACAAATAATAGCGCACCTGCTGCTATCGCAACCCTACCTGCATTACCTAACTGATAGTTCAACTGAGCAAATCGTGCTTTTAGTGTTTGTCCTGCACCGCGCGGCCAAAGCGCAAAACTCAATGCAGCGAAGATCATACTTAAGCCTAACCAATATAAGTTGTACCAATGGATTGCAGTTAAGAAATGGCCATAACCATTAATATCTGAATAAGGGGCACTTGGCGTATCACCAAATCGCCACATATTATGCTCAAAGCCAAAGCTTGCCATCACAATTGAGCCAATGTAGTAGAGTAAAAATAGTCCCATACCAATATATTTACTCGGGCTGACGACTTGTAGTAAAAATGCCAAAGTGCCTTGCAGAGCAAAGCCTAGAACAAATAAGTAACCCAAACGAATAACGTATTGCGACAACTCAATGGTCGCCATGCCTGATATCAGTTGGTACAGAATTGTTAGCACAGACCCAAATACACACAGCAATATCAACACTGAGACAAGCGCAATATATTTAGAGCCCCAAAACACCCAGTTCGCCACCGGATAAGAGTCAACGATTTCACTCACTTTTGCATCGCGGTCATGCCATACAAGTTCAGCACAGTAGTAAACCAAGACAATGATCATCAATAGACCAAAGCTGCCTTGGATTTGCTCAACCATTCTGAATGTCACAGGCCAAGTATCTGTTCCATACATACCAAATGAGCCAATCAAGCCTGGCACTAACATAGACACGGATAAAATAAGTAAAACGAGGAATGAGTAGCTGCGCACTACTTGCTTCACTTCAAAAACAGTACGCATTAAGAAATGTGACCAAGCGCTGCCCACGCCTGATTTATAGTCAATGCGATGCCCCAGAGCCTCAGCTTGTTGACCTTCACCTTTGGCTTTGCTTTTCACTTTTTGCTTCTGTGGTAAAAAGTGTGAATTATTGAGCGCCAATGTCGCTAGACTCAATACAGCTACACCTAACCAGATCAAACGGTTATAGAGTAGTTCATCATATAACCCTATGGTCATGGTGTTTCTATCTGCGATAGTCCAATACTCAGCTTGTACTGAAATAGCAGATAAACCAAACATATCTACATAAGCTGCAACGGCACGGTATTCAATATCAGAGAAAATACTGTTAGCAACAATATACCCAACCACGAGTGCAACAGCGACTAAGTACATGGCCACCATACTTCTAAATTTTTGCGCGACTAATACAAACAAGCTAGATACGAAGAATAGTGAAGGCACGGCAATATAGAACAGCGGAGATAAATAGTACTCGAGTTTATTCGGACCCAACATTTCTGCATCTAACCAGCCCATTAAACTACCTAAACCTGAGCCAATCCAAATACCCAATAAACACGTTGAGAACACCATCATGGTGACAAGATAAGCACCTAGAAATCGGCCTAAACGATATTGCATTAAACTAAGTGGCTTACTCAAAACCAGTTCATTTAGCTTACTTTGGTCATCTCTAATGGCGGCGCTGCCGACAAAATTCACCACCAAAAAGATAGAAAAAATCGCCATGTTGGCAACGATTTGCAAAATCGCAAATGGCGAGTTCACGTTGACATTACTACTTCCTCCAATTTGCACCGAATCTGATACCGAAGCAAAAAAGGTAAGTAAAAATATAATCAAAGACGTGACATAAAAAGAGGGCTGGCGCATAAAATAGCGCAGCTCAAATTGCATCATTTTAAATAGCATTCGCTTACTCCTTATGCAGCTTGGCTATTGCGGTGTTGATGCAATGTCGAGAAATACACATCTTCTAAATCAGCTGGTACGGCATTAAAACCTTCTGGTGCTTCATCAGCAAATACATTAAGCAAAGTATTACCCGCAAATAAGCGTTTAGAAATAACCGGTAAGACTGCTTCTAATTCTTTTGCTTCAGCAAGACTTACCGACTTACGCCAAATCTTACCTTGTAGCTGCTCGGTTAAATCAATCGGATTACCTTCAAGTAAGATTTGGCCACTTGCTAATACCGCCATATTTGGGCAAAGCTCAGACACATCTTCTACTATGTGCGTCGATAAGATAATGACCTTACTCTCACCTAAGCCCACTAATAAGTTGTGAAATCGATTTCGCTCTTCAGGGTCAAGACCCGCAGTTGGTTCATCGACAATCAGTAAGTCAGGGTCGCCAAGTAGTGCTTGGGCAATGCCAAATCGCTGGCGCATACCACCAGAGAAGCCACTTACCGCATTTTTACGGTGATCATATAAATTTGTTTGGGCCAATAAGCCTTCAACCGCTTCTTTACGTTCTGCTTTATTATTTAAGCCTTTTAACACTGCCATATGATCAAGTAAGTCATAGGCACTGACACGTGGGTATACACCGAAGTCTTGCGGTAAGTACCCTAAGCGCTCACGCAGCGCTTTTGGCTGTTCGAGAACGTTTATCCCATCAAACTCAACACTGCCCGAGTCAGCAGATTGTAATGTTGCTATTGTACGCATTAGTGAAGACTTACCTGCGCCATTTGGCCCCAGTAATCCAAACATACCTTTTGGAATGTCTAAATTCACCCCGCGTAACGCGTGAACGCCATTGTCATATGTTTTTGAAAGCTCAGTTATTTTAAGCATTTACATTCCCTTTTATTGAACAAATAAGCAACGCTGTTATAACAGCTTTACATTACAGGTACAATTAATACCCTGCTAACAATTGCAATAGTTTGTAAACACTGGAACACTAAATAACCTAAACTATATATCAATAAATATAAAAATTACCCTAGGGATGAGACATGCAAGACCATGCAAACCGACCGCTAAGCGACTTTATTGAATACCCACAAGACGAGATGCTGAGCCGCGCTGAAAGCTTTTTAGACAACTGTAAGCGTCGCCACTCAATTCGCAGTTTTAGTGACCGTCCTGTGCCCAAAGAAATCATCGAAGCCTGTATAAAAACCGCTGGCACAGCGCCAAGTGGTGCCAATCACCAGCCTTGGCATTTTGTTGCGATCCACTCAGCCGATGTAAAAAAGCAAATTCGCCAAGCAGCGGAAGATCTAGAGCGCTCTTTTTATGAAGGTCGTGCAGGTGAAGAATGGCTAGATGCCCTAAAGCCATTAGGCACAGACGCACAAAAACCGTACCTTGAGCACGCACCTTGGTTAATTGCCGTATTCAGTCAGAAGAAAGGTGGTATTCACACTGAAGATAAGAACACCAACTACTATGTGCATGAGTCTGTGGGTTTAGCGACTGGGTTCTTAATTCAAGCATTACATAATGCGGGCTTAGCAACACTGACACACACACCAAAACCGATGAGCTTCTTAACCGATATTTGTGGCCGTGACCGCGATAATGAACGCCCTTATATGTTGTTGATTGCGGGTTACCCGAGTGAAGATGCGACCGTGCCAGAGCACGCTTTAGTGAAGAAACCAATCGAAGAGATTGCGACGTTTTTATAAAAAACGCGCGCTAAGAAAAAGGCCACATTAAGATATGTGGCCTTTTTGTTATGCAACCGCTCCGTCAATTAAATCGCAGGCTTTATTGCGATTTTTTCACCCGCTTCTAGCCCAGCCAGTACTTGTACTTCATTGTTATTAACTGCTTCACCTAAGCGCACATAGCGCTTTTGCAATTGCCCCTGCTCAACCACTTCAACCATGGTCAATTGTCCGTAGCGTTTCACGAGTTTACGAGGGATCACAATGGTGACTTGTTCTTCGCCCGGTAGAAAAACTTGCGCATACATACCCGGTTTGACTTCTTTGGCAAAACCGATATCGAGCTTGATGGCAAAACGGCGCGCTTGTTTATCGGCAACCGGTACAATTTCGCTAATTTGCGCATACTCGGTTAAGCCAACGGCAGGCACAAACACTTTTAATTTATCGCCGACTCGTAAAAAAGCAGCTTGTTGCTCGCGCACCGGCGTATGAACTTGTAACTTAGTCGGGTTATACAAAGACACAATCGCCATACCTGGGCTCAGCATAGTGCCAGGCTCTTGTAAGCGCTCTACCACTTTGCCATCGATTGGCGCATGAATTTTGGTGTATCCCAAGGTAACTTGCGTGCCTTCAAGCTGCTGAACCAAAGCGGCTGATTGCGCTTCTAGCTCATTCACTTTGGTTTGCCATTCATCGACCTGATTTTGTGCCACAAGCCCTTGAGTTTTTAACACAACCACGCGCTCTAATTGCTTTTTAGCTTGTGCAAGCTGAGCGTCATTGGCGCTTTGCTTAGCTTTAACTTGCTGTACTTGTGCTTTTAAGTCAGCATCTTCAAGGGTTGCGATTAACTGCCCCGCCGATACAGTATCGCCCGCACGTACATGTAAGGTTTTTAACTGCGCCAGCACACGGCTCGACACGCGCGTATTAAACTTGGCATCGACACTGCCGCTGACAACCTCGGCGCTTTTGACTGCTTGTAAACTCACAGTATGAGTTTGGCCGTTATATTCTTCGGCGAGATTTTTTGTGCCCGCGGGCATTTTTTCGTTAAACACCCCAGCCATGGCCGCAATCGCAATTGCTAACACGCCCATCGCCGCACTGATCCCTGCAATTTTAGTTACTTGTTGCATCTTGCTGCCCCTGTTGCTCGGTTGATTTGAAAACTAAGAAATACACCACTGGCACCACTAACAACGAGAAAATTGTTGAAGCGATAATGCCAAACATAATGGCCAAAGCCAGCCCACTAAATACGGGGTCGAGGATGATCACCGCATTACCCAATAAAGTCGTGCCAGCGGTGAGTAACACAGGTCTCATACGCACTTCACCTGCGCGCACCAAGGCTGCTTTTAATGCCATACCATCTGCTCGAGCCTGATTGATAAACTCAACCAAAATAAGTGAATTACGAATTACAATGCCTGCGAGCGCTATCATGCCTATCATGGCCGTGGCGGTGAATAAAATAGGCTCAGGTGCGCCCGCAATTACGCGTTCGCCAAACTGATTCAATGCCCAAAAGCCCGGCATAATGCCAATCATGGTTAACGGAATGGCTGACATAATAATCAGCGCTAAGCGGTTCGAGCCCGTTTGTATACGCAATATGATAAATATCGCCGTGAGGGCAAAAGCAAAGGCAATGCCCATATCTCTAAATACATCAACGGTAATGCGCCACTCGCCTTCGCCACCAAAGCTATAACTCGTGCCTTCAGGCATTTGCCACCCTTGTGTGCCGCCTGAGTTTAAGAAAGTGCGCGTTTGCCAAGGTTGGTAGTCTTCTTCAGTACGATTTTCATCTGCAACCACATCAGCGATGACTTCAGCAGGCGTGCGACCATTTAACTCCGCCATGACATACACCACGGTTTGTAGGTCTTTGCGCATAATAGGTTGCTCAACATGATGTTGTTGCCACTGACCAAGTTCAGATAGTGCAACCAAAGGTCGAGCAGCACTATCTAGGCCATAATCATTGGCGACTTTACTTAATGCCTGTTGACCCGTTAACTGCACGGCTGCCAAAGACTGCCATTGATTGCGTACTTCATACGGTACTTGCAGTTGCACCGGTACTGGCATGGCTTCATGCGGGGTATATAGCACTCCCGCTGGCATACCTTGGCTCGCTATCTGTAGGGTTTGGCTGATATCTTGGGTGCTAATGCCAGATAACGCCGCTTTTTCTTTGTTTGTCACAAAACGCGCTAAAGGGGCGAGCTCAGCAATAGAGGTGTCGACTTCAACCACATGAGGCTCTTTTGCTAAACGTTTAGCCAGCACATTTGCCGCCTCATGATGCACTTGCGTATCTACAAATGGGTCGGCGGTGACTTCGGCCACTAAGGTGTTTAGCACTGGCGGACCAGGTGGCACTTCGACCACTTTCACCTTGATGCCATTTTGATTGAACCCAGCCAGCGCCTGACGTAAACGCAATACCACCCCATGAGATTGGTGGTCGCGCTCGGTTTTATCGTTCAGTAATACGCGCAAATCAGCAAGATGCGGAGCATGACGGCGGTAATAACCGCGCACCATACCATTGAAGTCCATACTCGAAGGTTGGCCGACATAAGCGGCAACCGCGGTGATTTCGTTAAGCTGCCACGCGGCTTGTTGTACTTGTCGTGCCACTAAGCTGGTTTGCTCCAGCGAACTCCCCTCTGGTAGCTCAACCAATATTTGCACTTCATTCTTATTATCAAACGGCAGCAACTTAAGTGGCACCGCCCTAAATACCGGTAAACTGGCGCTCAGCATAAACAGCACCAATACCGACCACAGCAACCATTTCGCTTTCTTACTCGAGTCTAATAGCGGCATCACTAACTTGCGATAAAGACTCTTGCCTTCACCAATTTCTGGCTCTTCGATTTCATGGCCTTTAAGCAGCTTTTTGGCAAGCCAAGGTGTGACAAAGAAAGCCACAACGGTTGAAACCACCACACTCACTGGCACATTAAACGCCATCGGCGCCATGTAAGGGCCCATCATGCCAGTGATAAATGCCATCGGCACAAATGCCACCGCAATGGTTAACGTCGACATTAACAACGCCACTTTAATCTCACTCATCGCACCAAGAATGCGCTTGCTTGACGAGTCCGATTGCTTGCCATACTTTAAGAAACGGCTGATGTTATCGACGCCCGTGATTGGATCATCAACTAATAAACCTAAAGACAAGATAAGCGCGAATAAGGTGACGCGGTTAATGGTATAACCAAAGGCAAAATCTAGCGCCAGTGTAATGCCATAACAAATAGGCACAGCGAGGCCAACCACAATCGCTGGACGCCAGCCTAGAAAGATCCCAACAAAGACTACCACTGTAAAGACCGCAAAGGCCAAACTCGCAGTCAGGTTATTTACTTTTTCATTGGCCGTTTCGCCGTAATTGCGCAGTACTTTGAAATCCACTTCATGAGGCAATAACTCAGTTTTAAGCTGTGCCATTTTTGCCAGTGTTTGCTCGGCTACCGCCACGGCATTACTGCCTTTTTGCTTGGCAACGCTAATAGTGACAAGGGGCAAATCTTGCTGAGTATCATCAATGACCAACCACTGATATTGATTTGGCTCGCTTGGACCATCGATGACCGTTGCGACATCTTTTAATAATACTTGCTGACCGTTTACGACATTCACCGGCAGGCTCGCCACTTGTATTACATCGCGAAGCACATCGCCCGCTTGAAGTTGGATCTGTTGCTTGCCCGTCACCAGATGACCGACTTGCTGCAATTGATTCGACACTTGCAGCGCGCGTAATACATCTAAAGGCGTGGTTTGGTGTGCTGACAGCGCACTGATATCTAAATTCACTTGAACTTGACGGGTGCGTCCTGCGAGCACTTCAATGGCACTGGTATTTGGGATTTGTTGCAGGTGATTGGATAGCTCTTGAGCAAAGCGCGTGAGTTCATAGTCGCCATATAAACGGGGGTCTTGTGAGTACAAGCCCAACATTAAAATGGGCACATCATCGACTTCTATGGGTTTGATCTGCCAATTGCTGATCACCGGCGCCATTTGCTCTTGATGTGCATAAAGCTTGCTGTAGGTATTGAGAATGGCGTTTTCTCTGTCTTCACCAACATGAAAGCGTAGCGTCACAACCGCTTGACCGGTTTGTGTCGTAGAGTAAACGTGCTCAACACCGGGGATTTGTCGCAATAACTTTTCGAGTGGCTCAGTGACCAAACGCACCACTTCAGGCGCACCTATGTTTGGCGCCTGCACATGAATGTCGAGCATTGGCACCACAATTTGAGGCTCTTCTTCACGCGGCGTAAACTGTAAGGCCATAGCCCCCATTACCAGCGATAAGAACAAGATCACTATGGGAATACGACCTTGCAAACTGGCCGAAATAGCTTTGTCTAATCCCATCATTATTCACCCGGTTGGCAAAAGAGTTGATAAAGCTGCTGCAAAATCGCCTCAACCTTTGGATCGGTAAGGCGGTAGTAAATTGTTTGCGCATCTCGACGGGTGGCAACACATTCAGCCTTTCTTAAAGCTGCAAGATGCTGGGAAAGTGCAGACTGCGCTAACGGTATTGACTCATTTAACTGCGTCACACTCATTTCACCTTGCAACAAGCTGCATAAGATCATCAGGCGATTTTTATTCGCCATCATTTTTAATAACTGCTCTGCTTGCTCTGCGTTATGCGCCATATCTTCAATTTGCATACATGTCCCCAATGTCGATTTTCAACAAGTATAAATCATACATTAGAAAAGTCTAATATTAGATCTTGCTAATTTAGAATTTACTAATAAACTAATTATACCAATCCTCTTAATTAAGTGAGCTATTTTTAGGCAAGAAAAACTTGTCGATAGCAAGGCGAATATTTTGCTATTTAGTTGTTCTAAATAAGAAATTTTCAACGTAGCTAGCGTCAGTTTTAATCCCTAAAAATGATTAAGTATTATTGAGGGTTGGTATTTGACGTCTTCTGAATTTTTGAGGTGATCTATGACAATGCATCCAATACTGCGCTTAATTGCCGGCACTATGGTGTTAATTTCTTTACTGTTAACCTATTTTGTACACGAAAACTTTGTGTGGTTTACGGTATTTATTGCTATAAATTTAATTCAGTCATCTTTCACGCTTTGGTGTCCGATGATCACTTTTTTAAAACGACTCGGTATTAAGGAATAGTTCAATGTTGACTCCTGTTCAAGATGTATTAAAAACAGTTCGTCCTAATCAGCGCTGCATTAGCGCAGAACAAGCAAAGCAAGAAATTCAAGGCAATGAAGGTGTACTTATTGATGTACGAGAACCTCAAGAGCACGCGCAAAAAGCAGCAACCGGTGCAGTCAATGTGCCACGCGGTTTACTAGAATTTAAATTACCTGAAATCGTGAAAGATGCCGCAAAACCCATTTATGTGCATTGCGCTACAGGCGGCCGTGCGGTATTTGCCGCAGAGCAACTGACTCGTATTGGCTATCAAAATGTGACGGTGATCACCTGTAAAGCTGACGATATTTGCAATATTTTCTAACCTTTTGCGCTTTGCCCCTGTGCAAAGCGCTTTTTCACTCTGCCACCACACTGTCATATCACTCTTTAATATTATTTTTATTAGCTTATAAATTAATAAGTTAGAACATGTGACACGCACTGTCTTATGACAAAAAAGGCACTGACATATTACTGTCGGCGCTTTATACTGACGTACCGAATATGCTTATCCCAACTTAATCAAAACAACTAAGGGAATACGCACTATGACTCATAGCATCAACAACGAAGAAAAAGTACTACCTAAGAAGCAGTCTTTTGAATTGTATTTTCAAGATGGGGATAACCAAATCGCCTGTAAAGCAAATATGTTCACTGGAAAGGAATATGTGTACATCAATGATGAACTCGTTTCTGAAAAAAGAAATATTGGTTTTAAAACGGTGCATGAATTCGAATTTGAAGATAAACCATGGCAAGTCACATTCGATGTAATGAACCTAATAACCTGTAGAACAGAGTGTGTTGTCATTAAAAATAAAAAGATTATTGGTCGAAAAATTCTCGACCCATTTTCTTGGAAAGCACTATTTAAATTCTTTATATACGGAGTTATTTTTGGTGTTCTATTTGCCACTCTAGGATACTTCCTTGGTGGTTTATACGGCAGCACGCTTTAGGAGACTGCCATGCAACTAAACCCAAAAACCGTAAAACAGTTAAGAGATAACAAAAATTGGACACAGCAATCATTGGCAGATGCGTGTGGCCTCAGTCTTCGCACTATTCAACGTGTTGAAAAAGAAGGGGTTGCCAGCCGAGAAACCATGATGAGCTTGTGTGCCGTTTTTGAAGTAAAGCAGTCATCCCTAATTAACCTAGATGAAGCTGAGGCTAACAATAGCAGCCAAACGACTACTAACATGAAGCAATATTTAATGACGTTCGGTACTGCGCTATTAGGTGGACTTGCAGGTGCAGGCATGATGTATGTATTCATTGCATAAACAGACCGGTACAGTAACCATCACCATATAAAGGATAAAGGAGTAGATCATGGACAGAATCATCATGAGCTATTACACAAGCAGCTTATTATTGACGACGGTTGGGACTTTGATAAGCATCCGGACGCCACCTTTTTATGCTGACATCATTATGTTATCTATCGCGCTAATGTGCGCAATACTTGGCCATAAACAGAGCCGCGAATAAACAATAACTTCAAAAAATACCGAGGAAAGTATGACAGAGTTAGAACTGACTACCATTGCCATCGTTGATAAACAACTCGACGCCTATAACAACCGTGATATCGACGCTTTTGCTGCGACATATCATGATGATGTTGAAATTCATGCCTTCCCTGGTGGCTTACAATATCAAGGTAAAGATAAGCTGATTGAACGATATGGTCAGAAGTTCGCCTCTTTGAAATATCTCAATGCCAGTTCCCTAAAACGCATGGTCGAGGGCAATATTTTGGTGGATCACGAGCTGGCTGAATCTGCCACTGAGGATGTAAATGTAATCGATAATAGCGTGACAGTTATTGCCGCTTATGAGGTGATTGACGGTCTTATTAAACGCGTGACGTTTATGGGCCGCTGATAGTTACCTTTTATCTTGTTAATCACTCTGAGATAAGAGCAGGTGGTATAGCGGGTAGCTGATATGGGGCAACCAATTTATTAAGTTGTCCTGATTTAGCCAGTTTTATCATCGTTCTTTGCAACTTTATCGCTAGCTTAGTTTTAGCAAATCGTTGACTAAATGCCATATGACCATAGATGTTATTGGTATGACGATAGTTCACTTTCTTTAATTGCTCAAATGGCTGATTGAGTGTTCTCATGGCCACCTCGGCGGTTTCTTCAACTGACAACACCAAATCAACACGACCTTTTAACAGCAAGTCAAACGCCACATGCTCAGAGTTAACAGGTACTCGATTAAGTGTTTTATCTTCATCGAATGCTTTGTAGTATGCAGCCCCGCGCATAACCGCAATGCGCTTACCAGTTAGTTCATCAAAATTATTAACTTCAATATCACTGTTTTTGTTTGCATAAAAGACGAAAGAAGAAGACAACACCATGTATGGCGGCTGCACAAATGCCATGGTTTGTTCACGGCGATTGGTTTTAATCAGACCACCCATGACGTCAACCTGACCTTGGGCAAGCATGCGTACACAACGAGAAAATGGGCATGGTACAGGTTTAATTTTGTAATTTGGGTGAGTTTCTTTTAGTAACTCAGAAAGTATATCTATGATCAACCCTTGGCTTTCACCATGATGGTCAATTTCACTGAATGGGGGCGCGTGATCAACAGCCACATGTACGGTTTGCTCAGCCCAAACCGTTCGGGCAAACAACAAGATAAAAAATGTGATAGCTGTATATTTCGTCAAATCAAATTACCTCTACTCACCTCCCTATTGCTTTGCGTGATTTCTAACTCCATATCAAATGCCACAAAAAACTACACAACTTCACGTAGCGCAACAGGCGCACTGTAACATATGCTCAGTTTAAATTATGCACTTTATGACAATTTATTTACTGTTCGATATGAAGCATGGTTATCTTAAGTATTGGCTTGTTTTGACACTAGTCAAGTTTCAGTTGACCAGTAACAGCTTGGAATGGGCGTAACTCAAAATCAGATAATTTAGCCACCAGATACTCGATGACTTCAGCCTGTAACTGCTCGTAAGGCACCCATTGCGTATTACTACTAAAGCAATACACCTCTAACCCCAGACCTTTTTCACTGGGCGCTAAAGAGCGAACCATCAGCACGCATTCTTTACTGATTTTAGGGTGAGATCTTAAATAATGCTCAGCATATTTACGAAATACAGACACATTACTCAGAGGTTGTGATGCATCTATTTCAAAGTCCAACTCTGTGGCTTTACTGGCAACCTGTTCTCCTGACCAAGTTTGTAAACTGTGCATATCAATATAGATTGGGCGCTTAATACGTCTGCCAGATGATTGCTGCATAGCGCGCCAGTTTTTAAATGAATCAGAAATAAGCTGGTAGGTCGGGATAGTTGTTATCGTGTTATCCCAGTTCCGCACTCGGACAGTATTTAATCCTAAATCGAGCACTTCACCGTCTGCGCCAAAGGCATCAACTTGGATCCAGTCACCAATGCTCACTAAACGATTGGCAGCGATTTGAATGCTCGCTACTAGGCCTAAAATGGTGTCTTTAAACACCAACAGTGTAACCGCCGCAATGGCACCAAAACCCGATAAAATATAAGTTGGCGATTTATCGATTAACAAGCTAATAGATAAAATACCACAAACAATAAAGGTGATTAATTTGGCAACTTGTACTAGCCCTTGGATTGGTACTTCTTTGGCAAATTTCAATTGCTGATAAATGCCATGTCCTAGATTAATAAAGGCACTAAACAGCAAACCCGAAATAATCACTAAGAGAATTTGCCCCACCACTTTGCCAATGGCAAATAGCCACTCTGGTGCAACAAATACCCGCTCAAAAAAGCCTAAAAACAACACACAACAAATTAGCGCTGAAAGACGCCCTGATAACTTGTTAAGCTGAGTACTTAACAGTCCAATACGACTCGGAGAAAAGCGGGTAATCAAATTCTGGAGGCTAGGTAAAACCAATCGACGAGTCACCAAATACAACAAGCAAAGTGCACATAAACCAATTAGATTTGCCACAGTGTGAGTTAACCACTGAGATGCCACTGAGTTCTCAAACCAAGGTTCAATTAGTTGCGTCAAATGTATGTCTGTCATAGTTGCGAAGCTTCCTTCTCTGTCGCGCTACTACTGGTTTGCTGAGCTGATAATATATCTATCTGCGTGTCTTTTTTCTGCCATTGTGCGTTTAAATACTGCTGAAAAGTGACGCGATAAGCTTTATCTTGTTGATAATCCCCCTGCGGCACTTGCGCTAATGGCACAAAATCTAGCTTAACATCAATGGCTGATAATTTGCCTAACATAAAACTTTGAAAAATTTTCTGGCTGTCAGAATGGTATACAAGGGTGGTGCTGATTAAGCCATCTAATTGCTCAGCTAATACTTGAAGTGCGAAGGCCGTACCACCCGCTTTTGGCTTCAAGAGATTCTTAAACGGTGAGCTCTGTCTACGATGCTTTTTAGTCGTAAAACGCGTCCCTTCGGCAAAGTTAATCACCGTTGTGGGATGATGCTTAAAATTTTTACAGCTTTTTTGTGTACGCGCCACGTCCATGCCTTTTAACTTTGGATTTTTCGCAATTTGCGCTTTGCTTGCTCGCTTCATAAATGGCATACCTAAGGCCCAAGCACCAGAACCAATGAGCGGTACATATTTTAATTCATCTTTTAAGAAGAATTTTGGCGCAGGTAAAGCATCGATTGCTGTGAGAACAATAATATCTAACCAGCTAATATGATTTGCAACGAGTAAATACCACCCCTTCCCATTGACCTGCGGCGCGATGTCTGTCGAAAACTGCACGCCACTAAGTTTGAGCGCAAAGTAATTGCCACGACACCAACATTTATAAAAGCGATGGAGAACATGAGATACCAATGCTAAGGGCACCAGTACCTTCACCAAACCCAGCAAAAAGATCAGCGTGCCCCACAATGCGGTATTAAGAACTAAAACAGCTGTCGCGACTGCCCCTCTAATTAATTGCATGACATTTATTAGCACGCGCACCTCCAGAGCCTATTTCAGTTTTTCAAGTTGAGCATCTTTTTGTTCCCAAAGTGTATTAAGTTCTGCTTGAAACTGCACTCTAAACTGATTATCAGCACTATAATCGCCAATGAGTTTGTCATCGACGCCTTGCGTTTCTACATGAACTTGTACACGTTTTACTTTGCCTGAAGCAAAGTCCATGAAGGTTGGAATGCCATCTGGGTAATGAATAGTGACATTCACGATCTGATTTATTTGTTCACCCATTGCCTGCATTACAAACGCGATACCACCCGCTTTTGGTTTGAGTAAGTTCTTAAATGGACTTTTCTGACGTGAGTGTTTTTCAGGTGTAAAGCGTGTGCCCTCAACAAAGTTAACTACGCTTACTGGCATGGTTTTAAATTTTTCACAGGCTTTACGCGTGGTCTCGATGTCTTTACCTTTAAGCTTAGGGTTTTTCTTTAGCTGGCTTTTGCTGCTACGCGTCATGAATGGAAAATCAAGCGCCCACCAAGCTAAGCCTAAGAAAGGCACGTACAGAAGTTCTTTCTTTAGAAAGAAGTTTAAAAAGGGAATTTGATTATGCAGCACACGCTGTAGCACCAAAATATCTACCCAACTCTGGTGATTCGCAATAACTAAGTACCAATCTTTACGCTTTAACGTGTCTAGTCCAGTTAATTCAATCTTGTAGGGGGCAAAAATATTTTGAATTACGCTGTTAGTCGCTACCCAATTACTGGCACAACCTTTAGCTAATACACCAAATAAAGTTTGTAATGGCTTGAAAGGAATAAGTTTGATCAACCCGAAGAGGAAGATAGGAACAAACCAGAATAATGTGTTCAAACAATAAAAAATAAGACTAAAAATACTGCGCAAAAACGACATGAATGACTTCCTTTACCACAACATAAGTATGGCGATACACCTTATATCACCATATATCTTATGAATAATACCGTTTTTTGCGCAAACACTAAAGCCGAGGCTAAAACTCGAACTAGTCTTCGAAGTAGGTATAGCCCTCTAGACCCGCTTGCAATTCAGCCAAATACTGCTGTTTCTGCGATTCAGAAATAGCTAATCCAGACACTAATTGCTGGAAGTTTTTTGCAAGAGAACTTGGCTCATAATGCACGAATTTTAGTACATCTGTCACACTATCACCTTTGATGGCGTTTGTTAGCTGATATCCGTCTTCTGTCATTTCAACATGTACTGAGTCGGTGTCACCAAATAAATTATGTAAGTCACCTAAGATTTCTTGATATGCGCCGACCATAAACATCGCAATATGATATTGGTCACCCGTATTATATTGCGGAATTGGCAAACTCGCTTCTATACCTGTCCCTTCAACATATTCTCTGATCTGACCGTCAGAGTCACAGGTAATATCTTGAATGATCGCACGTTGAGTCAATGGAGTATGCAAGTTTTCTATTGGCATCACAGGGAACAACTGCTGAATCCCCCACACATCAGGCAGTGATTGGAATAAAGAGAAGTTAACAAATAACTTATCGGCAAGCTTTTCATTTAAGTCGTCTAACACTTCACGATGTGCACGCGATTTACTATCTAGCGCGCTGCGCACTTTATGCAAAATAGTAAAGTAGAGCTGCTCGATTTGTGCCCATTGCAACATACTCACTAAGCCGTGCACATATTGGCCATGCGCTTCGCTGAATAAATGCATCGCATCGTGATAGCTTTCAAGTGCCATACGCGGCGACACTTGCTGATATACGCCATATAGCTCTTGTAGAATAGCGTGCGCATCGGGTTCAGGTTGATTCACTTCGACCTGATTAGGGGCTGTTTCAACATCAATCACATCAGTGATCAACACCGCGTGATGCGCTGTCAGTGCACGGCCTGATTCTGTGATAATTGCAGGTTGAGTTAAACCATGTTGCTCGCACACATCCGCAAACGCCGACACCACATTTTTCGCATACTCTTCAACCGTATAGTTCATAGAGCAAGCACTGCGTGAACCCGAGCCTTCATAGTCAACACCTAAACCACCGCCTACATCAACGGTGCAAAGTGGGACGCCTATTTTAGAAAGCTCAGCAAAGTGACGCGCACATTCTATTAGCGCACGTTGGATGTCACGGATATTGGCGATTTGCGAGCCGATATGAAAATGCACCAACTGCATTAAGTGCAGCTTGCCCGCGGCTTTTAGCATCTCAACCGCTTCAAGCACTTGACCTGCAGTAAGACCGAACTTACCTTTTTCACCACCGGTATTTTGCCACTTACCTTTACCAACCGAGTTGAGGCGAATGCGAATGCCAATGGCGGGTTCAATGCCTAAGTCATCGATTTCTTTCAGTAACGTTATTAATTCAGACAGTTTTTCGACCACGATATTAACGTGATGACCCAACGCTTGACCAATACATGCCAAACGTAAAAACTCACTATCTTTGTAGCCGTTACAGACAATTTTAATCGGTTGTTTTGCCAAGCCCAAAATGGCCATCAGCTCAGGTTTAGAACCTGCCTCTAGACCAACTTTGCCACTTGGGTGAGCAAGTAACTTGCTAACGACTGAGCGCTGCTGGTTTACTTTAATTGGATAAACACACGTGTAGTCGCCCTGATACCCTTTATGTTCGCACGCTTTTGCAAACGCATTAGTCATGGTATCGACTCTGTCTTGCAGTATGTCGGTGAAACGAACTAGCACAGGTAAAGTCAAACCCTGTGCTTTGAATTCTTCAGTTAATTGTGTGAAAGAGATCGGCGCCTTGTTTTGACATTTATCAGGAAATGCAACCAACTCACCCTGTTCATTAATATCAAAATAGCCATCGCTCCAATGGGCTACATTATATGTTGCTCGCGCGGTATCTAAACCCCAAGTCATCTCGGCCTCTTAAAACAAACTAACAAAGCATGCATTTTAATATGCAGTTTGCGCATTTGCGACTGTATTTTTACTCATTTTGCTCAGTTGCAGCTAAGCTATAAATTAACACTCTACTTTTAACGCTACCACGTATTGAAATAAGTGTTTTTAGTTGCAGTTCAGAGTAAGACGGCACAAATTAAAAATGGAAAACACTGGGGAAGATTGAAGTATAAAAAATTGCCCCAACATCATTAAATAAAGATTGAGCATAAACTCAGGCGCTGGCAAAATGCGCCGTTAACAATTTACAGTGTGATTTAATTCTTATGTCGAATTTAGAAGCAAACCGTTGGTTTACCGAGATCAGTGATCGTGATGGCAGTGCGTTTTCTTTACGCATCAATAAAAAGCTTGATGAAATTCAGTCTCCTTTCCAAAAAGTTGAGATGTTTGAAACAACTGATTTTGGCAACCTGATGATCATTGATGGTTGTACTATGGTAAGTACTCGTGAAAACTTCTTTTATCACGAGATGATGAGCCACCCTGCGCTATTCTCACACCCTGCACCTAAAAATGTCGTGATCATTGGTGGTGGTGACTGCGGTACATTACGTGAAGTACTTAAACACCCTGATGTTGAAACAGTAACGCAAATCGACATAGACGAAGTAGTGACGCAAATGTCACTGAAGTATTTCCCTGAATTATGTGAGTCAAACAACGACCCTCGTGCAACTGTGATGTTTGATGATGGCATCAAGTACATGCGCGAAGCAGCACCAGAATCAATTGATGTGATCATTGTTGATGGCACAGACCCAGTAGGTCCAGGTGAAGGTTTATTTAACCACGCTTTCTATACAAGCTGTCTAAATGCGCTGCGCCCAGGCGGAATCATGATCCAGCAAAGTGAATCACCATTAATGCACATGCCATTGCTTCTAGAAATGCGCGATGCAATGAAAGACGTCGGTTTTGCTGATTTACAAACACTGCCCTTCCCGCAACCAATCTACCCAAGCGGTTTATGGTCGGCAACGATGGCACGTAAAGGTGAACAGTTCGATGGTTTCCGTGAGCAGGATGTAGAAACTGCGAATTTCGATACTGAATATTACAATGTCGGTATTCATCATGGCGCATTAGCTACACCTAACTTTATGAAGCGCGCGTTTGATAAGTAATAGTCTGCATTGCAGCAATAAAAAAGCCCGATTTGCATCGGGCTTTTTTGTTTATGTTTTTGGTTTGAGATTAAAGCACTAAGTGCTCATCAAGAAAGGCTAGCACTCGCTTGTAATATTTTGCTCTATGTTCTGGTTTATAGAATCCATGCCCTTCATTTTTTAACAACATGTATTCATATGGGTGCTTCGCTTTTTCCAAGGCATCAATGAGAGATTCAGCCTGTTCTATCGGCGCGCGTTCATCATCACCACCATGCACAATAAGCACTGGCGCTTTGAGCTTATCAATATTATAAGAAGGCGAGTAAGCTTTAAGCTTTGCTTCATCTGTACCCAACACTTGAGTTAGGTATCTTTGACCAGAACTGCGCTCTGCAACATCACCCTCTTCAAACATAAGCTGTAGGTCATAAACACCTACAACACCAATTGCGCATTTAAACATATCTGGTTCAATAATTGAGCTTTGCAGTGCTGAGTAACCACCAAAGCTGGCGCCCATGATGCACATATTTTTAGGATCTGCGTATCCTTGTTCAATGACATACTTAGTCGCATCTATGATGTCATGCTGAATTGCAGAGCCCCACTTTTGGTGACCTGCATGTTCAAATGCACGACCATATCCACCTGAGCCTCTAAAATTCACTTTTAAAACAGCAATACCGCGGCTGGCAAGCAATTGTGCATCTGAGTCAAATCCCCACCAATCTCTCGGGCCATGTGGACCGCCATGAGGCATTACCACTAGTGGTAGGTTTTTAGCTTCTTTGTTGAAAGGTAAAGTAAGGTAACCATGAACTTCAAGGCCATCTCTCGCTTTAAATGAAACAGGCTTGGTTTCTGCCATCAAACGGTAGTCAATACCTTCCTTTGTGTTAAACAGAAACTGTAACTTATTCTTATCGGCATGGAACAAATAATATGTGCCCGGATTAATATCACTGTGAGCATACACTATCGACTTATTCGCATCTAATGTTGAACTAACTAGCTGAATCTGTTCACCAGGCAAAGACTGTATTAAATCTTTTAAACGTTGAGTCATTTTTGCTGTGTTATCAACAAAGGCATAAGTGGGGTAACCAGGCTCTAGTTCTATGGCAAAAAGCTCATGATTGACATTATCAACCCATAACTTTTTAGGTGAGACCACTTGATCTTGAAGTAGTTTTTTCACCTTGCCAGACTCTAGATTTAATTCAAAAACGCCCTCTGCCTCACCCGATTCAGACGCTGTGATGTAGATATTTTTGCCACTACCATCAAATGCATGCAGATTAATATCTGTGAGATTTGCATTGAGTTTAAACTCTCTCCAATCATCTTTATCGTTATCTCTAATGTGGATGGTTTGATTTATGTAATCATCTGTCGACAACGATACTCTCACATGTCCTTGATTGTCAGTTAAAAAAGCTGCCATTCTTGAAGGAGAGCGGGTAATTCTTTTTCGCACACCCGTTTTTACGTTCACTCGGTATACGATAGTTGTTGGCTCTTTACTTGCATTCCATGGAATAGTGTAAACCAACATATGTTTATCATCATTTATCAACGGGTCTAATATGTAAGAAGTGCCATATACTGCTGACGCTCTTTTTAAAAGAGAGCCAGTTTCCATTGCTCCTTGATAACCGACCAAGTATTTATCACTAGAGCCATCAGCATCAACACCAAAAAGTTCGCCATGATAAACAGGATGATCTGTCCAGCCTTTAACATAAAGCTTTTGCATTACCAAACGCTCACTATTAACCCACTGATAAGAACCTACTTCTGAATTACCTGAGAACCTGACAACATTCTCGATTTTATTTTCTTCTAGGTTTAGTACAAATAGTCTCTTACGGCCTTCTACTTCAGAGGTAAAGCTGAGATACTTTCCAGTCGGTGAAATTTTGACTCGTGAGTATTTTTCACCAGAACTAAACGCTTCAATTGGTATTTGCTTCGCAGCTATTGTTTGTCCAAATAGCAACGACAATACTAAAATCCCATATGTTATTATTTTCATTTTATGTCCATTCTGATTAAAAATTTCGGCTTAACACTAAAGTTCTTGTATTGAATTTGTAAACAAAAATATCATTCTTAATTTTATAAGCATAGAAAAAAGCCCGATTAACTCGGGCCTTTTTATGTGTTTTACTAATTCGAAATTAAAGCACTAAGTGCTCATCAAGAAACGCTAAAACTCGCTTGTAGTAATCGGCTCTATGCTCCGGCTTATAAAAACCATGTCCTTCATTTTCTAACAGCATATATTCATAAGGATGCTTTGCTTTTTTCAAGGCATCAACCAAAGATTCTGCCTGCTCGATTGGCGCTCGTTCATCATCACCACCATGGACAATAAGCACTGGCGCTTTGAGCTTATCAATATTATAAGAAGGCGAATAAGCTTTAAGCTTTGCTTCATCTGTACCCAATACTTGTGTTAAGTACCTTTGACCAGTACTACGTGCTGCCACGTCACCTTCTTCAAACATCAATGGCAGGTCATAAACACCTACAACACCAATCGCGCACTTAAACATATCTGGCTCAATAATCGAACTTTGTAGTGCTGAGTAGCCACCAAAACTGGCGCCCATGATGCACATATTTTTAGGATCTGCGTAGCCTTGTTCAATCACATACTTAGTCGCATCTATGATGTCATGCTGAATTGCTGACCCCCACTTTTGGTGACCTGCATGTTCAAATGCACGACCATATCCACCTGAACCTCTGAAGTTCACTTTTAAAACGGCGATGCCACGATTGGCAAGCAACTGTGCATCTGAGTCAAAGCCCCACCAATCTCTCGGACCATGTGGACCACCATGAGGCATTACTACTAGTGGTAGATTTTTAGCTTCTTTATTGAAAGGCAAAGTAAGATAACCATGAATTTCAAGGCCGTCTCTCGCTTTAAATGAAACAGGCTTGGTTTCTGCCATCAAACGATGGTCAATACCTTCCTTTGTATTAAATAAAAATTGTAACTGATTTTTATCAGCATGATACAAATAGTAAGTACCCGGATTAATATCACTACGAGCAAGAACAATAGACTTAGTCGCATCAACCGTTGTACTGACCAGATGAATTTGCTCGCCTGGCAAAGACTGTATTAAGTCTTTTAAACGTTGAGTCATTTTTGCAGTATTATCAACAAAGGCATAAGTTGGGTAACCTGGCTCTAGCTCTACAGCAAAAAGCTCATGATTAACATTATCAACCCATAACTTTTTAGGTGAAACTTCTTCGTCTTGAAGTAATTTTTTTACCTTGCCAGATCCTAGGTTTAATTCAAAAACGCCCTCTGCTTCTCCCGATTCAGACGCTGTGATGTAGATCTTTTTACCACTACCATCAAATGCATGCAGACTAATATCAGTAAGATTTGCATTGAGTTTAAACTCTCTCCAGTCATCTTTATCGTTATCTCTAATGTGGATGGTTTGGTTTATATAATCATCTGTCGACAACGACACTCTCACATGTCCTTGATTGTCAGTTAGGAAGGCGGCCATTCTTGAAGGAGAGCGGGTAATTCTTTTTCGCACACCCGTTTTCACGTTAACTCGGTATACGACAGTTGTTGGCTCCTTGCTGGCACTCCACGGAATCGTATACACCAACATATGTTTTTCATCATTAACTAATGGGTCTAAAATGTATGAAGTACCGTATAAAGGTGTCGCTTTTTTCAAACGAGAGCCTGTTTGCATCTCGCCTTGATAACCAACCAAGTATTTACCACCCGAGCCATCAGCATCAATGCCAAAAATCTCGCCATAATATAATGGATGATCAGTCCAACCTTTTAGATATAACTTCTGGAGCGCTAAACGCTCATCATTAACCCATTCATAGTAGCCGACTTCAGAGTTGCCACTAAACCTGACCACGTTAACGATTTTATTCGTTGCCAACTCTAAAACAACAAGGCTATCTCGGCCTTCTACATCAGAGGTAAAGCTTAAGTACTCTCCAGTAGGTGAGAGCCTAACTTGGGAGTACTTTGAGCCAGCACTAAACGCCTCTATTGGTATTTGCTTTGCGGCGATTGTCTGCCCAAATAACAATAATAATACCAATGCCCCATAAATTATTTTTTTCATTTGATATTCATTCCTTTTAAAAATATCAGTTTACCATTAAAGTTTTTGTCTTCAAATTGTAAACAAATTTGTCATTATTAATTTCATTTTTTCGAAGTTAATCACCCAGCTTATTCTTAACCATCAGCAAACTTCAAATAGCCTGAATGTGAAAGGCCCCCATGGTTAGTATCAATCTCAATCATTTTGAGGGATTAAAACTCAAATTTAGTGGTGTTAGAAGAAATTATATAGCTTTTTGAATTACTGGGTTTTGGACTGGCTAGTCATTAAGGTAAGTACTCTAACTGAGTGACAGCAAAGTCATCATTAAAAAGGCCCTAGTAGTAATATAGGGCCTTCATAATGCAGGTGAATAACTAAGACTGTGCCAATGTATCGTTTATATATTGGTTCACTTGCTCTTCTAAGACAAACAGTGGCACTGAACCGTGGCGTAAAATCTGGTGGTGGAACTCACGAATATCAAACTTATCACCTAAACGTGTTTCAGCTTCTTTGCGCAGACGCTTAATCGTCAACTCACCAATTTTGTACGACAATGCCTGTCCTGGCCATGATATGTAGCGATCAGTCTCGGTTTTTACGTTATGTAACGATAAAGCCGTATTGTCTTGCATAAACTTCATTGCTCTATCTCGGCTCCAACCAAACATATGCATACCGGTATCAACCACTAAGCGCGCTGCACGCCACATTTCGTAAGTTAAGCGGCCAAAGTTGCTGTATGGGTCTTGATAGAAGCCCGCTTCTAGCCCTAAATATTCAGAATATAAACCCCAACCTTCACCAAATGCAGAGATGTACGCATTTCGGCGATAACTTGGTAAGTAATCTAGTTCTGCGTTTAAAGCGATTTGTAAGTGATGGCCTGGTACTGCTTCATGCAGTGTTAACGCTTCTAAAACATAGAGTGGGCGCTTATCAAGTGCATAAGTATTTACCCAATAAAAGCCTGCTTCATCGTCTTTACGTGCACCTGAATAACGGCCCGTTGTGTATTTAGGCGCAATGCTCGCTGGTACTGGGGCAACACCGTATGGACGACGTGGCAATGTGTGGAACAACTTAGGCAGTTGTGCATCCATTTTTTTAGCAATGAAAGACGCTTCTTTTAACAGTTGTTCGGGCGTTGTGGCATAAAACTGCGGATCGGTACGTAAGAAGTGCACAAACTCAGCGAAGCTACCTTCAAAGCCTACTTGCTTGATGATTTGCTCCATTTCCGCGCGGATTCTAGCAACCTCTTGTAAGCCTAGCTCATGGATTGCTTCTGGGGTCATATCCGTAGTGGTGTAATGCTGAGCGCGATTAGCATAGAAGGCTTTGCCATTCGGTGTAGTGCTTATACCAATCTCTTCACGTGCAGCAGGACGATATTCTGTTGTGAAGAATGTGAAATAGTCTTGGTACGCAGGAATAACCGATTCTGACAACACTTGTTTTGCTTGCGCCTGCAAAGCCTGCCATTCAGCATCATTTAATTTCGCAGTATTTGCTTTAAATGGTGCAAAAAACTCAGATTCTTCGATATTTTCAAGAATATATGCAGAGATCGACTCTTCGTAGCCTACAAGCACGGCCTGTGGCTGAGTTAAGCCCGCTTTCATTCCTTCTTTCATCCAAGCAATATTTTGCTGAAAAAATCGAGGGACTTGTGAAAGGCGCTTTAAATATAACTCAAAGCCTGCTTTTTTTGTAAAGTCATGGCCTCGGACCATAAAAGATAAACTTGAATGAAAACCATACTCAGAGGTCAGGGGCATGTAATGTGCGTTAAACCGGTATTCGTCTACTTTATTCTGTACTTGAGCACGAATAATCGTGTGATTAATCTGATTTTCACTGCTTAATCCTGACACATCAATACTGTCTAACTGTGCTAAAAAATTAACTCGTTGTTTATTTTGCTCTGCTAACACGGTCGCAGATAAATTTGGTAACAAGTAATCAGCATTTAAATCTTTTCGTGAATATGGGCTGATCTCGCCGCGATAAGTTTCAATTTGATTCGTTAGTTGGGTAAACTGAGAATCTAAAGAATGGCTAGTAAGTTGACAGCCCGACAGCGCAAGTGTGACCGAAAAGACACAAGCACTGAACAGGCGACTAGGTCGAACATTTTTCACTTTTATTATCCTGTAACTGATTTATCGCTACCTTATCGACTTTAAAAGCAACGATGCAATAAATTGCGACCAGCTTATAGTAGGCACTAAATATAAAACCATATTTATTTGTTACATAGAAACTCATACTTTTTGCTCGCATTTCAATCAAAAAGCCCCTCTTCTCTTTATATTTGCAGCTTTGAAGCAATTTTTGCTTTGCAAAAAACCAGAAAAAAAGTAGTCTGGGGCAGTTGTGATGGATCACAGTATTTTAGAGGGAGGTTGCTTGTATTTTGTTTGATTTAGTATGCGGTAGTAACATCATGTTTCATGATCCAATGGTAATAGCTCAAGAAAAAATGACTAAGGTCTGTATGTTCTTAGAGCAACATCACCTACCTCCCACGCCACTAAATTATCAGGTCGCTTACACTTACATCAGTAAGTCACACAACGAACTCAACCAAACTTTGGACTATGCCATCAGGCAAGGCCATAACATCGATAGTATTTTTATCGAACAACTTTACTTTGAGCACTTAAACCGCAGCCATGAAATGGAAGCGAGTATGCTGAAAAATGTTGATGGTGTCGTGACCAACCTCGCTAATTCTGCACAGCAATCTCAGCGTAGTATTACCAACTTTGCAGAACAAGTAAGTATTTGTGTTAATAGTTTAGACGAACACAATATTGCAAAAACGAAGCATGCTCTGACTCAACTTGCCAAACACACTGAAGTTATCCTTCAACAACATAAAAAGTTCAAAGAAACACTTCAGAAAACCCGTTTAATGCATCGCGAGGCTAGGCAACAACTTACCAAATTACGTAAAGAACAACTTATCGATGTTCAGACGGGGTTGTATAAGCGTCATTACTTAAATCAACAGGCGCAACTGTGGATCACGCAAGACAAACCTATGTGTGCCATTTCCATCCAAATTAATAATTTACATGAGTTTTCAGAAGACTTTGGTGATTTAGTTAGTGAAGTCGTGCTAAACAGAGTGGCTAAGAAAATTCAAAAGTATGTCTTTGAGAGCGGCTTGCCTGGTCGTACTGCCAAAGATGAGTTTGTGGTATTAATGTCAGACATTGAACCAGACACTGCAAATATTATCGCAGAGAAGATCCGTGTTGGTGTAGAAAAACTCAAATTTGTCAGTTCAAAAAGCGATAAAAATTTACCAAAAGTCGATTTATCTTTTGGTATTGCAAAACGCAATGACGAAGAGAACTTTAACGCTTTAGCCCGTAAAGCCACTCACGCAGCACATAAAGCACACTCATTACAACAATCAGCCTTTATTGCGCTGTAACAAACAAAGTCTAAATTTCCCAAATTCATCTGTTATAAATTGCACCTCTTAGCCGCAATAAAGTACACTATGGCTTGAAAATTCAATGCCAAACAATTAGAGAAGCAAAGATGAAAGAGTCGCAACACAACACCACTGATTTTGGTTACAAAACCGTCGATCGCGAAGCAAAAGCCTCTATGGTTGCCGATGTATTCCATTCCGTTGCGGCCAAGTATGACATCATGAATGATCTTATGTCGTTTGGTATCCACCGCCTTTGGAAACGCCAAGCGATTGCTTGTGCTGGTGTTCGTAAAGGCCATCGCGTATTAGATCTTGCTGGCGGTACCGGTGACTTAACAGCAAAATTCAGCCAACTCGTCGGTGACACCGGCCAAGTTATTTTAGGCGACATCAATGACTCTATGCTGAAAGTCGGCCGTGATAAATTGCGCGATTTAGGTTTAGTCAGCAATATTGAATATGTACAAATGAATGCTGAGGCGTTGCCATTCCCTGATAACAGTGTCGATGTGATTACTATTGCATTTGGCTTACGTAACGTCACAGACAAAGACGCTGCTCTACGCTCTATGTATCGCATTCTTAAGCCGGGCGGCCGTTTACTGGTATTAGAGTTTTCAAAAACAGACAATGAAGCGCTATCAAAGCTTTATGATTTTTATTCTTTCAATATTTTGCCGAACATGGGCAAATTGGTTGCGAATGACAGTGAATCTTACCGCTACCTTGCTGAGTCCATCCGCATGCATCCAGATCAAGAAACACTTAAAGGCATGATGGAAAACGCGGGCTTCGAACAAACAACATATCAAAATATGACAGGCGGCATCGTCGCATTACACCGAGGCTTTAAGTACTAGGATCGACTATGTTGACGACGCTAGCCTGCGCAGCCATTGAAAATGCGCTCAATCTGCTTTTAGATAAAGAGCCTAGCTTAAAGCTAGCGCTTGATCAGGTTAAGCATAAAACTTTGGCCGTTGAGATTAGGGACTGGAATACAACTTATGCACTCACTTTCACTGGCAGACAGTTTATGCTGTTCAACAACTACCAAGAGCAAGCAGAGTGTAAGATCAGCGCACATTTAGAGACTCTACCAGAGCTCAAAGATCCCAGTGTCATGACACAACTTATTCGTCAGGACAAACTGGACTTAGAAGGTGACTTGCATTTAGCACAAGCCTATAGCGGCGCTTTTGCCAAATTAGACATTGATTGGGCTGAACACCTATCTGCTTACATCGGTGATGCTCCAGCACAACTCATCGTCGAAAAAGGTCAACAAACCAAAGCGTGTTTAAGCCACAGTGCCACAACCTTTGCCGGCACTTTCACGCAACTTATGCAAGATGAACTGAAAGTTGCGATTCATCCATTAGAATTGCAACAGTTTAAACAACATACACGCGCTATAAAACAACATGCAGCGCAACTCGAACAACGTATTGAACAACTTTTAAATCGCTAAGGGAGCTATTTTGTCTGCATCGCGTTTGTATCATATTACAAAAACCCTTCTGCAATACGGCCTTGATGACCTCATACCGAAAGACAAATTCCCTTGGCTTGCCAAAGTCGCTAGAAACAGTTTATTTTGGTTACAAAATCAACATAAAGACAAACCTCTAGGGTACCGTCTTCGCCTTGCTTTGCAATCACTTGGGCCTGTGTGGATCAAGTTCGGGCAAATGCTGTCTACCCGTCGCGACTTGCTGCCTGATGATATCGCCCGTGAGCTTGCCCTACTGCAAGACAAAGTGGAGCCATTTGAAGGTAATAAGGCACAAGAGCTCATTGAGCAAGCGCTAGAGATTAATAGCATCGATGAACTTTTTGCTAACTTTGAGCAAACCCCGCTGGCGTCTGCGTCTATTGCCCAAGTACACACCGCAACCCTAGAACTTGAATCTGGCACTCAGGACGTTGTCATTAAAGTCATTCGCCCTGATATCGAAAAGCAAATTCATGCCGATTTATCTTTAATGGGGCAAGTTGCAAAAGTCATCGTTAAGTTTATCGGTGAATCACGCCGTCTTCGTCCTGTCGAAGTCGTAAAAGAATACAAGAAAACCTTATTAGATGAACTCGACCTGCAACGTGAAGGGGCAAATGCCCTTCAACTAAGACGTAACTTCTTAGAGTCTGATGCGTTATATATTCCTGAAGTGTTTAGTGACTATTCGCGCAAGAATATTCTGGTAATGGAGCGTATTTACGGTATTCCGGTATCAGATATTGATGCCCTTGAAGCACAAGATACCAATCTTAAGTTACTCGCTGAACGTGGCGTTGAAGTTTTCTTTACTCAAGTCTTCAGAGACAGCTTTTTCCATGCTGATATGCACCCTGGCAATATCTTTGTCTCGCGTGAACACCCTGATAACCCGAAATATATAGGTATCGATTGTGGTATTGTTGGTACGCTAAATAAAGAAGATAAACGCTATCTTGCAGAAAACTTTATTGCCTTCTTTAATCGCGACTATCGCCAAGTCGCACAGCTTCACGTTGATTCTGGCTGGGTACCTGCCGATACCTGTGTTGAAGAATTTGAATTTGCTATTCGTACTGTTTGCGAACCCATTTTCAACAAACCCCTTGCTGAGATTTCATTTGGTCATGTGTTAGTTAACCTATTTAACACGGCACGCCGTTTTAATATGGAAGTACAGCCACAGCTGGTATTGCTTCAAAAAACCTTGCTCTATGTCGAAGGGTTAGGTCGACAGCTCTATCCGCAGCTCGACCTGTGGCAAACGGCGAAACCTTTCTTAGAAAACTGGGTCAAACAACAAGTGGGTCCTGTCTCAGTACTGAAACAAATGTATGCTAACTTACCATTTTGGGCAGAAAAGATGCCTGAACTACCAGATTTAATCTATCAAAATCTGAAACAACAAAAGCAGCATACCGTGCAGCCTGTAACCAGCTCACAGAAGCCTATTTTATTAGGTATGTTAGCCTCGAGCTTGCTGATTGTGTCTGGCTTAAGCTTTTTGGCAGAACAAACAACCCTGAGCGCGATTAGTTTTAGCGCATCAATTACAGCATTTCTCGCTGCATGGCGTAAAACAGGGTGATATTTTGCTCACTGAGCGTATAATCAATTTTTATTTAATCTTTCATATGGAGTCATTATGGGTGTAGGTGGAATTAGTATTTGGCAACTTTTGATTGTTTTAGCAATCATTGTGCTTTTATTTGGTACTAAAAAACTACGCGGCATTGGTGGCGATTTAGGTAATGCAGTTAAAGGCTTCAAAAAAGCTGTTGCTGATGAAGATCAAACTAGCAAACCAGAACAACTCAAAGACAACAGCCAACAGCAAACCCAAACAGCTGAAGAAAAGCAAAAAGATAAGGTTTAACCCTTATGGGTATGTGGGAATTAGTGGTCGTCTTGATTGTCGGCCTTGTTGTGCTGGGGCCTGAGCGCTTACCTGTGGCAATTCGCACAGTTAGTCGATGGATTAAAAGTATTAAGTCCGTGGCAAATTCTGTTAAGGCCGAAGTAAATGAAGAGCTGCGAATTCATGAGTTACATAGTAACTTGAGAAAGGCCGAGCAACAAAATATGGAAGACTTAGCACCTGCGCTCAAAGAGTCCGTAGAAGAGCTTAAAAAAGCCGCTGAGTCTGTTCAACACAGCTATAAACAACCCGTTCAACAGTCTCAGGTTGAGCAGAAAAACAATAATCAGAAATAACGAGCATCCACTATGTCCGAATCGCTTCAAAGCGGGTTTATTGGCCATTTAATTGAATTGCGTAATCGCTTAATGAAAGCGCTACTCAGCATTTTATTGATTTTTATTGCCTTAGTTTACTTTGCTAACGACATTTATGCCTTTGTCGCAGCTCCCCTAGTAAATAGCTTGCCTGAAAACAGCACCATGATTGCAACAGATGTAACGGCACCATTTTTTGCTCCATTTAAGTTAACCCTATTTATATCGTTATTTGCAGCTATTCCATTCATCTTGCATCAGGTGTGGAGTTTTATTGCTCCTGGGCTTTATCAACATGAGAAACGCATGCTGGTCCCTATATTGGTATCGAGTATTGTGCTGTTCTATTCTGGTATTGCATTTTGTTATTTCGTTGTCATGCCAATCATTCTGGGCTTCTTTACCAGTGTTGGTCCTGAGATGATGACGCTATCTCCTGATATCAGCAGCTATTTAAGTTTTATCTTAAAATTATTTTTTGCCTTTGGTGTCGCTTTTGAGATCCCGGTTGCCATTATGCTGTTATGCTGGAGCGGTGCAACGACGACACAGAGCTTGCGAGAGAAACGTCCGTATATTGTGGTTGGGGCTTTTGTTATTGCGATGTTTTTAACCCCCCCAGATGTTCTATCACAAACTTTACTCGCATTACCTATGCTATTGTTATTCGAACTAGGTCTTGTATTAGCCGCTTTTTATACAAAAAAAACAACTGAACAACAGGAAGAAGAGCTATGAAAAACATACTAATTACAACGCTTCTGTTACTCTCTGCGTCGAGTTATGCCTCTCAGATTAATGTGCAAGCCCTAGAGGCCTGCAGCCTAGTAGAAAACGACTTAAAGCGCTTGATGTGTTATGACAAAGTTATCGCCGGCAAAAAAATTTCTCAATCAGTAATGAAAGCTGAAGAGAATAAACCCGTTAAAGCACAGAAGGTGACTAAAAAACCTCAGAGTAAAGCCAATGAATTTGGGCTAGAGAAAAGCAAACAAGCCGCGGCTAAGAAGCTAGATGAGATACGCTCTACGGTTGTAAAAATAACAAAGAACCCGAGAGGACAACGTACTTTCACTTTGAGTAATGACCAATTATGGAAACAAAAAGATGCAGACCGCTTTACTGCTAAAGAAGGTGATGAAGTCATTATCATACGTGGTGTTTTTGATTCTTTCAGAATGAAAAAAGCAGGTACTAACCGTCTCATACAAGTTAAACGTGTCCAGTAATGCATAACCTTCTCATCGATGCGGGTGTCAATTTAACCAGCAGTCAGTTTGATAAAGACAGAACAGACATACTTGCTCGTGCTGAAGCTGCTGGTGTAGATAATATGCTCCTCATTGGTTGCTGTCTTCAATCTAGCCAAGAAAGCCTATCACTTGCTAAAAAGCACGGTTATGTAAGCACTGCAGGAATACACCCTCATGATGCTAAAGACGCGCCTACTGATTTTGTCTCGCAACTTCGTGCCTTGGCCGAACATAAAAAAGTGGTCGCAATTGGTGAGTGTGGTCTTGATTTTAATCGTGATTTTTCTCCTCGAGATAGCCAAAATGCAATTTTAGAACAGCATTTACTGCTAGCCCAGCAACTTGATATGCCTGTATACCTTCACGAAAGAGATGCCTTTGATAGTATGCGTGTGCAGTTAGAGCACACTCCAGTTAAAGGCGTGCTTCATTGCTTTACTGGGACACAGGACGCACTCGAGTACTATCTAGACTATGGCTTAATGATTGGCATTACTGGCTGGTTGTGCGATGAGCGCCGTGGTGAGCAGTTGCAAAAATTATTACCTCTGATCCCAGATGATAGATTATTACTTGAAACCGACGCACCTTACCTTTTGCCACGTAGTTTAAAGCCTAAGCCAAAATCTCGTCGTAACGAACCTGCTTTTTTGCAAGAAGTTGCGAAAGTAGCTGCTGAGCTTAGGAGTCAAACAATCGAACATATTTCAGAGATCACACGCAATAACTTCAACCGTCTATTTTTGTCTGATATGGGGGAGTAGTATGCGTATCTTGCTGTCATTTTTATTACTTTTTATCTCTTTTTTGACTTCGGCATTTGAGATAGGCAATGACTTTCGTTTTCAAAAGCAATTGCCATATGCCTACACTCTTGATGACAGTAAAAATCTAAAACAACTTATCGAAAAAAATGTTAACTGGGTGACTGAAACAAGTGAGCCACTTAACTTAGGTAAAGTACAAAACCCTCTTTGGCTTAAAATCTCGCTTAAGAACCTTTCCGCCAGTGATGTCGACTTATTACTAAGCATTGATAATATCTTACTTGATAAAGTCACCGCTTATATTGCCGCTCAAGATGATCCAATTATTACGCTTGCCTTAGGCGATGCACTGCCTCTTGTTAAAAGGCCCATCAAGCATGAAGCACAACTTGTGCCTGTTAAATTACTTGCCCAGCAACATGTAGCCTTATACTTGAATATTGAACATTCTGGCGCAATTAATGTACCGCTCAGTCTTTGGCATCCAATCGAATACATCAAGTATAAAAGTAAATTTAACCTAATTTATGGCATTTTTGCCGGCTTTATTATCGCTTTAGCTCTTATGCATTTAGTATTGTTTTCTTTTACTAAAAAGCCTTATTTTCTTTATGCTACCGCATTTACCGTTTTGATTTGGTTACTCAACACTCATCTATATGGCTTTAGCTATCGCTACTTATATGGCAATTGGCAGTGGCTTCAACAATACGCACAACCTTTATTGATTTTATTATCGAGCTGCACCCTATTACCTTTGCTTAAGCCTTATATTAAGGGTAAAAGGTTATTTACACTGCTCTCTGTACCAAAGCGTTACGCTTGTGCTGCTATTGGCTCACTTTCGCTTGTTCTTAGCTTACTACCCATTGATATATCATTAGCATCAAGTTATGTCCTCGGTTTTGCCATTATCATGGCGCTACTGACTGTGTTTATAAGCCAATGGCAGTTCAATAAGCAACAAACGATGTATTTTATTGCGATATGTGTCTTCATGTTATTTGCATTAGTGCATCAAGTGAGTTTTGAATTAGGTTATCTATCTGGACCACAGCTAAGTACACCCGTCAGTTACTTTTGCTATTTTATCGTCAGTTTAATTCTCAGTTTTGCCTTAGTAAGGCAGTTTATCTCAGAGCGAGACCTTGAAGTTGAGGCGCAGCAAGCAAAATTAGCGCATAGTCAGGCGCAGGATGTGTTACTTAATGAAAAGCTTAAATTACAAGAACAAACACAAGCTGACTTAGAGGCACTTGTAGACGAGCGCACTTTTGAATTACAGGTCACTTTGCGTGAGCTTGAAGATAAAAACCGTGAGCTTGAAAAAATCAATATTGAAGATCCACTCACTAAAATTAAAAACCGTCGTTATTTCGATAAACGCCTCCAAATGGAAGTAAGGCGCTCAAGGCGAGAACAAAGCACTCTCAGTGTTGTTATGTTAGACATCGACCACTTTAAAAACATCAATGATACCTATGGCCATTTGAGTGGTGATAAGGCCATTTGTGCTGTTGCGGATATCATAAAGTCTCACTTACAGCGCCCTTCTGATGAAGTATTCCGCTATGGCGGCGAAGAGTTTGTGATGTTACTACCAAATACTGAATTAGAAGGTGCGCAACAAATTGCAGAGCAAATACGTGTTGCCGTAAATAGTTTCCAATTAAAACTCGATAAAGATACCGTCAACTTGACGCTTAGTGCAGGCGTTCATAGCGCCATTGCTATCGATCCAAAGTCACCTCATATTTATACAGATCTTGCTGATAGAGCGCTCTATGAAGCAAAACAGCAAGGCCGCAATCAAGTTAAAATCTATCAGCCTTAGGAGAATAGAATGGCTCAATCAGGATTAGATTTATTTCCTTATACTCGTATGCGTCGCATGCGCCGTGATGACTTCTCTCGTCGTCTGATGAGTGAAAACCAATTAACCGTGAATGACCTGATTTATCCAGTATTTGTGCTTGAAGGTAAAAACCGTCGCGAAGCCATTGAATCTATGCCTGGCATCGAAAGACTGTCTATTGATTTGTTAGTAGAGGAAGCGAAAGAGCTCGTTGAATTGGGCGTACCTGCAATCGCGATTTTTCCCGTAACGCCTGCAGATAAAAAATCTCTCCATGCTGAAGAGGCTTATAACCCAGAAGGGTTAGCTCAGCGAACAGTTCGCGCTTTAAAAGCTGCGTGCCCGTCGCTTGGCGTAATCACTGATGTTGCCCTTGACCCGTTTACGACGCATGGTCAAGACGGCATTATTGATGAAACGGGCTATGTGATGAATGACATCACGACCGAGATCTTAGTAAAACAAGCGATATCACATGCAGAAGCCGGAGCTGATGTTGTTGCACCTTCTGATATGATGGATGGCCGCATTGGAGCAATTCGTGAAGCACTTGAAGCCGAAGGTCACATACATACACGTATTATGGCTTATTCTGCGAAGTACGCTTCTAGCTACTATGGTCCGTTCCGTGATGCGGTAGGCTCTGCAGGTAACTTAAAAGGTGCTGATAAAAAGAACTACCAAATGGACCCTGCTAACTCAGACGAAGCGATCCGTGAAGTCGCTTTAGACCTGCAAGAAGGTGCAGACATGGTGATGGTTAAGCCTGGTATGCCTTACTTAGATGTAGTTCGTCGCGTTAAAGACGAATTTGGTGTACCAACTTTCGCTTATCAAGTAAGTGGCGAGTATGCTATGCATAAAGCAGCCATTGATAATGGCTGGCTTGCTGAAAAGCCATGCATCATGGAATCACTATTAGCATTCAAGCGTGCTGGTGCTGATGGCATCCTAACTTACTTTGCTAAACAAGCCGCTGTTTGGTTAAAAGAAACGTAAAATACAACATCTGATAAAGAGTGAACACATAGAGTTTTCGCTCTTTATTTAGCCGGCATATTAACATTTTGTCATTTTTATGTAACATACCCCGCGTAGGCTAATGTCCCCATTTAGCTAATAATCAAAATATACACGGGAACAAAATGATTAAAACACGCTTAAAACCCCTTGCTCTATTAGTGGCGGCAACTGCTGCTCCTGCGCAAGCAAACCTTATTATCTCTGAATATGTAGAAGGTAGTTCTAACAATAAAGCCGTAGAGTTATACAACACCTCTGGTGCTGCGCTATCACTTGACGGATATAGCATCTCTCTTTATTCAAACGGTAACGGCAACTTAGACTCACCGAATAATACCTTAGCTTTAACAGGTACTCTTGCGGCAAATGCAACCTACGTCATTGTTAATGCAGGCTCTGTTGATGAATTAAAAACAAAAGCAGACACCGATTCGACCATTACTTATTTCAACGGTGATGATGCATTAGTGCTAACTAAAGACGGTGCAATTGTTGATAGCTTTGGTCAATTAGGTGTTGACCCAGGCTCTGCGTGGGATGAAGGCGGTGTAACAACTGCAAATAAAACACTGCGTCGTAAAACAAGCATCACATCAGGCCGCACTGATGCAACATCTGCATTTAACCCAAGTGAACAGTGGGAGCAATTCGACCAAAATGATTTTTCTGGTATAGGTAGCCATGGCGCAACTGATGGTGGCGATGATGGTAGTGATACCCCAGATCCAGTGGAGCCGCTTGTTTGTAATGACGCATATACCGCAATTAACGCGATCCAAGGCAGCGCAGATGAAAGTCCAATGAAGGACCAAGTCGTAATCATTGAAGCTGTCGTAACCGCAGACTTACAAACTGATGACCAATTAAAAGGCTTCTTTGTTCAGTCATTAGAAAAAGATGTTGATAAAGACGCAATGACCTCTGAAGGTATTTTTGTTTACTATTCAGAGTTAGATGTAAAAGTCGGTGACATTGTGCGTTTAGAAGGAACAGTGCAAGAGTATTATAGCGCAACGCAAATTGGCAATGTAACCCGCGCTATGGCCTGTGGCACTGCTGATATCACTGTAGCTGAGCTTAGTCTGCCTGTTTCAGCGCTAGATGACTTAGAAGCCTTTGAAGGCATGCTGGTAAAAATTGACCAACAACTGTTTGTAAATAATACCTATGGCTTGGGCCGTTATGGTGAAGTTGCACTCGGCACAGAACGTCTTTACCAAGGCACACAAGTTGCACTTCCGGGCGATGCTGCCAATGCGTTAGAAGCACAAAACAAGTTAAAAGAAATTCTTCTAGATGATGGCTCTACAAAGCAAAACCTTGACCCTAAATACCCACAAAGTGGTTTAAGTGCTTATAACAGCTTACGTCTAGGTGATACTGTAAATAACGTTACCGGTGTATTAGGATACAGCTTTAGTAAATATCGTCTGCACCCAACGGTTGATCTTGAGTTTGTAAATAGCAACGAGCGTACCGAAGCACCTGAACTAAAAGGTGAAGGTGATCTGCGCATTGCAAGCTTCAACGTATTAAACTACTTCAATGGTGACGGTGAAGGCGGTGGCTTCCCTACTCCACGTGGCGCAGATAACGAAGAAGAATTAATTCGTCAACAAGCTAAACTTGTTTCTGCTATTACAGCATTAAACGCTGACGTTATCGGTTTGATGGAAGTAGAAAACGATGGGTTTGGTGAACTGAGCGCAATTGACGATCTCGTTGCAGCAATAAACGCAGAATCAGACAGTGACTATGCGTTTGTAAACTTCAATGCTGAAAAGATTGGCACAGACGACATCACAACGGCGATCATTTACCGTAAGGATGTTGTTGAAGAAGCTGGTACAGCTAGCTTTACGACTGAAGCACCATTCGATTACAGCAACCGTCCCCCAATTGCACAGAGCTTCAGAAAACTGGATACGAATGAAGAGTTCACAGTAGCTGTAGCGCACTTGAAATCAAAAGGTGGTTGTAGCAGCGCTGAAGGCGACAATGCTGATCTTGGTGATGGACAAGGCTGTTGGAATGCTATTCGTACTGAAGGCGCAAATAAATTTGCTGATTGGTTAATGACATACCCTACAGGCAATGAAGACGCTGATATTATTCTCGTAGGCGACATGAATGCGTATGCCATGGAAGATCCAATTAAAGCATTTGCAGACAAAGGACTCGCAAATGTAATGAACCACGTTGAAGGCGATAACTTCGGATACTCTTACACTTTCTCTGGCCGTTTAGGTAGCTTAGACCATGCAGTGGCATCTTCGAGCCTACTTCAGAAAGTCACAGATGCGACCGATTGGCATATTAATGCTGATGAGCCAGCAGTATTTGACTATAACACTGAATATAAGTCTGACACCCAACTGGCAAATTACTATGCTGATCATGCATACCGTTCTTCAGATCATGACCCAGTTGTTATTGAAATCAAGACGGTTGATGCTCGCCCTGTCATCACCACAGGTCAAACTTTCCAAATCGAAGAAAATGCTGCAATGGATAAGGAAATTGGCACATTAATATTTACTGATGCCGATGCTGACCTATCACCAGTTACCAAGTTTATGATTGAAGGAACTGAGCTTGTAAAGATCAACGAGCAAGGTAAATTAATGGTCGCTGGTGAACTGGATTACGAAGTAAATAGTGTAATCAAATTTACAGTACAAGCTGAAGACTCAGCGGGTAACGTATCTGAAAAGGTTGAGGTGACCCTGAATATCCTTGATATTGATGATACCAGCCCAGTCATTGCTGCGAATCAAACTTTCCAAATCGAAGAAAACGCTGAGATGGATACAGAGATTGGCACATTAGAATTCAGTGATAACACAGCTGTCACTAAGTTGACAGTTGAAGGTACTGAACTTGTAAAGATCAACGAGCAAGGTAAATTGATGGTCGCGGGTGAGCTAGATTACGAAATGAATAGCGTAATCACATTCACAGTACAAGCTGAAGATGCTGCTGGTAACTCGTCAGAAGCTGTTGAAGTAACGCTTAATATCATTGATGTTAATGAAGACGATAGCGGTAGTTTAGCTTGGTTAAGCTTACTTGCCACACCATTCGCTTTCTTGCGCCGTCGCCGTAAATAAGCCTATATTTACAAACAATAAAAATGCGCCTAACGGCGCATTTTTTGTGCTATAAAGCCAGCAAACGCTCTGCTTTAGATAAATCTGTTTCACTGACTTGCCAAGCATAAAAGCGAATTGAGTTATTATCTCGCGTTTTCACAATCAAGACATCACCGAACCAGCTTGAATGAGACGAAATTGATTGTACTGATTCTTGATGGATATATCGCACAGTAAAACCTATACCGTAACTAATACCCGCTCTATTAATATGTACAAACATCTTATTTTTTTGCTGTAAGGTAGCAATGACAACGGTACTAAACACTAGCGTAAAACCGAGCCACTTAAACAGCTGAAATGATACAAGCTCAAAACTAACTAAAGCTAGGCTGAAAATGCCAAAAGAAAAGCTAATAAATAGCAATGTTTTATTTGAATTTAAATCCACAGTGTGCACAACAACGACTCCTTTATTCGTATCACAATTCAGACCCTAAAAAGAGCACAGGTCCAAAACAGCGGCATAATACGAAGTCAATGTGCCTTTTTCAACCCTATTCTATACGAAAATAGAATGAGTTTTTGCGAGCATAAAAAAACCGCTTGTAAAACAAGCGGTTTTTTAAAATCAGATAAAAAGGGCTAATTACTTAGCTGCTTTTTTCTCTTTCTCAGCTGCGATTACAGTGTCAGCAACGTTTTGCGGACATGGTGCATAGTGAGAGAATTCCATTGAGAACTGACCACGACCAGACGTGATAGTACGTAGGTGACCAATGTATCCGAACATTTCAGATAGAGGTACTTCACCCTTGATACGAACGCCCATTGCGCCAGCTTCTTGGTCTTTGATCATACCACGACGACGGTTAAGGTCACCAATTACGTCACCTACGTTGTCTTCTGGCGTGAATACGTCAACTTTCATGATTGGCTCAAGAAGTTGTGCACCCGCTTTAGGGATAGACTGACGGAAAGCGCCTTTAGCTGCGATTTCGAACGCGATTGCTGATGAGTCAACTGCGTGGAAAGCACCGTCGAATAGCTCAACTTCAACGTCTAGTACAGGGAAGCCCGCTAGAACACCTTCTTGCATCATTGATGCAAAGCCTTTTTCAACTGCAGGCCAGAATTCTTTAGGAACGTTACCACCAACAACTGATGAAGAGAACTGGAAGCCTGAGTTAGGCTCACCTGGCTTGATGCGGTAATCGATCTTACCGAACTGACCAGAACCACCAGACTGCTTCTTGTGCGTGTAGCTGTCTTCGATTTCTTGCGTGATAGTTTCACGGTAAGCAACCTGAGGCTGACCAACAACTAGCTCAACGCCGTAAGTACGCTTAAGGATGTCTACCTTGATGTCTAGGTGTAATTCACCCATACCTTTAAGGATAGTTTCACCTGAATCTTCGTCAGTCTCAACCTGGAATGACGGATCTTCTGCAACCATCTTACCGATCGCGATACCCATCTTCTCGTTACCACCTTTATCTTTAGGTGCAACAGCGATAGAGATTACTGGATCTGGGAAGATCATCGCTTCTAGTGTACATTCGTGCTTAGGATCACAAAGCGTGTGACCTGTTTGAACGTTCTTCATGCCAACAACCGCGATGATGTCACCCGCTTGTGCTTCAGTCAGTTCGTTACGCTCGTCTGCTTGCATCTCAACCATACGGCCGATACGCTCTGTTTTACCAGTTGCAGAGTTAAGCACTGTGTCACCTTTCTTCATGCGACCAGAGTAGATACGGATAAACGTAAGTGCACCGAAACGGTCGTCCATGATTTTGAACGCAAGCGCTTTAAGTGGCTCATCAGCAGAAACAGTTGCTACTTCACCAGTAGGCTCACCTGTGTCTTTGTCAGTTAAAGGCTGTGGATCAACTTCAGTTGGAGACGGTAAGTAGTCAACAACTGCGTCTAGTACTAGCTGCATACCTTTGTTTTTGAATGCAGAACCACAGAAAGTTGGGAAGAAAGCAAGGTCACGTGTACCTTTACG
Organism: Pseudoalteromonas phenolica; assembly: GCF_001444405.1. Lineage (NCBI taxonomy): Bacteria > Pseudomonadati > Pseudomonadota > Gammaproteobacteria > Alteromonadales > Pseudoalteromonadaceae > Pseudoalteromonas > Pseudoalteromonas phenolica. The sequence continues at coordinate 3,654,978 of NZ_CP013187.1, forward strand.
GATACAAGCTTTGATTTGCTCTAGTGAAGGCTCTTCACCTTCCATGTACGCTTCCATTAGGTCGTCGTCTTGCTCAACTGCAGACTCAACTAGCATCTCATGGTATTCTTCAACCTTGTCTACCATATCAGCTGGAACGTCAGTGATTTCGTAGTTTTCAGGAAGGCCTGTCTCGTCCCAGATGTATGCTTTTTTCTCTAGTACGTCTACAACACCAGTGAACTGGTCTTCGATACCGATTGGAAGAGTCATAACTAGTGGGTTAGCACCAAGTACTTTCTCAACCTGACCAACTACGCGATAGAAGTCAGCACCCATACGGTCTAGTTTGTTTACGAAGATACAACGTGCAACTTCTGATTCGTTCGCATAACGCCAGTTAGTTTCTGACTGTGGCTCAACACCACCAGAACCACAGAATACACCGATACCGCCATCAAGTACTTTAAGTGAACGGTATACTTCAACTGTGAAGTCAACGTGTCCAGGAGTATCGATAACGTTTAAACGGTGGCCTTTCCACTCACAAGTTACAGCTGCTGATTGGATAGTAATACCACGCTCAGCTTCCTGTTCCATGAAGTCAGTAGTTGACTCACCGTCGTGAACCTCACCAGTTTTGTGAATTTTACCAGTAAGCTTAAGGATACGCTCAGTGGTGGTAGTTTTACCCGCATCAACGTGCGCGAAAATACCAATGTTTCTGTATTTCGATAAATCTGCCATTGTTTTACTCTATTTAAAGTAGAAAATTATTCGGCGGGAGTATATCACCTCTTTCGGTGAACATCATCCTAGATATCGTCTAAAATGCAGACAATTTGCTAAAAAGTGATTTTTCTTGAAAAGAATTACGCCTCACTCGATAAATTTAAATCGAATGAGGCCGAAAAGCGCTTAAATAAAAGGGTTTCTCAGGTTAATCGCCATCAATTATGTCACCAATTGAACCTAGCACTGAGCCCTCACCTTGACGGCTACCTCCTTGACTTGGCGCATGTTGAATCACCCTGTCGGCCAACCTTGAGAAAGGCAAACTCTGGATCCACACAGTGCCGGTGCCCGACAAAGTCGCTAGAAATAGTCCTTCGCCGCCAAAGAACATACTTTTTAGACCACTGACACGTTCAATATCAAACTCAATGCCTTCACTGAAGCCCACCACACAACCTGTATCTAATTTCAATGTATCATTGTTGAGTTGCTTTTTGATGACCGTACCGCCTGCATGCGCAAAGGCCATGCCATCACCTTGCAAGTGTTCAAGAATAAAGCCTTCGCCGCCAAAAAAGCCCGCGCCTAATTTGCGTTGGAATGCGATGTCGACTTTGGTGCCTAGAGCGGCACACAAAAAGGAGTCTTTTTGAAGATAAACAGAACCGCCAAGCTCAGCCATATCCAAAGGTATGATGGAACCTGGGAAAGGCGCGGCAAATGCGACACGCTTTTTGCCATGCCCACTATTCGTAAAGTGTGTCATAAATAGTGACTCACCACTGATCATCCGCTTACCTGCACTGAATAGCTTACTCATGAAACCCTGTTCAGGCTCTGAACCATCACCCATTTTGGCTTCAAACTCAATGCCGCTTTCCATATAGTTCATTGCACCAGCTTCCGCGATAACGGTTTCTCGTGGATCTAATTCGACTTCAACCATCTGCATTGACTCGCCGATTATTTCATAATCAATTTCATGACATCGCATTGTGTAATCCTTCTAGATTGAACATGATTGTAACTGTTATCTTGCGCTTAAAAACACCGCTTTTAACAGCCATAAATTGTAAGCAAAGTTAAAAAACAATAAATAACCCTAATATCAACGCCAAGCCAATTAACGGCACAACCACAGTGAGCATAGCTAAAGGCCAGTAGGCATCTTGATGCTTCTCACCACAAATCGCACGTATGGTTGTCACTACATAGCCATTGTGTGGCAAGGTGTCTATGGCGCCTGAGCTTATTGCTACTACACGGTGCAATTCATCAGCCTCAACACCCAAGTCCATATAATGTGGCGCCACCAAAGGTAAGGCGATGGCCTGTCCTCCCGATGCAGAGCCTGTTAAACCGGCAATCACACTCACTGCAATCGCAGCACCTATCAGTTCATGCCCAGGGATCTGCGTCATCATAACCACGGCATCTTGAAATGCTGGAGTCAACTTAGCCACTGCACCGAAACCAACAACAGCGGCAGTATTGCCAATTGCAACTAAAGCACCCGTTGTTGCTTGATTCACCGCAGCTTCAACATTAATAAAGTATTTAAAGTTAATAATAAACAGGCTGATCACCCCACCGAGCAAAGCCACAATTAAGGCATTTTGCTGCAGTGTTTCATGCAAGGTAAAAGACAACGCCAGCACGACCAACAAAGGGATCACGCCCGTAATAGCACTTGGCAGCCTGTTTCGTGTTGCTTCAGGGTCATTATCTCGCGCTTCAAATTGCTCGCCATTTGCCACCGCGCATTTAATCATATATTGCAGCAATACATACCCGAGCCCCGCCATGAATATGGCAATAACCAAACTCTCTTGCCACGCTGCATAAGGTGAAGTGCCTAGGTATTTAATCGGGATCCAGTTTTGAATCTCAGGAGAGCCTGCTGATGTCATGGTGAAAGTAACCGAACCAAATGCCAATGCTGCTGGAATAAAACGACGAGGCAAGTTCGCATCTTTGAACAAACTCAGTGCCATGGGGTAAACAGAAAATGCCACGATGAAAACACTCACGCCACCATACGTGAGCAAAGCACAAGCAAGTACAACAGCTAACACCGCATACTTCATACCGAGTTTATTCACAATATAGCGAGCAACTGCATCTGCCGCGCCACTGTCTTCCATCAATTTACCAAACAGTGATCCCAACAAGAACATCAAAAACCAAGCTTGTACAAAGCCTGCAAAGCCGCTCATGTAGCCAGATACAAAACTTGCTTGCTCACTTATTTGAAATAAAGGTATGCCGCTCGATAGTGCGACAACGACAGCACACAAAGGGGCTGAAATAAATAAATTAACGCCCCTGAGCGTCAATACTATCAATGCGACTAACGCAAATGCGAGACCGATTGAACTCAACATAGAATCACCTGTTTGTTTTTATTTTTGTTTTAAACCAACCCTGTAATAAAACGGTTTATTTTGAAGATTGGTATTACAGATAACTACACGTTAGGAGATTTTGTTGAAAAAGTACACAGCCTATAATTTATAACGTTGTTTAAACGCGGTTGTTTGGTTCCGAGACAAGGCGATTTGCAGATTATTTTGCAACCTCACTTCAAGCGTACCGCCACTTTCTTGTTCAAGCTCTGCGATATTATTGATATTAAATAGCCAGCTTCTATTAGCCCTAAAAAAAGGTTCTTTAGGTAAACGCTCAGCGATATTTGCCAATGTTCGATACACGCTAACAGCCCCATTTTCTGTATGCAAGCGCGTATAATTTCCCATAGCTTCAAATGCCTGCACCTCTTCTAACGCAATAAAAAAGCAACGCTGCCCATCTTTGATAAAAAAACGACTATCTATTTCGAGCGGTGCTTGCAACTTCTTATACTTTTCAATTGCAACAGCTAAACGGGCTTGCGTAACTGGCTTAAGTAGGTAATCGAGGGCGTTGACTTCAAATGACTTTACAGCAAAATCATCATGTGCGGTGACAAAAATAACATGGGGTACATAAGTTAACTGTGCCAGCAAATCAAACCCGCTACCGCTTGGCATATTGATATCAAGCAATAGTAAATCAGGCTGTTCCTGTTCTATAATAACCTTGGCTTCAATGATATCTGGCGCCTCGCCAACCACATCAAGCCCACCTAACTCTTCAATTTGCGCTTTTAATTCGAGCCTTGCTAAATGGCTATCATCAACAATCACAACCCGAGTCATATTGTTTCCTTTGGTAATTGAATACGTGTTATTACTTGCTCACCTTGCTCAAAACGATTCAGCTTAGACTGGCCTTTATAAAGTAACGCCAAACGTTTCTCTATATTTTTTGTCGCTAAACCCAAGCCATCTGAAGGCTGTTTGTTTGTAAGTAATGGGTTAATAACTTCAATCATGAGCTTTTCTTCACAACTAATCGATAAATAAACAGTACCACCTATGCGACTATTTGCTATCCCGTGCTTAATTGCGTTTTCTAAACATAGTTGTAAGATCATTTTAGGCATAGTTAATTGAAGCGCCTCAGGTGAAACCTCAATTTGTGTCTGCAATCGTTCTGCTAAACCGATTTTGCATAAATTTAAGTAATGTTCTGCATTTGCCAACTCTTCTGATACTGGCACTTTATCCTTGTGGTTCGGCTGTAATGAATAACGCAGCATATCTGCCAGCTCAGCCAAACTATCACGGGCTTGAGCGGGCTGAGCTAAAATCAAAGCGCGAATATCGTTAATGGCATTAAATAAAAAGTGGGGATTCAACTGACTGTTCAACACCTGTAATTGGCTCACTGTAAGCAGTGAATGCGCCTCAGTTAATAATTTAATTTTGCTGACAGCCAAATACCCCAATGACCATAACAGCGTCATGCCCAACATGTTAATACCATTGCTCAGCCCCACATGCTCAATAACAAAACGAGTCTGAGACGATGGAATTGGGTGCGACACTCCAATATACGCTAAGAAAAAAACACCAACTAATAATGCAATCGTGGCGAGTAAAGTTGATATGAGAGCGCCAATAAATAAACTTATGAATTGCTGAAAATTGCTTTTTTGCTGCATAAAACGTTTATACAAGCACCTCAAAGTGTATGTAAATAATGCTCCTGCGGATAAAAATATGCCTCCATATACAGCTTCTATCCAACTTGCATATGGGTTTTGCATAACAATTGAAGTGATAAATAAATAAGCCACTAACCAGCTTGTTAAGTGGCAAGCAGCGAAAATATATCGCTGCCTAAAAAAACTCTGAAACTGTAAAAACTGCATAATTAATTATCTTTTTCTTGCAACTGCTCAAATAAAGTCATTGCGATACTTCCTGCATCTCGCTCTCCCGCAACCATAGTGATCACGGCAATCTGTTTTTTAGGGTCAAATACCACCATAGTGTTGAATCCAGCTGTTTTTCCACCATGAAAATAGCTTCCGTTTTGGCCTAAACTCCAGGCATACGCCATGTCATTATTAAGCGGTGATAAACTCAATGCTATTGCTTCGGTTAGTTTTATATTTTGTTCTGACTTCAACCAATAAAAGCTAACCCAACTTGCCATATCTTGTGGAGAAGCTAATACTCCACCAGCACCGACTAAACTATTAAAATGCCAATTTGGGACTTCATCACCATAATAATCCCGTCCTTTCAATTTAGTATGCTGAGTCCCGCTCAAAGCCAATTTAGCATCTGTCATGTTTAACGTTTTAAACAAATAATCTTGAACCATGTTAGCTTGAGTCATATTTAGCTCTTGGGACATAAGCCAACCTAACAAACCATAGCCATAGTTGGAATACTCATATTGACCGGGTGAGTTATTAGGCGCCACAAGTGCATGAAGTAAAGATGAAGAGTCAAAGTTTGCATAAGGGTCATCTATACTTATTGGTTTCAAGTTAGAAGGAAGCCTAGGCAAGCCAGAACGGTGAGTTAATAATTGTTTTAGAGAATAACTGTGATGCGCATATTGCTTATCTAACAAGTTAGCAACTGGCATGTTTATTGACCATACTTCTTCGTTCACAAGCTGACTGGTTAAAAGTGCAAATAAGGGCTTCGAGACAGAACCAATTTCAAACAAGCTAGATTTATTCACTTTTGCACCATTGAAGTAAAACTCCTGCTTTTCACCCTTGAGGACAATAACTGCCGCTGCTATATCAGAAAATAACTCAGGCAACTGAGCCTGAAGTTGACTCAGTTGAACTGATGGCTTTAGTGGTCTATCTAAAGCTGTTTTTTTTTCAATGTGAGCGGTATCTCAAAGCCTTGCACAAACTTGCCACTATACCCTGCACCGTCAAGCTGACCAGAAAAACTAGCACTTATCATTTTTGAGCTAAATGTCATAGTTTTCTCATCAATGGCAAACTCTGTAATAGGAATGCCATAGCTCTGCTGTGCTGGGCTATCTAAAGAGGAGTAAAAACCACCATTAACCACTGCAACTTGCACTACTAAAGGTAGAGGCTTGCCATTTACATCTAGCTCGCCTTTATAAGCACCTTCATATTTTAGCTGTGACAAATCTTGCTCATTTAAACGATACAATGTAATTGCCATTGCACGACCTTGAGTGAAGGTACCAACCAAAGTATCACCTTCAACTTTGCCATTAAACTCAGCTTGAAGCTGTTTATCTTTAAATGACACTTGCTTCTTAGATATTGTAAATTCTGTTGGCACTTTACCAAACATACCTTGGTTGGGACTATCGAGCGTCACAGTATTTTTTTGCACATCAACATTAAAGCCTAACGTTAAATATACACCCGATTGTAATTCTAATAAGCCGCGCCATTTATCCACAGCCATAGATGAGGTGCTCATTAACATGCTTAATCCTACTATTAACCATTTCATTTTTTTGCTCCTTAAATCGAACACTTGCTCGATCGTCAATTCACATTGTTTATTTAAACATCTGACTTTTATTCACCATATCCCAAAGGCAACGCCCACTGTTTATTTTATGGCCTAAAGGTAGAAAAACGATGTGAACAAACAAAATTAACCACCAGCAAAACTAAATGAGAATTATTTTCAAACAAGTGTTGACAGAAAGTTAAATCTAACTAATAATCAATCTCAACAAGACGACAGCACGATACACAATCTTGTTTCTCGACCCAGAATACGTGATGCAAACACGCTAACAGTGCAGGCCAAGAGCTCATATTGACACGCCCCTGTTATTGCTTGAGCTGGCGGCCAAACTTATTTTACTTGCTACATTGCTCATATCGGTGACGGTAGATATGAAAAGTCAAAAAGCCCTTAATTGGGCTTTTTTTATGTCTGAAGTTTGTATTTCCATTCTAAAAATCTAAATGAGAATTATTTTCAAATATAGATTGACATACCCATAAATCTAACTGATAATCAATCTCAACAAGACATGCTACTGAATCTTGTTTCTCGACCCAGAATTCGTGATGCACACACGTTAACAGCATTGGCCAATAACATTCTGTAACGCGCCCCTTGTTATTCGATGTTGGCGGCCAGACCATTTTACTTGCTACATTGCTCATATCGGTGACGGTAGATATGAAAAGTCAAAAAGCCCTTAACAGGGCTTTTTTTATGCCTGAAATTACCTAATTCAGCCCCTTAAAAATAAATGAGAATTATTTTCAAAAAGACTGTTGACACATCTGATAATCTAATTGATAATCAATCTCAACAAAGCAAGATTGACGGCTTACTTTGTTAAACCAATCGCATAAATGCCAGAGCGGTTATTGCGCTTGCTAACCAATATTTGGGTAATGCTGCAATAACAAGAAGAAAAATTTGCAATATAGTTATTCTATATAAAAAGTTTTCGACGAAGTTAGTACAGTATTTAGCTCGCAAGAATGGTCGAGCATTTATTAAGATTGGTGAACTTTACTCTAATTTGTTTCTCGACCCGAAACACGTGTTGCCACGTTAAAGCCATGGTAGGGAGTGAGATATCGCAACGCCCCTCGCGATATCTTCACTTTTCTCCAAACACATTTTACTTGCTACATTGCTCATATCGGTGACGGTAGATATGAAACACAAAAAGCCCTAAACGGGCTTTTTTTATGTCTGTAATATATGAGAATTTTAGCGACGGTTCTTACGCGCTCTTGCTCTACGTAGTTTTTTCTCTTCTTCTTTTGCGGCTTTTTTAGCTTCAGCTGCGGCACGTAGCTCAGCAACCATAATTTCTTCTTCATCACGCATCGCTGGTGTTTCCATGGTGATGCGACCAATAATGGCATCTCGCAACTCATTGATTAAGATTTCAGACATCTTATGGGTATCAACTTGGTTGCCACCACGGATACAACCACGCTTACGGCCCGCCATTTCGACAAACTCCCAATCTTGCTCTGGCAACTCATCAATTTTATAACGTGACTTTAATAACTCTGGGTAGGCAGTCAGCAAGTATTCAGCGGTAAAACTGGCGACTTCCTCGTAGTTCATCGCCGTATCTTTTACAGCACCGGTTGCCGCTAGACGATAACCCGAGTTTTCATTTTCAACTTTTGGCCATAGCATGCCTGGTGTGTCATACAGCATGATGCCATCTTCAAGACGAATACGCTGCTGAGACTTGGTCACTGCAGGTTCATTACCTGTTTTCGCAACGATACGACCTGCAAGGTGGTTAATTAAAGTCGACTTTCCTACGTTAGGGATACCCATGATCATGGCTTTTAGCTGTTTATCTGCACCCACTTTATGTGGGGCAAGTTTTTTACATAACTCGTTTACCTTAGCAACTTCAGCGCCTTTATCATGACCAAACGCAATGGCTTTTACACCACTTTCTTGTTCAAAATAATCCATCCATTGCTTAGTTAGCTCAGGATCGGCCAAGTCTGCTTTGTTCATTATTTTGATGACCGGTTTATCACCACGAAGCGCAGACACCATTGGGTTTTCACTGCTATACGGGATCCTCGCATCTAAAACTTCGATAATCACATCCATCTGGGGCATGATCTCTTTAATCTCATTGCGAGCCTTGTTCATATGCCCAGGAAACCACTGAATTGCCATACTTGCGCTCCTAAATTCTATTCGACAAAAATTGATTGCGCTATTTTACGCAAAAATCTGCAAAACACTAAATAACCTCGTTGATAAAATCATATTTAAACACCTTGGCTCATGTATAATCGTTCTACTTTTATTAGCATGAATCAAAATAATGGCCTTAAAATCGACCATCATCAAAGCACAGCTCGCTTTGAGTGACATGGATAAACACGTATACGAAACACTGTCTTTGACCGTAGCGCAGCACCCATCTGAAAATGAACAACGCTTGATGATCCGCATTTTAGCCTTTGCACTTCATTACCAAGAACGTTTGGAATTCACAAAAGGCCTGTGTGCTGATGATGAACCTGAAGTTTGGTTAAAAAACTATAATGAAGAGATTGAGCTTTGGATCGAGCTGGGTCTGCCTGATGAAAAGCGCGTTAAGAAAGCCTGTAATCGTGCTAAAGATGTGGTGCTGTATTGTTATGGCGAAAACAACCAAGAGATTTGGTGGCAAAAGAATCAGCCTAAGCTTTATAGCCACGAGAATCTATCGGTTATCAGTTTACCGTATGAAGCAACATCACAACTTGCTACGATGGCAAAACGCGGCATGAATTTAACCGTGACAGTGCAAGATGGTGAAATTTGGGTAAGCGACGAAGAACAAAGTGTACACATTATCCCAGCCATCTGGAAATAGTGATAACCATTGGTAAAATTTAAACTGTAATTGGTTTTCAAAGACTAATTAAGCTTCGGCTCAGTTACGCTTGTTAAAGTATGCTCAACGAAACAGGGAAAAGCTTAAATTGGAGGCACAATGGCAATAAATAAAATCATCGTTTTGCATGGACTTTATATGTCTGGCTTCGTGATGCAGCCATTGTGCAACAAACTTAAAAAACATCAGTTTGAGATTTTAAACCTTACTTACAATACCCTCAGCCCAGATAAATCAGAGATCTTCTCTCAAATAGATGACTTTATTGGCAATGACAGCGCAGCACTAGTTTGCCACTCAATGGGCGGATTAATTGCGCGCGCCTACTTAGATAACCACTCTGCAACCAGTGAGCAAGTTGAAAAGGTCATTACCTTGGGCACACCGCACAAAGGCAGCATGTTTGCCAAACAAATGCATGAAAAAGGGTTCGATGTTTTTTTAAAAAACAGTGTGGAGTTTTTAGTCTCAGACAACCAAGATTGGCCTTACAAAGCAAGGCTTTACAGCATTGCCGGTGATTTACCTTTGGGGCTGATGCCTATTTTACAAAAAGGCAGTAGCTCTGATGGCACAGTATTATTAGAAGAGACAAAACTACAAGGTATGGCAGAGCACAAAGTATTTCATGTTAGCCATACCAGTATGATTTATTCACGCAAAGTCACCGATTATGTATTGTCACTTCTAACCGATCCTGAATGACTTAAATACTTATTTAGTGGTCGCCTTTCTCTGCAATTTTATAAGCCACAAATGCGATAATCCCGGTGATGAGCGGTATTGGTGCAGCAATGTAACCAAACGCATCTGAGTTCGCGAAGCTTGCGCCAGCTAAATGCCCCACTAGACCGACAACAAATGCCAGTAACGCAATTATGACAACGGTGATTTCTGCTTTATGTTGAGATTGTGTTTTTAGTTCCATGATGACACCCATTGATTTTTGTCTGTTTACAGAGTCATTATGCGCGTCATGCCTGTGTGATTATTGACCTAAATCAAGTTCTATTTCTGGTATTTATAACCCCTATCACCAACTTGTGATAGATCAATTTTCAGGTCAAAAAGCAAACAACCCAGCTAAGATTGGCAAGCTTTATTCCACAGATTAAAAAATGATTTTCAATCGTTTTTTTGAATTACAGTTATTGTTTTATCCCGTTAGACCAATTAAAGCGCATACCCCATACTTAACCCATGCAAACAACAGGAGTAAATAACATGACACAGTTCACAGATATTGGTTTATCAAAACAAGCTAGCGAAGATTTAGCTGCGCAATTAAATAACTTACTGAGCAACTACCAAATTCAATACATGAATGCACGTGGCTTTCATTGGAATATCAAAGGTAAAAACTTCTTTGAGCTACATTTAAAGTTTGAAGAAATTTATGACCAGTTACTGCTAAAAGTAGATGAATTAGCAGAGCGTATCTTAACCATAGGTGGTCAGCCATTGCATGCATTTAGCGATTATTTAGAGCGTGCTCAAATTCAAGAAGCCAAGAACATCACTGATGGTAATGAAGCGGTAACAACATTACTTAATGGTTTTACTTTATTACTAAAACAGCAAAGAGAAATACTAGGTGTTGCAAGTGATGCAGAAGATGAAGGTACAGCCGCTCTCATGAGCGACTATATAAAAGAACAAGAAAAGCTAGTGTGGATGCTCAAAGCTTATTTGGGATAATTCTAAAAGCGGCTTTTTTTGTTTTGGCTTAGCAGCAATATACATGGCCTCATTGGGGTAAAAACAAATCTCTGTTTTTGCCCCTTGCCACATCTGCTTTAATAGCTTTTCAGCAATTGAGTTTACACCTATATAATCAACCCAAGCATAATTTCGTTGTTTAACACCTTCAAAATATTCTCTGGTGGCTTCTAAACTATCTGGGGTGCTCATTTCAAATTCAGTTAAATCAAGTACAGCACTGTCATATTGAGCAGGCTGTGCAACCACCCGTTTTAACATATCACTTTCAAAGTCAATGACACCCTCTCGATTAAATGCACCTTTAAGCGCAATATAAATCGTTGGGCTCTCCATATGTACTCGCCAAAATCCGTGCGCTTTAAACTTCATTGATACCTCATTTAGAATAGAACTGTGTTCAACACAGTTCGCATTAGACATTTAAAAGTATAGCGCCTTATCATAACGCCTGTTTTAGCAAGCTGATAAAAAATGCTTGCTCAAGTGCAATTTCTTCTAATCTTTTAAAACGACCGCTTGCACCACCATGACCTGCCCCCATATCCGTTCTAAATAACAACAAAGAGTCTGTTGTTTTGGTTTCTCGTAATTTAGCCACCCATTTCATCGGCTCCCAATATTGTACTTGGGAATCATGCAGACCAGTCGTAACTAAAATATGTGGGTAAGCTTGTGGCTTTAAATTGTCGTACGGTGAATACGCCTTGATGGTTTGATAATCAGCTTCGTTATTTGGATTACCCCATTCGTCATATTCATTCGTAGTAAGCGGAATTGACTCATCAAGCATAGTTGTAAGTACATCTAAAAACGGCACATGACAACCAACTCCCAAATAAAGCTCTGGCGCTTGGTTTACCACCGCCCCCATTAATAAACCACCTGCACTGCCACCTGAAGCAAAGATTTTATGCGCATCAGCATAACCTTGTTCAACAAGACTACGGGTTACATCTTCAAAGTCATTAAATGAATTCTGTTTGTGGGCTTTTTTGCCTTGCTCATACCATTGTCGACCTAACATTTCAGAGCCGCGAATATGTGCAATGGCATAAACAAACCCTCTGTCTAATAAACTCAGGGTATTACTCGAGAAGTTTGGATCTATGGTGATACCATAAGCGCCATAGCCATACTGCAGCATAGGGTTTGTGCCATCTTTTTTGAATAATGACTTTTTATATACCAAAGAGACTGGCACTTTAACGCCATCTCGCACCGTAATATGTAAGCGCTCAGAAGCATAATCATCCGCTGAAAAAGCACCGAGTACTTGTTGTTGTTTTAAGCACTGCTTTTCACCTGTGGCTAGGTCGCATTCATACACACTACTCGGCGTTGTTAGACTTGAATAATGAATGCGGACAGAATTTGATTCAGGCTCAGGGTTATTGCCCATTTGCGCGCTATAACACACATCATTAAATGCAAGGGTATGGCTACTACCCTGATAGTCATGGACGACAAAACGCGTTTGTCCTAAACAACGCTCAGTCACTATATAATGACTATTGAATAGCTCTAACCCTTCAATCAGTACGTCATCTCTGTGTGCAATCTGTGTCTGCCAATTCGCCATGTCAGCGATGCCTTCTAGCTTTGCAGTGCAGAGTTTAAAGTTTTTCGCTTGGTGATTTGAGACAATAAAGTACTGATCTGCAAACTTATCAATACCAAATTCATGGCCTTCTAAACGCGCACACAATAACTCAAATGCCTGCTCAGGATTATTAGCATCTAGCGCCCACTGTTCAGATGTTTCGGTCGCTGCTAGATAAATATAGATCTGGCTATCGTCACGACTTTTACCTAAGCCCATATAAAACTGACGATCTTGCTCTTCATAAACGAGTATGTCATCTGATTGCGGCGTACCCAATACATGTCTGAACACTTGAAAGCCAAGTAGAGTTTGTAGGTCTTTTTTTACATAAAAAACCGTGCGATTGTCATTGGCCCATACCACTTGCCCTTCAGTATTTTCTAACTCATCAGACAGGTATTCGCCGTTTTCCAAGTTGATAAACTTAACTTTGTAAATACGTCGGCCATCTGTATCTTCGCTATAAGCCATCAGCTCATCATTTTGGCTCACCGCCATGTCGCCAATGTCATAATACTCATAGGACGCTGCAAGTTCATTTACATCCAGCAGCAACTGCTTATTTTGCATCTCGGCATTGTCTGCTCGATAGTGAAAGGCATATTCATTGTCACCTGCCACTTCACTCATATACCAGTATTTACCATCTTTCACTGGAACCGAGCTATCATCTTTCACGATGCGCCCTTTCATTTCTTCAAACAATTGATCTTTTAAAGCATCGTGAGGGGCCATTACCGCTTTTAGGTATTCGTTTTCGGCCTCTAGGTGTGCCAGTATTTCGGGATCTTTACGATTATCGTCACGCATCCAATAATAATTGTCGACGCGTTGCTCTGAATGCGTTTCTAAAATGTGGGGGACTTTTTTTGCGATTGGAGCTGAAATAGACTGACTCACTTGCCTTTCCTTAAATAAGTTAATTAGCAGCAGTGTATCATAGTCAACATACCTATAAAGGGAATGCGATATCGCTCAGCATACTTCCCACGCCATTTCCCATAAGGCACCTATCCCAGGCTCAAAATCACCGCTGATATCACGACAATACTCACTAAATGGCCAAGCTTTACATTTATAATAACGGCCAGTGCCTTGATGCCACACTTTTGTGCCTGGCTGATAATTTTGTGATTGCTGAGGATAGATATTTGACGTGTGCGCTTCACTACTTCGCGCCTTTGCTTTAGCAGTACATTGATAGCTGAGTTCAAACTGGGTTATACCACTACTTGGGTGGCTAAAAACAGGTAACTCTCCGTAGCCCACTTCCCAGCCCAATAAAGCTTTTTTACCCACTTTAACGAGGGGGAGATGAAAATTAATGAGGTTTGCCAGTTCTCGCGTCCAATACTGAGATGTTTGCATTGCGTTATAAGCGATGTTCAGAGTGAGCTGCAAAGCTTCAACTTCACCTTCTTGAGTAAAAAAATGCGCAGTAACATTATCGCCAACATATAAATGACGGTTTTGTTTTAATACTGATATCTGTTGCCATTCATCAAGTATCAATGGGCGCCTAAACATAACTATCTCAAAATAAAGAACGTATCTAAATTATAGCTAGCAACATCCCAAACTCAACCTTTTTACTACAAAATAGAAAATAACTACTACTTTTGTACACACCCTCATATTCTACACAAAAAAGGCCAGCATATGCTGGCCTTGGTATTCCTAAAATAAAGTCTTAGATATTTTGCACTTTACCTTTAGGGTTAAGTGCATTACCTGCACGTTTAATCAAGCTTAACCCCTTACCAAATATATTACGAATATCAGTCAGTATGATGTACAAACACGGCACCAGTAATAGTGTAATTAATGTCGCAAACACAACGGCAAAGCCAAGAGACACGGCCATTGGAATGACAAACATTGCCTGTAAGCTGGTTTCGAACATGATCGGTAGTACGCCTACAAAAGTTGTAATCGATGTAAGCGTTATTGCACGGAATCTTGCACAACCGGCTTCAATCACCGCTTCTTTTAATGAGTGACCCGCTTTACGAGATTGGTTTACAAAATCCGTCATTACTAGCGAGTCATTGATAACAACCCCAGCTGCAGCAATGATCCCGTAAAGTGACATCAGACTTAAATCTAAGCCAAATGCTAGGTGACCCCATAATGCACCAACCAAGCTAAACGGAATAACAGACATAACAATCAATGGCTGAGAGTAACTCTTAAGCGGAATTGCCAATAAGATATACACTAATAACATACCAATAATGAAGAATACGATTTGCTCATTCGTTTGTGCTTGCTGCTCTTCAATCGCACCACCTAGCTTAGTTTTAACAGACGGGAATGCCTTAATCAGCTCAGGTAATATTTCATCATCAATGCGTTTAGTCACAGCATTGGGTTCTACGACCTCTTCATCGATATTACCGTATACATACACAGTACGATAACCGTCTTCACGGCGGATGTAGCTGATACCCGGCTTTTCAGAGATCTCAACCACATCACCTAGCATCACTTCACGACCTTGCGGCGTTTTGATCACGGTATGCTTTAATGAAGAATATGCTTCACGAGTCAATTTCGGGTAACGCACCATAACGCGTACTTCTTCACCATTACGGATCACACGCTGCGCTTCACCACCGTAGAAGCTCGCACCTACTTGAGAACCAATATCTCGCAAAGTTAACCCCAGCTCATAAGCAACAGGTTTAAGTGCTAGCTGGATCTCTTTACTTGCAGGGTCAATGGTTGAACTCACATCAAAGATGCCTTTTTCAGTTTGTAGCATACTGATCAACTGGCGACCCGCCGCATTCAGCGTATCTATGTCAGAACCAAATAATAGGTAACCGAAATCACCGTTACTACCCATGTTTATCACTTCATCGTCAATTTGAATTGACTTCATACCTGCAATTTCAGGTAGTTGTTCACGCCAACGACGCGTTAATTCAAAGGTATTAAATGGACGGTCTTCTTCATCAACGAGTGGCGCTAATAGACGACCTTCTGTACGACCTTCGTTAAATACCATGACATCACGTAACATAGTTGTGCCATACTCTTGCTGAATTTGTTTATCTACATTCAGCACCACAGCCTCAAGCTTTCTAATCGCCTCAATCGTCTGTTCATCAGACACATTGTCATTCATGGTGATATTAATACTTGGGAAGTCATGTGGGATCTTCGGTAAGAACAAGGTACGCAACATACCACTGCTACTCAAAGCAATACTTGCGATGAACATGCCAATAAAGGCACACAATACAGTCCAACGCCACTCTACACACAGTTTCACAAAGCGACGATAAGGCCCATTCACAAAACCAAAGAACTTAGTATTAAATTTATGACGCCAGCTATCTTCTTTTAACGGTTTGAATTTAATCGCGGCAATATGCGCAGGCAAGATCAGTTTAGATTCAATCAAACTGAAGAACAGACACAGCAGTACTACACCGGCGATATTAATGAAGTTGGCACTTTCAGGACCTGTCGAGAACATGAGTGGCGCAAATACAGCCATCGTTGTCAGTACACCAAAGGTTGCTGGCGTAGCAACGCGTTTTGCACCCACAATCACGTTATGCACACCAGGGCCTTTTTTCTCTACTTCTGTGTAAGCGCTCTCACCGATCACAATCGCATCGTCAACGACAATACCTAGCACCATAATGAAGGCGAATAAAGATGTAACATTAATGGTGATACCTATAACTGGCATTAACATTACCGCACCCAAGAAACATACTGGAATACCGATGGTTACCCACATTGCTAGCTTGAATCGTAAAAACAAAAACAGCATTAAGGCTACAAGGAACATACCTTGTAATAAGTTGCTCTTCATCATAGTTAAACGACCATTTAAGTAATAGGTCATATCAACCAGAGATTTCAGTTCAACCCCAGCTGGCAGCTCTTCACTCTTCAACTCAATGAATTTCTTAACTGACTCAGCAACCGGCACCATATTTTGCTCTTTGGTTGCCTTTACAGAAATAAATACTGCGTTCTTACCATTAAGCTTGAAGTAGCGTTCACCTTCAGTGAATTCGTCTTTGATTTCTGCAATATCTCGCAGTAGTACTTTACCGCCATGTGCGCCTACCTTTACCGGCAGTTGACGGAACTCGTCGCCATTATAAGACTGGTTTTCAATACGCACCGAGATGATGCCTGAGTCAGTACGTAGCTGACCTGCAGAGAAGTTTGCAGAGTAATTACGAATAGTGCTTGCCACGTCGTTAATGGTCAAACCATATTGGCGCAGCATATCCGGTTTAATCTCAATGGCGATTTCGTCTAAAGGCACACTCACATCAACCAGAGATACATTGTTGAGTTGCAAAAGCTCGTCTTCAATGCGCTTTGCCATCGGTTTTAATTCAGTTAACGGCAAATCAGCCGACAAAGTCATTTCTATGACTTGTTGCTGGAATTCAATCTGACTAATGGTGACCGGTTCCATCGCTGCTGGGAAAGTCGCAATGCCATCGACACGCAGCTTTACCTTGTCGAGTACATCAGTTAACTCAACATCTGGATCGATTTCTAACGTCGCGCTACCACCATTACGGTTTGCACGGTAAACCCCTTCTTTGATCTCAGTGACATCTTTCAATGCCTCTTCAATCTTCATCAGAATACTTTCTTCAATTTCTTGTGGTGAAGCACCTGGATAGTTCGCAGATACCGTAATATAGTTAATTTCTACATTCGGAAACATCTGCCTTTGAATGGTGTTGTAGGTATATAAACCAATAATGATGATGAAAAACATCAATAAGTTGGCCGCAACCGAGTTCTTTGCAAACCAAGCAATTAAACCGGTTTGCTTTTCAAGTTCAGCTTGACTCATCTGCTACTCCTTAAAGCTTGTCAGTGGTTTCAGCTTTAGATGAATCCGAACCAGCAACTTTTACCGACATCCCTGTTTGCGGGTATTCAGGTAAAGTAGTTACCAATTTCTCGTTATCTTTTAGGCCTGTACTCACATAGAAATACTGACCTTCTTCGCGGATCACTTGTACTTTGCGAGATTCAAGCTGGCCTTCGCTATTTAACAGCCAAACTGTGTTGTTATTTACTAAATCTTGCGGCAAACGATAGATACTATTTAACGTTTTACCAGAGAAGTTAACTTGAACGTATGAGCCAAATTTCACTTGTGGTTGCTGTGTCTGTAACCCGTATGGATCTGCGATTCTGACAACCAGGTTAACCATGCGCGTTGCTTTATCAACCACGCCTAAATCACGGTGAATTTTTGCAGAACGAGTAAAACCGTTTAAGCCCGTTTGTGTAATAGTCGCGTCTAAGCCCTCGATGCGCTCTGGTAAAAAGGCACTATCAAATCCTGCAACCGGAATAATCACTTCAGCATGCTCAATGTTATTAAGCTGCGCGATACTGCTACCCATACTCACAAACTGGCCTAAACCAATATCTCGAGAAACAATTAACGCATCGTAAGGTGCAACCACATCACAGTTATCTAAATCACGCTGTGCACGTTTCAGAGCCGCTTTCGCTGATTTTAAAGCTGCTTGGGCACTCAAAAGTTGTGGTTTACGAAGAAATAAATCTGTGTGCTTTTTGTTTGGGAAGCGCTTTGCTTCATCAGCTGCAACATCGGCAAGTGCTTGCTCTTCTATAAGCTTCGCTTCTGCGCGCGTTACTTCTGCTTCGGCTTGCAAGACAGCCGCTTCATAGTTGTCTTTTTCAATACTCAGTAACACTTCGCCTTTGGCGACAATGCCACCAGTTACAAAGTTTTCGTGCCAAGCCACTACTTCGCCAGATACCTGAGCTGAAAGCCTAGTACTTTCAAAAGGTTGAACTTCACCATAACTGTTAATAACAACTTGATGGTCAAGTGCTGAAACCGCCTCAACAGCAACAACAGGTCTAGTATCTACCTGCTCCTTTGCATCCGGCTCATTGGCCAGAACTTTGATGCCTTGAGCGCCCATCATCCCAACAACGATAGCTGCGACAGGGAATATCCATTTTAGTACCTTCGTTTGCATAACGATTTCACCTATTAAAAAATTTGCTAGCCTTTTCTACTTTTTATACTAACAAGATTAATACCAAGAAAAATGTGACATTTGTAAGAATCTGTTACAGCTAATACGATGAGTGACAGGTTTTTGGTTTTACATACTATGTTACAAAATCAAAAACATATTAAATCAATCACTTAACAAGATTTACACTGTCCCAATTATGTCATCAATCGCATCAATATGGCTTTATAAGTCATATTCGGTACACTAAAAAATCCAAAGAAAAATTAACAAGCGTACTTATGAAAAAAACTGCCCTATCTCTTGCGCTAGCACTAACATTTGCTAGCCAAGCAGCCATTGCTGCTGATAAGAAAAAAGAAGATAAAAAAGAAAAAACCATTGCTAGTCTGATTGAAAACAAAACCGCATTCAAAGGTGTATTTGAGCTTTATCAAGATAAGAAAACGGGCGAGCACTTACTTGTTTTAGAAGAAAGCCAATTAAATACTCCTTTTGTTTATTTTGCACATACTGTTGACGGTGTAACAGACGCAGGCCACGTGCGTGGCAGCTACCGTGAAACTAAACTGATTGAATTTAGACAGCATTTCAACCGCATCGATATCATCAGCAAAACACCACGCTACCAGTTTGAAGAAAACACTGCACTAGCACGTGCAAGCGAAGCAAACATCAGTGAAGCGGTACTTGCGAGTGTAAAAATTGAAAAACAAGAAGATGGTAAAATTGCATTTAAAGCCGACAAAATCTTCTTAAGTGAATCACTACACAAGGTATCACCTTGGAAACGTGCTGGTGATAAAAATGCCAGCAAACGCTTCAACGTGGGCAAGCTGGATAGCAAGAAATCTCGTATCATCAAACAGCGCCCATATTCAAATAACTTAGACATTGTTGTTGATTATGTATTTAGTAACCCGAACCCAAGTGTGCGTGGTTCTGCTGCAGTAACAGATCCACGCTCTGTGTCAGTCAAAGTTCAGCACAGTTTTGTGGCACTACCTAAAAACGATTACCAGCCTCGTAAAGACGACGCGCGCATCGGTTATTTCACTAACCAATTCGACGTGATGACTTCACCTGATTGGACACCTTACAATGACGTAATCAAACGTTGGGACTTAGTGAAAAAAGATCCTAGCGCTGAATTATCTGAGCCTGTAGAGCCAATTGTGTGGTGGATAGAAAACACCACGCCTGTTGAATGGCGTGACACAGTGCGTGACGGCGTATTGGCTTGGAACAGTGCATTCGAGAAAATCGGTTTCAAAAACGCATTAGTGGTTAAAGTACAACCTGATGATGCAGAGTGGGATGCGGGTGACATTAACTACAACGTGCTACGTTGGACATCTTCACCTCGCCCTCCTTTCGGCGGTTACGGTCCTGCACTTGCGCACCCATTAACGGGCGAAATCTTAGGTTCAGACATCATGCTTGAGTATGTGTTTATGAAGAACCGTTGGATCTACGACACACTTTACAGCCAAGGTGCAATGAGCCACAGCAATGCCGATTTAGGCGAACATGATGCGATGAACTGTTCATTAGGTCATGAGCTACAAGGCGAAATGATGACAGCCAGCCTGTCAACAGGCAGCGACATTGAACGTAAAGAAATGCTTCGCCAAGCCCTTGTACAACTTATCTTGCACGAAGTGGGTCACACACTAGGTCTTAACCACAACATGAAATCGTCTATCATCTGGGATGAAAACGAAGTACACGATAAGAACCTAACACAAGGTATCGTGACCGGTTCAGTGATGGATTATGCACCAGCGAACATTGCGCCACTTGGTAAAAAGCAAGGCGATATCTTCCAAACTCGTCCGGGTCCTTACGATGATTGGGCAATTGAATACGGCTACAGCGTTGCAGCAAGCACGGCTGATGCAGAAGATAAACGCCTTGAAGCAATTCTATCTCGTTCAAACGATCCAAAGCTAACATTCGGTAATGACGCAGACGATATGCGTGCACCTGGTCGCCATATTGACCCACGCGTGATGATCGGTGATTTATCGTCTAACCCTGTGGCCTACGGTGTTGGCCGTATGGAACTTATCGACAACCTACTTGGCAAGCTAACTGACACTGCACGTGTACAAGGCGAATCACATCAACAGCTACTAACCTCTGCAAATGTCCTATTCGGCCAATATAAGCGCCAAGCTGACGTGATCTCTCGTCAAATTGGTGGCGTATATGTTGAACGTAACGTAGTAGGCACAGCTGATGATGTAAAACCATTCACACCTGTACCTCTAGCGCGCCAAAAAGAAGCGATGCAAGCACTAGCTGACAAAGTATTTGCACCAAACGTATTGGCAAACATGCAGCCTCTGTATAACTTCATGCAGCAACAGCGTCGTGGCTTCAACCACTATGGTAAGAACGAAGATCCAAAAGCGCACAAAATGGTTTTAGGCATGCAGAAATCAGTGCTAAACCAACTGTTACACCCAAATGTGTTACAGCGTTTATCTGATACGGCGCTATACGGTAATGAGTACGCGTTAAACGACTTTATGACTGATTTAACCGCTGGCATTTTTGTGAAGAGCAAAGAAGTAAGCACATTCAGCCAAAACCTACAGGTTGAATATGTTAACCGCTTAATCAAAGCCGCAGGTCTTGGTAAGCCAAGTAAATATGACAATCTAGCGAAAGCAGCAGCGTTATATCAGTTACAACAAATCAATGACATGAGTGCACCTTGGGGCGCTGATACAGCCACTAAAGCACATCATGCCTATATTAAGCGCCTAATCGAGAAAGCATTAGACGCTTAATCACTCAGTTTGCATTGTGATGTTAAAAGGCCAGCGAAGTTTATGCTGGCCTTTTTATTTATCTGTTCTAATTAAGATGAAACTTGATCAGCTACATTTTACTGACTTCGATCGGCTGGATAGCCACAATACCTTGATTTCGAATGGTCACATTAAAACGCTTTTGCCCACATTCCAGTGGATAAACGCCATCCTTTAGCCCTTTGTTGGCTAAGCTGTTTAACGCCGCAGCTAGCAACATGGTGTCATCTTCTTTCTGCTCGCCGCGTTTCGCCATATATGCCATGCCTTGTTGCATCGCTTTTTCAACCACGATACCCGCTACTTTTTTGCTGGCCTGCTGTTTAAACAATTTAAAAAGTAAGGTCTTAATCAACACGAACATCTCACCCCAACCTTGGTAATAATTTAACTCATCCTAATATAGCGGTTAGTCCCAATATTAGAAAATCATAATCAATTTAAAATGCAACAAGGTGTAAATATCTACCGATTGAGTAAGAGTTGCCCGAAATCGAACACCCCTTGTTCGTTACCGCACACACGTCATCTAGAAACCACTCATAAAAAACCGTAAGAAACTGATAATTAATAACTTTCAATTTTGGCACAAGACTTCCTTAATCATTAGCATAGTTACTTATATGCAGGTTTTACATGGATATTTCGACCACCACTCAGCACAAACCTAAACAACATAAATATATTTGGCTAACCGCGGGGTTAATGGCTTTTGCATTACTCGTTTTCTGGCTAAATAACCCGTCAATACCGACTTTAAAGATCGCTGAGCTCGAAACAGCTACGGTTCAGCAAGGTCCGCTCGATATTAAAATTCCTGTGCTCGGAGAATACGCCTCACGCTACGAGCGTTTGATCAGTGCGCCCGAAACCGCACAGGTCTCAGAAATCTTTTTACGCGCAGGTGCGGAGGTCACACCCACTAGCATCATCGCGAAGTTAAGTAACCCAGATCTTGACCAGCAACTCTTTGAAAGCCAATCACAGCTAGAACGTATGCACTCAGAATTCGCGGCATTTAAATTACAAAAGCAAAACGAACAACTCAACTTTCAAGCTGAGCTGGCCGATATGCAAAGCCAAATTCAGGCTGCACAACTCGATGTAGATGTAAACCAGCGACTCGCGCAACAAGGGATCGCCGCCAAGATAGAATTAGAACGTGCCGAGCTACGTTTGTCGCAACTGCAAAAACGATTGCAGTTTGCGCAATATCGTTTCGAAAAGCAGCAAGAAATGCACAAACTTGAACTTGAACAACAACAAATACAGCTTAATCAACAGCAAAAACAAGTGACACTCATCGCCGATAAAGTGGCGAACCTCACCGTCACAGCAGGCATCGAAGGCACATTACAGCAGCTCGACATTGAACTTGGGCAGCGCGTATCTCAAGGTCAGGCCATGGCACGTGTTGGCTCTAAGTCTCAGTTAATGGCGCGCATTAATATTCCTCAGCGTCTTGCTGAACGCGTTCAATTGGGCGCGCAAGTTAACTTAAAACACCCACAAGGGGCATTTTCGGGCACTGTGCAACAACTCGGCTCAGTGGTTGAAAACGGTTTTATCATTGCCGAAGTGCACTTTAATGAAGGCGCACCGGCTAACTTACGTCCTGCACAGCCAGTTAATGCCTTAGTGTTTTTAGAACACCTTGAAAATGCGCTCTATATCGCACAGCGTCCAGGTCTCTCACCTTTAGGCACGCAACCGCTTTACAAAAAAACAGCTCAGCAAGCACAGCTTACACAAACACAAGTTCGCTTTGGTGAGCTGAGCGAACAATACCTTCTCATTCACTCCGGCCTAAAAGTCGGTGACATAGTTATCACATCTGATCTCAGTCAGTGGCATAATTTCAGTCAGCTTGCGCTTGATAACGACAAACTATAAGGAACGCACATGAAAACTTTAGTGACCATTAACAACATCAACAAAATCTATCAGCAAGGACAAGTAAACACGCATGCGTTGCAAGATGTGTCGTTACAAATTCAAGAAGGCGAGTTCATAGCTATTTCTGGCCCTTCAGGCTGTGGTAAATCGACATTACTCAGTATTTTAGGGTTACTTGATACCGCATCTGACGGTCAATATGTATTGGCAGACATAGACACAAAAACCCTCAATGTCGATCAGCGTTCGCAAGTCAGAAACAAACATATTGGCTATGTATTCCAGTCATTTAATTTGATCGATAGCTTAACTGTATTCGAAAACGTGGCATTACCTCTTGAACATCGTGGCGCGAGCAAAAAAGACATTAAATCCGCCGTAGAAAAACAACTTGCCGCCGTTAATATGACAGGTCGCTTAGATCACACACCAAGCCAGCTTTCTGGCGGGCAACAACAGCGAGTTGCGATTGCTCGTGCTTTAGTGGGTGAACCTGATCTGCTACTCGTGGATGAGCCAACCGGTAACCTAGACAGTCAAAATGGTGATGCCGTGATGCAGCTGTTATTAGAGCTCAACCGTCAAGGTACCACCATTGTCATGGTGACACACGACGAACGTTATAGCCGTATGGCGAAACGCCAAATTCGTTTATTTGATGGCAAAGTCTTAGTAGAGCAGCAGGAGGCGGTAGCATGAGTATTTACCAACGCGCGCTGAAACATGGGGTGCAAAGGCTGATCACAAAACCAAGGTTAGCCCTGCCTGTACTGATCACATTAAGCTTAACCTTAGCCGCCGTACTCACCGTCGTTGCTATGAGTAGCAATCTAATTTTTAAGCCTTTGCCAGACATTAAAGGCGAGCAGAATATTTATTATGTTGATAGGCAGGTACAGGTCTCTGAAGACTTTAAAATCTCGATATTTAACCGCCACGGCGCCGCTGAATTTGCCGATTATTATAAGCAGATTGGTGAGGTTGCCACCTTGCATGCCCGCGCCAATTCTGTACAGGTCAACGATCAAAACCTGGCCATTACTAAGCTAACTGCTTCAAATAACTTTCAAACAGTTATTGCCAATACGCCACTATTAGTTGGTGAGATGCCAAACTTGAGTAATCAAGAGGGGGCTGTGTGGATATCTGAGAGCCTATGGCGTAACGCTTTTGCCAGCAGCTCAAATGTGGTCGGTCGACAATTAGAACTCGAAGGAAACCAGTTGCTTATTCGTGGAGTATTCGCTGATTTTCGCTCGTTTTATAGTATGGATGATATCGTTTCGCAGCAAACGTGGCAGTTCTTTGATTTAGCGAGTCACTTAGCCGATACTCCCTCAAATCGCTTTGGCGGTTCAAATAAACTGTTTATCAAAACGCAAAATCAAGTATTTACCGAAGAAATGCTCACCCAATTTTGGCAGCAATTATTCACAAAGTATGAGGCTGAACTAGCAACCTATGTAGATATGCTCGAGCAAATGGGTACATCTAGCAAAGTTGAACTTTATCGCGCACATTTAATGAAAGATCAAAACACACTGATTGTTTTTCTATTTATCTCAGTGTCTGCATTACTGTTCATGGCGAGCTTAAACTTATTCAACTTGTTCTTGTCTCACTATCAACAGCGCGAGCAAGAGTTTGCCACCCACCTATGCCTAGGTTCTCCGAGAAAGCGTTTATTTATCATCGCCTTTTTAGAAAACCTTCCACTCTTTTTACTCTCTGCACTCGTTGGCCTGTTTGCCTGTGCTTGGCTTATTCGTGCTCTGCCTATTATCAGCGGTGGCAATATTGAAATGCTTTCACTGGTAAATTTAGATCTCGTGACTGTGAGTATGGCCATATTCATTGTCTTGATCATCAATGCTGTTTTCTCTCTGTCAGCCATATTCCAGTGTGATTCGACGGCACTAAATCAACACATCAATACCTCTAACAAAGGGGTGAATGCTGGCAAAATGAGCCCGCTGACTAAAGCATTATTTATCGCACAATTAAGCTCGGCCGCATTGATCATGACAGGTACAGCCCTCTTAGCCGAAGCAACTTACAACAAGGTAAATGTCGATTTAGGCTTCACACCAGGCAATACCATGATGGTGAAAGTTGACCTTGAGGGGTTAGATACTCCACTACCGACAGAAGAGCAACAAAGAAGCGAGGAGCAAGAGCGTCGTAACTTAGAAATCCTTGATATCAAAGCACAGTTATCATCTGCTGCATTAAGCATTCAGCCGCAGCTGAATATACTCGATTCTCAAGGTGAACCATTTGGTGAAAACATGATGATTTCTATGAACTTCGATGCCGACACTAATCAGCAAATCACTTATATGTACAAAAATATTGGCGCTGATTATATCGACGCGTTTGGACTGAAGCTACTTGCTGGCCGTAACATAACAGCAGAAGAGCAAACTTCCTTGGCACAAGTCGCGATTATTAATGAACCTTTGGCATTGCAACTATCTCAGGATGGCACGATTGAATCAGCCATAGGTAAACAAATAGGTACTTTACAAATCATTGGTGTGATTGCTGATCATTACAGCCTTGTCAGCAAAGGTCGAGGCTACCCAATCTTACTCGCGCCTATCATGAATACAGCAGAAGCAGGGCTTTACATCATGATGCAACTGCCTGAGGGACAAACGTTCAAGCAATCAGAGCTTGAAACAGCCATGTTAAGTGCACATCCAAAGGTAAAACAGTTACAGTTTGATTCACTGGCCTCAATTTGGGACAAGCATATCGAGCAAGATCGCATTCGCTTTTACTTTATTTCAGGTTTATGTGTATTAACCTTGTTACTGGCTTTTGTTGGCTCAAATGCCATGGCGGTTGGTTTTAGTGAATTAAAGCGTTTTGAACTGGCCATCAGAATGGCAACGGGGGCAACCCGAGTATCATTACTGAAGCGCACTTTGCAAAACATCACGCCTTTATTACTGATTGCCGCAGGCATTGCCATTGCGCTATCAAGTATTGGCTACGGCGTGCTTCAACAAAACCACAGTAGTCTGCCAGCACTTTCTTGGACGGCACTGGGCTTGTTTGGTTTTGCCTTGCTTGCTATCGTACTCTCAGCCATTACTTGGGTTGTTTGGCGTATTATCAATGCCGACCCGATGCGCGCACTAAGAGAGTTATAATACCTAACTCTCTGAATCAAGGACCGGGCGGCTATGGTAGCCGCCCTAGAAAGAAGTACATATATTCATGCCCATATCAAAGCCCTGCATTTTAATTGTCGATGATCATGACGACATACGTTTCGCGCTCAGTTTATTACTCGAGCAAGCCGGTTTCCGTGTTGTTGAAGCCGAAAACCCATTTGCCTGCCAACAAGTATTAACGCGTCTGACACCCGACTTAATTTTGCTTGATATGAATTTCTCTCGCGATACCACTTCAGGCCAAGAGGGCCTCGCCTTACTGCCTAAGCTTACCGCACTGAATATTCCCGTCATCTTAATGACCGCGTGGGCAAACATTGAACTTGCAGTAAAAGGTATGCAACTCGGCGCAAAAGATTTTGTTGAAAAGCCATGGCGCAAGAACGCCTTATTGGCGCAGATCGCTAGACATATTGAGCCTGTCAAAGTGCAAAGTGATAGCGCTACAGCTTGGGTCGCACACTCTGAGAAAATGCAGCAAATTGAGCAATTGGTGCTCCAACTTGCACAAACAGACGCAAATTTACTGATTTTGGGTGAAAATGGCACAGGAAAATCACAACTAGCGCAGCGTATTCACCAACTCAGCCACCGTCGCCAAGCCCCCCTGATAAACTTAAATATGGCGGCCATCACTGATAACTTGTTCGAAAGCGAGCTATTCGGTCATCAAAAAGGTGCCTTTACCGATGCCAAGGCAGACCGTTTAGGGGCATTTAGCCAAGCCCAGTCGGGTAGCTTATTTATGGATGAAATAGGGGCACTGCCCATTCATTTACAGCCTAAATTATTGCAAGTATTAGAAACTGGACAATTTACGTCACTGGGCGCGAGTGCGCCAAGCAAAGTTGATGTGCGCTTAATTGCAGCAACCAATCAGGATATTCCGCAAGCCATTGCTAAACAGCAATTTCGTCAAGACTTATATTATCGACTCAATACCTTTGTTATCACCTTGCCACCACTGCGAGCCAGACAAGCGGATATTTTACCTCTTGCCGAGTACTTTATTGATAAATACAGTCAAAAATATAACAAGACTAGACCGACTCTCGACCAAACTGCCAGCCAGCGACTACTTTCGCATGACTGGCCGGGCAACGTCAGAGAGTTAAGCCACACCCTTGAACGCGCAGTGCTTATCTGTCAAAACGAGTCCATTGCTGATACACACTTGTTGATTGAAGCGACGCATTCAGAGCAAACTTCTGAAGTGCCAGAAATGACCTTAGAAGCACTCGAAAAACAACGTATTCTGGATGTACTAGCAGCGAATGAATCGCAGATCAGTGCCTCTGCCAAGGTATTGGGTATTTCACGTAATGCGCTTTATCGTCGCTTAGAAAAATATCAAATTGACCTGCCAGAGTAAGCCATGAGACATACTCAAACTTTCAAAGTAAAAGCACTCTTAACTGCTAGTGTACTGCTATTACTCACTTTGAGCAGCGCTTTACTTTATACATGGAGCAGCGATGCTTTACTCACTGCCAGCGTATTTTCTGTCTTAGCTTACTTGTTTAGTTACATGGCCTACCGCATATATTTAGCTTGGTTTGAGCCCATAAAACAACTACAAGCCTTTGTGGATGCTAAACAACAAGGGCAAACTAATCTCAGTTTAAACTTTACCGATCACAGCGCCCCCATTGCGCAACTCGGTATGCAACTGAGCAATCTATTTCATCAAGATGAAGCACAGCAACAGCCGCTGTTTTTTTCACTGCTGCAGAGCTGGCCTACACCGATTGCAGTATTCGATGAACAACAAAAGCTATGCTTTTTTAACCACAGCATGCATCAGACTGTAAATCTGCCATTGCTCACCGGCATGTCACAAGCTGAGACTGGGTTTAAAATCTCGCAGAATAATGTCTGTCATGATGATTTCAATCAACAATGGCAGTTACAATTATTTAAGCTTAAAGAGCAAGGTTACACGCTGGTAAGCGCCTTGTTTATTGGTGAGCAATTACAAAAAGCCAAGCGCCAGAGTCAAGCTGATTTAATTCGTATTTTGTCTCATGAACTCACTAATTCTCTGACTCCCATGAGTTCGATGGCAGAGACTTTATTAGAGTACGATCCACTGCCTGAGTCGCAAACTCGCCAAGCTCTGACTCGAGTCAAAAGCCGCAGCGAATCACTACTGAGTTTTATAAAAAGTTACGCCACCCTGAGCCGGTTACCAGAACCCCATGCTCAGCATTTTGATTTACAAGGTGTCGTTCAAGCTTGCGCAGATGAGCAAAATGTTGAGCTGTACTATTCTGGCGCCAGTAATTTAATTGCTGATGCAATACAAATAGAACAAGTGCTGATTAACTTAATTAAGAATGCCAAAGAAGCGGCCGAGTCAGACGCAAAAGTCACCATACAAAATCAAGTCATAGGCAGTTGGCAACAGATCACAGTCTGCGATAACGGCCCAGGCTTTGCCAATTTAAGCAATGCACTCACACCGCTTTACACCACAAAGCCATCAGGACATGGGCTTGGTCTGGCTATCTGCCAAGACATCATAGAGAGACATGGGGGTGAGCTCTCTTTGAGTAACCACCAAGGCGGAGCAAAAGTGACAATACGCTTGCCACTTTAACCCTTATTGTGCGCAAATTTAAGCCAGCGCAGGGCGGCGATAGTAATGAATACACGCCAGCTGCGCAGCATTGGTCAGTAAGATCATCACAAACGTGAGTACGTGCGCCACACTCACTTGCGCCATATGTAACTCTGCACTCAACCCGGTTAACCCCGCAATAAATTGCAGCGAAAAGTAACGGGCACTCAAGTTCGACACATCCCCACTTTTAATCGTTTTATAAGTTTGTGGCATAACTCTGACAGAGCTCATCACTAAACCCACATAGGTTAGGCCATTTAACAAACTTGCCGCATCGGTATTTGGTAATAATAACAGCCCAAAAGGCAGTACCGAGCACAGCAGCATTATCGCCAGCTGTCTACGTTGCTTTTCATCTGAGTTATAGCGCACAAAGTAATATAAGATCAGCGCACTCAAAGCACCGGTCACCACGAATGGCAAAACCATAAACAAGCGGTCAAAAAACAAATTGTAAGCAATAAAGTAACTACTTTGTGCCACACCAAAGCTCATCATCAACAATGATAGTCCTGACACGCTGCGATTAAGGCGCACTTTATTAATTAAAGGCCAAAAACTAAAGACAAGAATGAGGGATGAGACGATCGGCAAGTAGTCGAACAACGCGGGCTCCTGTAACGATATTGTGAACAAGTGAATAAGGCGTAACTATCAATAAAACACGATGTAAAACACTGATTTTTATTGATAATTAAAAGAAGGCGCGCATTGTAGTGAATAACTTTACAAATACAAGCATACAAGGTAAGAATAGAAATTGAGCAGTGCAAAGCTAGATTGACAGATAACAAGGAGCTGTATTTTGCGTTATTTATTTGTGTTTCTTTTTATTACTTTTTTACTGACAGGTTGTAATTCAACACAGTCTAAATCAGAAGAAAAAGTCGCCATTCCTTCACCTATTTCATTAGCAAATCACGCCTTATTTAAGTTAGAGCCCGTTCCCAATGAGAAAGAAATCTTCTCTTTACCAAAAGCTGAGCAAGCGAAGTTTTTAGAAAAATATAATCAGCTAATACTCAAAGGGGTCAGAGCAGATACTGCCATTTCTCAGTATTTAGAAAGCTCTATTGATGGATTCACTTACGACGGAGAAACGCTTACCGCGACTGATGCTTTAAGTAAGCAAGCAGGTAACTGTGTTAGTCTCGCAATTTTAACTCAAGCCTATGCTAATTTAGCGGGTATAGAGACAAGCTTCCGTGAGGTTTCGACTTATCCTATTTTTAAAAAAGAACAAGATTTATTGCTTGTTTCCTCTCACTTCAACACCAAATTATTTGCCCCCAAAGATGACGCTGAAGAAAAAGACTGGATCGAAATCATAAGAAAGGGCACCGTAGTTGACTACTTTCCTCAACAAAATACTTTTTACGTTGGCAATGCACATTATCCAAGTCTAGTTGCAAAGTTTTATGCAAACTTAGCTTCTGAAGCGCTAATAAAAGGAAATTTTGATTTAAGTTACTCTCTTGCTAACGAAGCTTTTAAATTTACGCCTCACAACCCAGAACTTATTAATCTGTTAGCCATTCAGCATCGCCGTGTCGGAGACACTGATACGGCGAAGAAACTATTTGAATTTGCAACAGAACATAAACTGGTAAGCAGTAACCTTATCGCTTCTTATCGCTTTTTAGCTAACCAGCTTGGCGATACTGTATTGGTAGATAAGCTTGAAGTTGAGCTAGAAAAAACCGCAAAAACCCCATTTGATTTTTTACAAATCGCGATAAAAGCAACTAATAAGGCGCAATTTAGCAAGGCGAAACGGCTCCTCAACGCTGTCATTAAACACTATCCTTATCTGCCAGAACCACATTTTGAATTAGCTAAAATTTACTACTTACAAAACCATCATGACTTAGCCAAAGTGGCTTTAGAAGAAGCCATAAAAATGTCTGACTCTCAAGAGAAAACGGGCATGTACGAAGCGAAGCTAAAGTCTTTAGAGTTAACCCTTTAAATGAGTGTTAGTAGTCTAAAATGAAGGCATATAAGAACGAGTCTCGGGTTTTTATACTCTCCTTTATCATTAAAGTAGATTCAGGAGTGACTAACAATCACTTTTAGTCAGTTACTAGACAAAGGGTCTACTGATACTTTAAAGCATTAGTAGACCCGAATTAGCTTTTACAAATCAAACCAAAGCCCTAGCCAGGCGCGGTTTTCATTTTCAAAACGCTCGCTTTCAACGCGACTTAAGCCTATATCGATACGCAGATCACTGATCCCCGCAGGGGCGAATTTTGCGCTCCAATCACGGCCATTAAACCAAGTGGTCCATTTAACGCCATAGCTCTGCCCAAACACTTGGTTGTCTAACTGGTGCTGCTGGTAGTAAAGCCAAGGTGCACCTTCTGACATTGCCATACCACCGCCATAACCTTGATACCGCTCGGCAACGCCAGCAAAGAAAGGTAAGTCAGGCTTATAGATAGTATTTGCCATGACGTTTTGGTCAATCAGACTCGATCTAAAACCTCCTAAATTCAACTGTGAATCTTCGCGCTTTGCTTGCTCTACTTGAATATACAAAGGCATATGAAATGCTTTACCGAATACTGTCGCAGCAAGATTATAGCCTTGCCAATCTGACTCGCCTGATTTGCCATCTAGCCACTGGGCTTTAATTTGCTGACCAATCGCAAATGACTGCTTGTCATATTGCCAGCTTTGTTCAAGCCCTAAACGGAGCCAGCGTTCATCTTGCTTTCCTTCCCCTGTGTCTAGTTCACTCGCATGAACGGCAGCATGACCAGTCAATGACAGCATATTTTGGCGGTAACTATGGCTAACCTGTGCGCTAAACCCCGTTTTTTGCAGTATATGCGGTGCCATTGCAGCAACCTCTGCCCCACGATTTTGCGCTGCGGTATCTAGTTCAAGCGAAAAAGCCTTTGCCTGCCACTCGGTATTCCCTTGTTGCATTTTTACATCGGCAAAACCGCCAACTAAAGTGCTGTCGCCCAAGCTTTTACTCAGCCCAACATGCCAGCTTACTTCTTCTAAAAAGTCAGACCCTTTTATTCCTAGGTGTAGCACTTCAGTACTGGCGCTATAATACTGTGAGCCCAAGGTCATGGATGCACTGTGATCCCACTTATCATAGGGTTTACTTTGCAATGGCTGTTGGTAAATCTGGGCATCATCAAGTTGCACGGCTGCATTTGAAAGTTTAGGGGCTTGCTTAGTGTTACTCAACTCAGTGACCGAGCTGACAGTGTTATTAATTTCCAGTGTGTAAGCATCGGGACCTTCTGACGAAACACCTAGATACAGCAATTCATTGTCGTTTAACTGCTGTGGAAAACTCACTACATGCTGACCTTGGCTTAATTGCAACAACTGCTGCTTGCTGAAGTCGTAAGCATATAGATTAATCGCCCCCTCTACACCCGCCACGTAAAACAAGGTATTACCATCTTTTGACCAGCTCGGCTGAGTTAAGAATTGATAACCTTTAGGGGTAGGTACTTGAAAGCTGTTTTGAGTTTGCATATCTCGTACATACAGCTGCCAGTTTTGATTTAGCCCTGATTTTAAATAAGCCAGTTTATTGCCATTTTCAGAGATCTCAGGGTAATCGTATGTATCACCAAGATGATTGTTGGAGAGTATGGTTTCAGAGCCATTGTTGAGCTCCAAATTCACTAAATGTGAATAACCGTAGCGCACTTTTTCAGCCAGGATAGCATTGTTCTTTGTATCTATCGCAAAACGACGAATACCAGCATCAGTCGTTAATTGTGTGACTTGGTTGTCATCGAGTTCCCACTGAAATAATTCACCTTGCACTGCATGCTGATTATTTGGTTTTTGCACTGATGCCACGAAATACAGAGTATTCTCGTCTTTCCAACGCGCATAGCGGATACCTGATAAATTACTTGGTGTGAGGGTGTGCTTTTTTATTCTGCCAAAGGTGTCAGGTGCATTGTCTGCCACATCTTTGGGATCTTCAATGAGCAGCGCCTTTTGCTTTTCATTGAAGTCTTTTTCAGCTTTTTCATTGTCTTTGGTCGCATAAATATTTAGCTCAGTGCGACCCTTACTATCACGTTCAGTCACGGCAATAAATTCACCACTTGGCGATAAGCGTAGGTTTTTAGCGTCAAACTTAAAATCATGCCATAACTTAGCATCCAACTCAGGTAAGTCTTGCGCTGAAGCCATACTCAAGTAGGTATATTCTGCTACAAATCGTTTATATAATTTTGCAGGATGATCGCCAAAAACGCCCTTAAAGGCCTCGTCAAAATCACGAGACTCCACTGCCTGCATACGCGTCCAAACGGCATCTAAAGTTTGCTCTCCATAATTTTTTTCTAACCATGCTAAATAACGCACACCGATCAAGTAAGCCATTGAGCCGCTCAAATAACTGTCATTACCATTGTTGAGCGCTGAATAAGGTAATAATGCGCCTTGACGAGCAAACTCTGTGAGTAAAGCTTCAGTGTAGTTATCAAATAAACGGCCTCGACCTGTCATTTTCGACTCCATCAAGGTCGCATAGCCTTCTGCTACCCAGCGCGGCATGATCGCTAGCGCGATATCATATGGATCCCATACATCACGGAGTGTTTGTCGCCATGTACTGCGATTAGGTTGAGATAAATGCACCAAATGAATGTACTCATGTAGTATCAATAGCTGTTGCCAGCCACTGCTGTTAGAGATCACGGTGTCTGATTGCGGTGGCGTGGTAAATAACGCCATTAGAGGTTGATCGGTGCTTGGTATCGCGAAGCCATTTGCACCATGGTAAGGATCGAAGACCACCACATCGGCTTTGGCTTCTAGACTGCGATTTTGCTGCTCAAGTACTTTATCGCGAACTAACTCAAGTTCGTGTGCAGCAGACTCCGCCCAGCGCTTATGTCCTTGCGTGTAATGCACATTGAAGTGTTCGGTTTCTATGGTTTGCCATATAGACTCAGCATAACTCAAGCTCGACAAAGACATGAGTGAGCCAAAGGCGACTTTTTTCATAACTGAATACATGTTCCGTGATCCTTTCTCAAATATGCGTATAAGCATAAGGGAATCACATTTTTAAGAATGTAGGCAAGCCGTATGAAATTGTAACATGGTGTTATGCAACCTGAGTTCTGGATAGTAAACCTATCCTCAGCGATTAGTATCCACGTTCACGATGTTGAATTCACTTTCAATAGACTCTAAATTCAGATAATTCAGAAAAAACTATTCTCGCCCTGTGCAGGTTTCGCTAAGGTGATAAATAACGCCAAAATACCACCAGCCACCACAAACATAGTGACCGCTAATAACATACTTAATCCCATATAAAACATAGCACTGGCTATAATTGCCGCCGCTAACCAAGTCGCAATATGATGCAGATATTTAAACAGCGGTGTATACGCTCTGATATTGACTAAAGCCATTATCATTAATACAACGACAGCTAAACTTAAAACAAAGATCATCACTCTTCCTTATTTGTATTGTCAGACACCATCCTTAAAACCAGATTATATGCAAATAAGAATCATTATCAAGTTTGATTTGTAAAAAAAGCCACATCATACAATGCAGCTTTTTATAATTGAAACAGAAATGGCTCAGATATAATTTATATCATTATACCCAGCGCAGCGTGGTTGTCAGAGTATGACTTTGACCAGGCTCAACTACGGCAGCATCATCCATAACATTTGCCGCTTCTAAACACAGCATCGTTTTATATTCATCATCTCTAAAGTTACTTAAGCGTTTAGACTTTTCAATCCACGGATTCCAAAGCACGCAAGACGTTGAGTTTTCGCGACCCACTTCAATGTTACCGTCTGGTGTTCGAATGATTTGTACTGGTGCAGCTTGCGTATAAACCATGTCTGTTTCACGAGCGAAACCAACGACTTCATTTTGATCAAATGGCCCTTCTCCAAACTCAATAAACTTCGAGCCTTGTAAACCATCCACTGTGGTCGCTTCAATATTCGGCGTCGGGAAGTAAGTATGTAGTGCTTGAGTTAAAGTAAATGCGGCATCACCCAAGTTTGTATTGGTAAGGCTCACTTTTAACTGTTCTGTTAAATGAAATTCAACTTCAAGCTTAGATTTATGCGGCCAGTAGGTCTCATCAACCAAAGTCATAGGTAATGAAAGCTTAATCACAATGGCTTCATCGCTTTCATGTACTTCTTCAGCACGCCACATTAACTTGCGTGCCACACCATGGATTGGCCAATCTGGGTCACTATGCACACCAAACCATGGCCAGCAAATAGGAATACCACCACGAACGGCTTTACCCTCTAGATAGTCTTCATCTTCTGACACCCAGATCACATTGCCTTTGCCAACTGGAGTGAACTCTGTCAGTTGTGCACCTTGTAGAAAAATTTTGGCACTACAACGCGGACCGTCGACATTTAAATACTCGAGTCCAGATTCCGTGCGCTGGATAGAAACTGATGCTGAAAGTTCCATAATTCACCTAACTTCAAAATTTTGATAACCCGACTACATTACCGAATAAACCTACTTGGAGTAAACATATAAACGTCCAAATGAAGCATCTTCACGCAAACGTCATACGACAATGTTTGAGAAAAACTCGCAAACTAATTACTCTGTGATAAGCTTAAAATATTACATGTTGGCGGGGTTAGTTAATGAACAAAAGCACTCCTAAACTCTTTAATAAATGCTTTTGGTTACATGCTGCAGGGATCTTTTTTGTGGGTCTTGGTTTTGTAGGTATGGCCTTACCTGTAATGCCAACAACCATCTTTTTTATTCTCGCGTTAGCCTGCTTTACTCGCTCATCACCCAAGTTCGCTAACTGGTTACTTACACATCCTAAATTCGGCGAGCCATTAAGGCTGTGGCAAGATCATCAGGTGATCCCTGCTAAGGGTAAATGGGGTGCAGGCTTGGGCATGTTACTTGGGTATTTGATCTTAATTTACAGCCAACCTGCTTTTTGGGTATTAGCGCTTGTAGCAAGTATTGAAGTGGCGGTGATGATCTATATTCTCTCTAAACCTTCTATACCGCCAGTAAGTATTTAAAATGACTACTCTGCATACTTATATGTATTACGACCTGCTGCTTTGGCTTCGTAAAGCGCATCATCAGCATTTTTCATTAAGGACTCGACCGAGGCACATGTTTTTGTGGCAGACGACACGCCCGCACTAATAGTTACAACATGATGCTCAGATTGATTATGCTCCAACTCCATTCCTGCAATTGCACGCACCAATGTCTTAGCAATAATCTTCGCACCTTGTAAAGGGGTGTCTGGTAGTAATACTACAAATTCTTCACCACCATAACGGCACACTGAATCAAGCGGTCGCCTAACAATTTCTTTCAGTTTACTTGCAACTTGCTTAAGTACATCATCCCCCGATAAATGCCCATAATAATCGTTATACTTTTTGAAAAAGTCGATGTCGATCATCACCATCGATAGCGAGTGAGCAACACGATGACGTTGCTTCAGTAGCCTTTCTACTTCCGTATCAAAGAAACGACGATTATAAATACCAGTTAAGCCATCAATAAAAGAATAGTTTCTTAGCACATCAGCCTGAAGCTTATATTTGAGATGAGTTTTGACACGATTTTGTAATGTTTTAGGGACTATCGGTTTTGGTACAAAGTCTACTGCACCCGCTTCCCAGCACTGCAACTGACTCTCTTCATTCGCATTCGATGTCACAAAAATGATTGGTATTTCAGATAGAGTCGGTGTCGCCTGCATTCTTTTACATGCCTCAAGACCTGACATCCCCTCTAACACCCAGTCCATCAACACTAAATCAGGTGTTTCTTCCTGACAATATGCAATCGCTTCTTCAGCTGATTCAACTGTAACCACTTTGCACGTGTCTTTTAAACAGCCAACTAGTAATCGGCGCATTAACTCCGAGTCATCAACAATTAGCACTTCACAACTGGCAAGGTCACTGACATCTTTAAACATAACTTAACTTTTCCATTTAATAATTCTAGGAGTACACCTTGCAGCTTTTTAACTTAACCGATCTGAACAAATGCTGATGCTAACACCTAAAAGCAGGTTATCTTACTCGCTTTATCGACCGAAGTTACAACTACTTAAATACATAAAAACAAGTATTTAACTGACTAATACTAGCCTAATAAGTTACTTTTTAGCCAGCACACCTTTATCAATATTTAATTTTTGAACTTTTTATAAGCGCACTAAGCCCTCAAAATTATGAAGTAAGGCTTTGTAAATCAACATATTAATCATTAAAAACTGAGACCGTATGACACTAGCATGAATAACTTATGACAAGGTAAGACCAGTCGTAAAAATGTCATAACTGTTGTCTAACATCGCCTCTTTTCTAAGTTATAACAATAAAGAGGTACAACTCATGAAAGGGCTTTCACGTCGCGATTTTATTAAAAGTACATTAGCAGGGGTCAGTGTCGCTTCAGTATCTTTATCATTAGCAGGGTGCAGTGACAATAACTCAAGCCCATCTTATAACGACTTTGCAGTAGCGTTTAATCACGGCGTAGCCAGTGGCGACCCATTGACTGACAGTGTAATTTTATGGACACGCGTTACACCAGAAGGCACGCCGATTAGTGTAAATGTCAGCTTAGAAGTATCGTTAGATAAAACATTTGAAAATCTTGAGTTTGACGAACCTCTGAATGCTTTAGCCAAAAATGATTACACTGTAAAAGTAGATCTAACAGGGTTGAAAGCCAATACCCGTTATTACTACCGCTTCAAAGCCAATGAGAGCCCATCGCCAATGGGCGAAACTAAAACTTTACCTGAAACAGATGTCTCACAAGTAAAGTTTGCTGTTATGTCATGTGCAAATTATCCAGCAGGTTATTTTCACGCCTATGCTGAAGCGGCAAAAATGCAAGACCTAGATGCCGTGCTTCATTTGGGCGATTATATCTATGAATATGGTATTGGTGGATACGCCACAGACAAAGCTGCAGAGCTTGGTCGAATGTTGCCTGAAGATAACCAAGGCGAGCTCATCTCTTTGACAGATTACCGCAAACGTTATGCGCTTTACAGAACAGATACTGGCCTGCAAGCCTTACATGCAAAAGCACCTTTCATTGCAGTATGGGACGACCACGAAGTCTGTAACGACGCCTATATAGATGGGGCTGAAAACCATAATGACAATGAGGGCATGTTTGCCGACAGAAAAATGGCCGCGCTTAAGGCCTATTATGAATGGATGCCTATTCGACCATACGTTACGGATCAAACCGAAAGCCTGTATCGCAAATTTGACTTTGGCTCTTTGGTGTCCCTTTACATGCTCGACACACGTCATGAAGCCCGTGTAAAACCGCTTGATTATCAGAACTATTTTGACCCAGCATCCGGTCAGCTAGATACTGCAAGTTTCCAAGCAGATCTGGTTTCCCATGATCAACAATTGATTGGTACTCAGCAACTAACTTGGCTAACTGACAATATCAAAACCTCAGATGCCAAATGGCAAGTACTTGGCCAACAAGTACTGATGACAAAGATGATGCTACCAGCAGAGTTACTGGTTGCCATGGCTAATCCGAGTCCAAACATTGCTTCACAAATGACAGAACTGGCGCAATTAAAAGCACGCACTCAAGCATCTGATCCAACGTTAACCGAGCAAGATAAAATGCGCATCGGGTTTACCGCACCATATAACTTAGATGCATGGGATGGGTACCCAGTTGAACGCGAAGTGTTACTTAAAACCGCCAAAGCAGCTAATAAGAATCTTATTACCATTGCTGGCGATACGCATAATGCTTGGTCAGGCAAACTATGCACAGCACAAGGCGATGTGTGCGGTTATGAGTTTGCTACGCCTTCAGTAAGTTCTCCAGGTCTTGAGCACTATTTACAACTGTCAATGTCACAAGCTGACGAACTGGCCAAGGGACTTGAACTATTGGTTGACGATTTAGAGTTTGCCAACATCCACCAGCGTGGTTTCATGACCCTCACATTTACGCCTGACACTGTCGATAGCCAATGGTACTTTATTAGCGACGTGCACAGCCAAGCATTTGGTATAAATAGTAAAACCCTAGCACAGAAAACACTTTAGACGTCTATAAGGAAGATTAGAACCTAGCTAATCTTCCTTCCCACCAAAAATCGAGCGCAACCAGCAAAAAGTCATAAATTGTCTATATTTAATAATG
Source organism: Pseudoalteromonas phenolica (assembly GCF_001444405.1). Lineage (NCBI taxonomy): Bacteria > Pseudomonadati > Pseudomonadota > Gammaproteobacteria > Alteromonadales > Pseudoalteromonadaceae > Pseudoalteromonas > Pseudoalteromonas phenolica. The sequence continues at coordinate 3,694,475 of NZ_CP013187.1, forward strand.
TCTTCTAATGGAAACGAACATCTCATAATTAAACGGTAGGAATATGAATCAGCTCTCTATCAAGATTAAGCTAATCGCTTTTATTTCAATCACACTTGTATTGCTAATCGCCTCATTGGTCACAATAAGTTGGGTACAGCTCAACAATAATAATCAGGTGCAAAGTGAGCGTGTACAAAGCGTTGTATTAAATGAAATTAATAGCCGATTAACTGCTAAAGCTAAGCTTTATGCCGAGCAAGTCAGTGGATATATCAACAAGGAGTATCAAATTCCTTATAGCCTATCTGGCGGTATTGCTAAAACAGCAGAACAAAACCCCATTTCAAGACAAAGCCTGTATTTAATGGTATTGGGTGCACTTGAAAAAAACCAAGGGGTGTCGTCAATCTATGCTCAATTCGAAGCCAACGGCTACGATGGTAAAGATAGTCAATTTAGCAATTCAGGCCAAACTCATTCAGTCCCAGGTGCAGGCTCTTTAGAAGTTTATATCACCCGCGATGCACCGGGTAAATTCACTCAACATCAGATTGAAGATCCAGGTGAAAAATACCTCAATGCCCGCAATGAATTTGGCTTTAGAGAGAGTGAGTGGTATTTGTGCGCCAAAGATAACCTTAAGCCCTGTATTATGGAACCGTATCTGTATGAAATCACACCCGGTAATTCGGAGTTAATGACCTCTCTGACAGTTCCTGTGATTGCCAATGGTCGCTTTATTGGTTTAGTCGGCGTTGACATTAACCTGCCACGCTTTCAAACCCTCACAGAAGAGGTATCTGAATCACTTTACAACGGCCAAGCCAAAGTCAGTATTTTAAGTGACATCGGCTTGTTAGTAGGCTCAAGCCACTATGATAAGCTTGCGCGCCCATTAACAGAATCACTCTCAGGTAATGCGGGCAAAACCATCATGGACAACCGCAAACAGCAAACTCAACTCGAAATTGGCAGCAATCTAGTATTTACTATGCCTATCGAAATTAAAGTCGCCAATACCACATGGAGCTTGGTGATTGAGTTACCAAAAGATCTAGCCCTCGCCCGCGCGCAAGGATTAGCAAAACAGCAAGCTGAAGATAATGCATCTGTAGGCTCTAGTATGATTTTAACTGGGGTGATCGCATCGGTTATCGCACTGGCTCTCTCTGTGGCTATTTTAAAAACCATTATTGATCCACTCACAGAGATCAAAGACAGAGTCGAGAATCTTGCAAGTAATGATGGCGATTTGACAGTGCAGCTCGACGTGACACAACATGAAGAGCTCATTGCCATTGCCACAGGCTTTAACCTATTCACACAGAAACTGCGAAATATGGTGAATGATTTAAAAGGACTGGCAAACAACTCTTATCAACAGTCGACCAAAACCTCGCAGGCAGCTGAAGATATTAAAGCCAAAGTCAACATGCAGCATATGGAAATAGACAGTGTAGTGACTGCTATAAACGAGCTCAGCGCCACCGCTAGCGAAGTTGCTCGCTCATCGGAGAATGCAGCTGCTTCAACCAATGCAACCAACGAAAAAGTAAAAGAAAGTGAACGCGGTATTTCAGCAGCATCCGACTCAGTGCAAGTTATGTCTGATCAAGTGGCCAGTGCTAAAGAGTCTATTAACGCAGTAGCTATTCGCAGTAACGACATTACACAAATTCTTGATGTTATTCGTTCAATCGCTGAACAGACTAACCTATTGGCTCTGAATGCTGCTATCGAAGCTGCACGTGCAGGTGAACAAGGTCGAGGCTTTGCGGTCGTTGCCGATGAGGTTAGGTCTCTGGCTTCAAAAACTCAAGATTCAACTAATGAGATCAGCCAGCTTATTGATAATCTACAAAATGAGGTTAAAACATCTGAGGACATCATTGAACGCTCAGTTGTGCAAGCCAGTGATGCCATGACCCATTGTGGCAGCGCCGCGGCACAAATGAGTGAAATGGTGCAAGCGCTTGATGATATCTCAAATGAAGTTACGCAGATAGCTACTGCTGCTGAGCAGCAAAGTGCGGTGACAGAAGACTTAAGTGCAAACATGACGGGGATTTCAGATGCGGCAGCAGAACTTGCGCAACTGGCCGACACCATTGAAGATGCCGCGCAAGATTTGATGAAATTGGTCGAGCACAAGAACAGTCAATTAGGGCTACTTAGAACTTAAATATTCTCAACATACGCTCATTAAAAAGGGTCACTCAATTGTGACCCTTTTATTTTCTAAAGACTCGAGAAAGAGAACTCTAGCGGCTTCTCTGTGTTATTTTGCCAAGTAAAATCAAGGCCTATATCAGCATACACATATATAGATTGCGAGACCTCTTTTACAAGCTCTCCTGCCATAAATACCTGTAACTTCACCATGTAATCAGTCGCCAGAGTTGTTAACTCTTTTTCAAGTTGCTTTGAAGTAACTTGCTCTCCATTTAACAACCAAACAAGTTGATACTGATCACCCAAGTTATCTTCATTGCTCACTTCTAGCTTTAATATCGAATTATGCTGAGAAAACAAAATAGCGATCTTTTCATGAGGTAACTCTTCAACAGTGACAGCGCGCTGATGTGTAAACTGTGCACCGGTTACAGTTACCAAAGTTAACATTACATCGTATGTTCCAGCCTCAGTAAATTGCATTTCATAATAAGGGTCAGAAGTGCTGATTGACTCTGCCTGCGAAACTAAGGACCACACATATGCTTTGACTGATGTGTTGGCATTGTGCGTCGCTGTTAATTGACAAGTTAGACCTTCGGCAACACATACAAAGTCCAAATTAGGGTTTGCTTCTCTAATAAAGCTCACTGTTTGCTGATCAATAATTTGCCCATGCTTCCTAAGGATAAAAGTATAGCTAGATATCTCATTCGGTAACTCAAGGTCTAATTTGCCCTCGTTTAGAACATACTCCTGCCCTGCAATCACAAGTGTCACTTCATATAAAGTAGGCAGTGGAGAATTCAATGAGAAGAAAAAAGTGTCATTAACTTGAGAAACATCAAAACTCACTTCAGGAATTGGCTCTGGTTCCTGAATATGAACTACCTCACTTGAGGTAAACTCCGCATTTGAGTCAGTCACCTGAAGTGTAAGAGAAACTGCAAACTCACCATAACCGGCAAAGTCATATTGAAACGCGTCTTTTGACGTTTTGGTAATCGTTTCATTATTTAATTGCCACTGATAAATAAGATTATTATCTGGCAAATCATGAGATGCTGACAATTCACATTGGGTGCCTGTTAGCACACACTGGATCGTCAGGTTCGGTATTGTCATTGGCGTAACTAACTTAGACACCTCTTTCACAACTTCACCTGATTTTAGTAGCTGTAAGGTAACTGTTTGCGCCGTTGTAAAGTTATGCGTTATTTCTTTTTCATGGCTTGATTGCAACTGACCATCGATAAGCCAATTTAAAGTAAAGCCTTCTCCTAATTCACTGTCTGCTATCAGAGAAATGGTATTATTTACTTGCTTTCCAACAAGCAGATCTAATTCTGGCAATACCTCTTCCAAGGTTATTTGCGATTCGGTTGAAAACTCTGCTCTGCCATCTATTGTCATCATAGAGAGTGCCACATTAAACACGCCATATGCTTCAAAATCATAGCTGAATGGTTGAGCATCTTGCCTAATAACTTGCTCTCCTGCCAATGTCCATTGATACTCAACAGCCTCAGGCAATACAGTATGACTCACGGTAAACTCACATTGTGTACCTTGTGCTTCGCAAGCTATAGCCAAATTAGGATCGGCAATCAGTTCAATCTGCTTTTCAGCTCTGCTAAGCACGCGGTCATTCTCAACATGCTCAAGCGATACAACATATGCTCCTTGTGTATTCACTGCTTGCTCTAACTTACTGTCAGTTTGCTCAATGACTTGCTCAGGTAAAATCCAACGAAACATAGCTTGCTCGCCATAGCTTGACAAGACAGTAAGATGTAATGTTTGTTCCACTTGCTTGTAACTAAAATCTATCGGTGTACTGGGGACACCCGCTTCAATGTGTACTTTCAAGTCAACAGACTGACTTAACTCATTCGCAGTACATGAGCTTACTGCTGCATCATCAATACGTAACCTCACCAGCATGTCGCTGGGCACAGTATCAACACTCGGTAAAGAAATAGCAGTATCAAACTCCGTGGCACTAAGTACATTTTCATCGTCTGAAAACTGACGATCTCTATTCAAATCATAAAATACTGATACTACTTTATCTGTGGGCATGTTGTGGAATTGAAATTCTCCTAATGCCTGCTGATACCATGCGTTCTGTGGCACCAAGAACGTATAGCCTTGCTCCAAAACAAAGTCTTCTCCATTCATGCTTAACTGATTTGATAGCACATTCTCGGTGTCTGGCTTACACAGAGGATCTGAAAAAATACTCAAAAGTCTATGACCTGTTTTAGTCTGACCTTGCGTGTTCGTCGTTTCAATCGAGAGTAAATGCTCGCCTGACTCTAAATTAAGTTGCGCTTGTTTTATTGCATTGAATTGTGATGGTGTATTTAAGTTCGCTTGCCATTGATGCACAGGCTGCTCATTAAGGCTAATATTCACGGCACTTAACTCGGCTTGCTCGGATTCTGATAAGGCATAGTTAATTGACGTATATAAGCGCTCAATAGAAAAGTCGAGGTTGTTAGCTAAGCTATTTGTTGGGATTAAACCAACCTCTTGCAACTTAGCCGACACTCTCGCTTTGTCTTGCTCATCAGCTACATCAATCAAGCAGAATGCGGCATGCTCAAAACTGGTATCTTCAACAAAACATGACTGCGCAGCCTTCATCGTTAAACGGAATGTCTTTGCGATATCCCAGCCATCCGAAATTGACAGGCGGTAGAAGAAGCGATTTAAAATGCCCGCTTGATAATGCGGACCAGGCGTTTCAGTTTCTATATCACGCCAATCATCAATACTTGCGCCATCTGTCATCGGCGAAAAAAGATAACGCAGCGCTTTGTTGCCGATATAACTATCCCAAGCCATGGCATAGTAAAAAGTACCATCAATCGATAACTGTTGATGTGCATCAGACTCTATAAAATTTTGTTCACCGCCGGTCTGAAGTCTTTTATAGAACTCGCTCCGTACGAGGACTGCGGTTAAATCAGCGAATGCTTCTTGAATAGCAGCGGTTCCCTTGAACTCAAATGAAATATCGGAGTTCCAAGTCAGTACTGCATGGCCTGTTTCATGAGCAATAATGTCTAATGAAGAACCATGAGAAAAATAGCCACCTGTCGCCATGCCCCTATCTAGCAAAACATGCTCACCATCCCAGCTACTGGTACGAAAAGTCGTGTCTCCATCCACGATTACACTGAGTTGCTCTAAACAATAATCAGCTCCTGCTGTACATGCTTCTGCTGAATCTGGGTACATAAGGGCAAGCTGCTGATGCAATATGTCCATGGTAATACCAGCGTAAAAATGAACATCATTCTCGGTTTGAAAATCACCTTGTCCAAAGTAATTAAAATTAAGACGAGAGAGGTTCGCACTTTCTAGTGCCATTCCGTCACAACTGTAACTGTAAACAGGAAAATTCACAGCGTTTTGACGTGTAACCACGGCTGGGTTTTCTAAAGAACACATGCCACTTTCGTGTTTTACAACAAACGGATAACCGCTGTATTGAGAAAACAACTGACTATTCTCATCTCGATAAAATAAGTTGTATTGCTCAGGGATATAAGGAAACCGCGCTCTTGTTAAGGGTGTATCGGGTATCACAGCGGTTTGACAATCTTGGCTTGTGAACTCAGGAGCCTGAGCACATAGCAAGCCCATTTTTGCATTACCCATCATGGCGGGTACGGCGAAGTGCGTATTTTCTGCTGCAAAAGAAAAGGTTGAAGCAGATGAAATCAACGGCATAAGCAATGCCATCAAAGCATGACGTTTCACTAATTAATCTCCTTATAAGTGATAACACCCAGTTTACATACTATGTACCTTAATAACCAACGTATTTTGATTAAAATGAACGATATAATGTGAAAATTCATGATAAAACATGTAATTTGCAGAGAGCTTGTCCAATTGCGCTCTGTGAAAAAAAGCCGACATAAGTCGGCTTTGCTCTTCTGGGCTTATTTACTTATCAGTATTCAAACTATTTAAGTAATCGGTGTGCCACTCTACTGGTAAACGCTTTAAGACATCTTCAACAGACTCTTTATGCGTATCAAATTCATTTTCTGATTGCATCGCTAAGTCACCGACAGAGATGCCGTTAGCAAACATCACAAAGCTTTCACCTTGCTCAGAATCGCCATTTACTCGCTCAAGCTTCAAGTTATATACATTGTCTTTATAGTCTACTTGTTCATAACCCGTAACAGTCGCTAAGCCACCATTAACTTGAATTTTATCGCCTTCTTTTACATTGAGCGCCCAAACAGGATGTCCCCCTTCGCGCAGTACTGGGTGCGACTCTGTTAAAGTTAAAACTTGCCCTTCATCAGTCGTAAGCTGGATCATAGGTAAGTGCTCAACGCCCACAGAAATATCAGCAATGCGTAAGGTTTCTTTTGTCTTTGGAGAGAACTCACTTGCGCCTGTGACTAAGTCACCAATATTTAAAGTTTCTATCGCAACAGAAGTGCCATCCGCCATTAAAATTAATGAACCTTCAGCTAAACAGCTATAAGAAAACTGAAGAGGGGCTTGTTCATATACGGCACCACTTTGTGGTAATGCTGGCGCTTCGGTAGAAGCGATAATATAAGAGCTATAGCCTGTTTCTGCGTTGTAATCATCACCCGAAATACCAAAGTATAATTCAGCATCATTTGGGCTACCCATCCAGTTTTCTTCTATTGCGATATTTAAGATCCAATAAGCATCTTGACGACGTTCAAAGATGCCTGGTTTTGCAAATACACCTTTATCTCTAGGGATATTCCATGACAGCACTGACATTGGCATCCAAGTATCAGCATCGAAGGTGTAATTGATGTTGAAGTACTGACTAAAACTATTTCTAACATGGTTAGTATGATTAGACAGCTTATCAACAAAGCTATCTTTGCCTTGGATCATGACATCTGTTGGCTGCACATTGTTATTTTCTAAAACACCGTCTTCTTTAAATAGTACCTTAGAAATATAAGTTGGTAACGTGATCTGACCTTGGAACGGAATTGTGACATGAGGAATATTATTATAGTCACCACCCGCTTGGATCATAGGGTAATCACAATCACCATAATCACGGTTCAAACATACCATGATCTTTCCATCTTGCCCTGACACATTCTTATTGCTTCCGTCAGCCTTCTTCCAATCTTTTGGATGATTTACAACATGATCAAAAAAATTATTTGCCGCAAAGCTTGCGACTTGAAATGATTCCTTTTCTGCATATTTAAACTCATGCGCTTGCTCTGTACGTAAGAAGATAGGATCTGGCTCAACGGGACCAATAATGATTGGCTTAACCGGAGGTAAAGGCTTAACGCTGACCAGCGTATTCTTATTAGTCATCGGACGACCAAGCTCTTTGCTCAACATACCTAAGATAGCATTTCTATCGTACTTCACTTTGCCCTTTTTCAGGACCTTAGTACCATCATTGAACAACACGTAAGCTGTGCCTTCACCGTATACAGCTTTTGCTTTCTTGACATAATCATATGCACTTTCCAATGTTGCTTCACCGCCAATCAGCTTTCTAGATGCCGAAGCTGACGCATCGCCGAAGAAGCGAGAAGTTTGCTTAGTCGTGATCTGCTCGCCTTTCTCATTCACGAGACGGATTGTCATGACTGTCATTTTTGTCGACTTAGGCTCTGAGTTAAGCAGACGCACCTTAAAGAGTTTTGTGCTCCCTTCTTGTACGATATTAAAACCTAAATGGCTAAACAGTGACTCTAGCTCTTTATCACTCTGAGTAGAGAATGCTGTATTCATGGTTCTTGCTGTTGCGAACAAGTCATTGCTCACTAACTTTTGAGGGGTGTGCAACTCTTTATATAATTGAGGACTATTTTGTGGTGTCCAACCTGCATCAGCAAACATTTCTGCAAGCTCAGCGCGCGCTTCTGCACTATCTGGATCAAGATACTGAACGCCATCTTGTTGCATATTTGAAGCAAGTGATACCTTAACGGCATCTTGAGCGATTGGTTGCGCATGTGCAGTGATACTACCCAGCGCCAATGTCGAGCTAACGGCCAAAGCCAGTAGATTGAATTTCATCTTTTTTCCTTAAAATTTAAAAGTTATCTTATTTATTTATATAAAAGTTAAATGTTGCACCCCCTTCAGGGGCAATACAGGCTGAAGAAGATCCAGCTTGTTCGAGGGTGTATGCAGTTACACATACAGGAACACGACTGCCATCAAACTTAAAAGAGAGATTCGTGTTCTTTTCATCTTGGCTAAAGATTCCATCTTTATTTCGGTCAACCCAATAATCAGATCTCAGTAACGTTATGTCTTCAAGGTTGGTATTGACGAGCACAGAGTTAATTTGTGCATTGTTACAATCCGACTTGATTTCTGAATCAGGTAAAACGTTTCGCGCATAGTTCGTATCACAACTCCAGAGGTACCATGAACTCATCACATCTGTATGTATCGATAGAATTTGTAAATTAGGCTGAGTAACGGGTGCTGCTGGCTCAACTATGATTTCTTTGCGAATTGTTTTTGGGGTGTCATCAGGGTATATAACTGTTAGTAGCACAGGGTAAGTGCCAGCTTCATTAAAGGTGTAATCCCACTCTCTCGTTAGGTCACTCTGTTCATACCGCTTTTGTTCAACAGACCAAAATACCTTTTTATAAAGGTCGATGTTTTCCACACTAAACAGAATTCGCATCGGATCTTGAGGGTCTGCAGTGGTGTTAAACACAATCTCTGGTTTTGCATTCTCAATGTTCACGACTGTGCTAGTCGTAAACTGTGCATTCAGGCTATCTAGATATACCGTTAGATTTGCGTTGTATTGACCACTGGATTGATAATCAAAGATGAAATTACTTGTATCCGTTCTTGTATCTTTTGTATCGACCTGATCGCCAAATTGCCAAAAATACCTTGCTGAGACTGAGTTTGGCAATGGTAAGTGTTGCGTTGAAAACAGACATTGCGTTCCTTCAACAGCACACTGAATTTTTAAGTCCAGAGACGCAACTGGCTGTACTTTTTTCTGTTGCGTTGCAACTACCTGCCCATCACGGAGAGAGTCTACCTGTACTAGCGTTTCAGCTGTAAAAGCGCGGATCAACGTATCTGTATTCTCGGCTTCTAGGTTACCGTTAAAGTACCAATTAAATGTATGGCTGCCTTGTCCTGTTGCTTGTGCAGTTAAAGTTATTTGGTCGTTCACTTGCTGCGAAGAAAAATCAACGCTTTGAAGATTGCTACCTGATTTAAGGTTAACTTTTAAATCAACAACTTGTGAGCCATTATCAACTTCGCATGCGCCTTTTTGCTTGTCATCTATACGCACCCTGAGCAGCATAGGCCCTTCATTAATTTGCTCTGCACCTAAAAGCTTAAATGAAGCCCCTTCTGAACTATCAGCTTGGGTAAAAATCAACTCATTACTATTGTTATCATCTTCAAATACACGGTCTCTATCTAAATCAGCAAAGACAGTAACCACTTTATTGTTTAAGTGCGTATTAAAACTAAGCGTCAGTAAATCTTGGCTATATAACGCTGTATTTACGGCTAATTGCTCGAACGCTTTTGTTACATTCAACGGCTCGTCGTTCACGCGTAAGCTTGTCATTGCATCACCAATTATCATCGGCTGGCAACGAGCTTGATCAGCGCTGTAAACATGACGAGCTGCAGATAAGGTTTGGCCATTAGACAATTGTATTTCTAACTCAACGAGCGCGGCCCCCAACGGCACAGATAATCGACCAGCTTTTACTTTGTTAAAGCTCCCTTGCCCACTATTTTTTTGCCAAGCGAGATAAGGCACGCCATCAATTGACACATTGAAGCGCTTAACTTGGTTATTGCTGAATCGGTTATCTGTTACAGAAAAGCGAAGCTCATCTAGTTGGCGCTCAATATCAAATGCAAGATGTTCGCTTTGAGACTGCCAAGATACAATACCTACTTGTCTTAACAGTTCACCAATGAGTGCTTTATCTTCATAGTCAGCTTGAGATTGAAAACACATACCAGCCTCATTAATGCCACTGTCTCTTCTGAAGCAGTTATTTGCAGCTTTTAGCGCCAATTTATAAGCCCGCTCAACACTCCATTGTTCTGAAGTTGCGAGTAAATAAAAGAACTTATTTAAAGCCCCTGCTTTTTGGTGCGGACCATTCGCCTCGGCTAAGTCACGAGTATCATCAATACTGATTAAATCAAATCTAGGCTGAGCAATATATCTGAGTGGATTTCCACTAAAATTAAAGCCGGTACCCATCCACCACATTTTCTGAGCACTATTTTGCCAAGCGAGCGCCATAGGGCTTTGCAAGAATGAGTTTGCAGCTCCCCCATCAATATGGCGAATATAGTAATCTCTCGCAGCAAGTGCCGTCATATCCGAAAACGCTTCTTGAACAGCTGATGGCTCTTCACCTTGGTAAAGCAATTCACTATTCCAAGAAAGTAGTGCATGCCCTATCTCATGAGCCACAATATCGAGGGAGCTGGCATGAGAAAATTGGCCTACAACACTGCCACCTTCCGCAAGGTTTACAAACTCACCATCCCAATCGCTGGAATATTTTTGCCCTTCAACGCTATAACCGACACGTTGTTGGAGTTGCTTCAAGCAGTATTGGCCACCCCACTCAGGGCATAGCTCACCTTGCTGAGGATATAGCTCAGCAAAATAATGAGCTGCCATTTGCATCGTCACTGAAGCAAATAAATGTGCGTCATTTTGCGGCTGAAATGCACCACTTACCGTATACTGATAAAGCAAACGACTGGTATCAAAGCTTTCTTCAGGTCCTGTCGGACAATCATATTCAAAGCTTGTGAATTCACTAGGTAATACGTTACGCTGCGGCTCAACCGTATTAACCAACTCATTTCGCAAGAAGCACTTTCCTGAGCTGTGCTCAATGATCATTGGATAACCATTGAACTCGCTAAATACAGGCGAATCAGGGTTATTAAATTCAACCGTGTAATGTTTTGGCGGCACCGGAAATTGTGCTGCGATACGAGGGTTATTAGGTACGGTCAACTGCTTACACTTTGTTGCAATACCTGAACTGTTTATCGTTTGCGGTGCATGAATACAATTAACACCCATGTTGGCATTGCCGGTCAAAGCCGGTACAGCATAATATTGTGTCGCGAAACTGGGGGCATTAACCCCCAGTATGCCTAGCACGACTGTCGTTAAGTACTTCACAAAAATATCCTTTTAGTTAGTTTTGACTAAATTTTTAGAAATGATGCGGGTTAAATTGGTTGCTCAGAGATAACGGCCATTTTTTTAGTTTTCAAATTCAGTAAGAATTTGGCGATGTACCCCTGTTTGATTTGCTCAAACAAAATGAACTCAACATCACTGTCTAGTTGATAAGTAACTTGTCCTGTGTAGAGTAAGGTTTTGTCAGTTTGGTAACTTAGGGTGTAGGTAAGATCTTGCCTATCATCAGCAATCACCCCAGGTAAAAACCTGTCTATTCCTGCGCCTAATGAAATAGCGATTTCTGTGTCACTCGATAACTTTTCAGTAGCAGATAAACCATGTTTTAGGGTATTTGGCAGTGCATTACCAACAATAGACTGTATATTGATGCTCGCTTTAAGATCAGCAAATGCGACATTCTGTAATTCGATGCGGTTCTGTCCTGTCCCGCCATCAATTACATTGACCGAAGATGAAAGATAAAAAATATCATTGCCTTCACCACCATATGCACTCGTCAAACTAGAAGAAATAAAAAAGGTGTCATTCCCTTGTTCACCAAATAAATCGTCACTCCCAGCTGTGCTATGCAAAACATCATTGCCTAAACCGCCATAAAGAGCTTCATTACCAGCGCTGTCACTTAACGTGTCATTACCGGCTAAACCTTCCACTTTCTCAATGCCCTGTGCAGGGATCAGTTGGTTATCTAACGCATTGCCCTGTAAGATTTCGACACTTTGAATATTGGTATGTAATTGGGTGAAATGCTGCTCACCATCAGCGAGTCGAATGGTATCTTGACCCGAACCACCAATAATGGTGTGACGACCATAACCTAGATTAGTAATGAGAAATAAATCGTCACCTTCAGCTCCCTCGAGCTGATCGATGCCTAAAGAGCCGTAAAAGGTATCATTCCCCCAGCCCCCATCAATGATGTCATCACCTTCTTCACCGTATAAATGATCATCACCATCATAGCCAAAAAGCATATCATTGCCTTTGCCACCATATAGTCTGTCATGGCCTGTTTGTCCAAACAGCCAGTCATCTTGATCGCCTGCTTGCAACAAATCGTTTCCATCGCCGCCATCTAGTGTATCGGCACCATCTCCGCCAAAGAGTTGGTCATCGCCATCTTCACCGTAGAGCTCATCATCGCCTAACTCGCCGTACAGCAAATCTGTGCCACGGCCGCCATTTAGCGCATCATTGTTATCTCCACCTTTTAAGGTGTCGTCACCTTCATCACCAAATAAGGTGTCATTGCCAGATTGACCAAATAGCTCGTCATTCCCAGCCCCACCGCTGAGCGTATCATTGCCGACACCACCATCTAAGTAATCATGCCCGAGATGACTACTGCCATCACCTATTAAAGTATCATTGCCGCTTTCACCAAATAGTCGGTCATTGGCATCTCCACCATTTAATGTGTCATCTTCAGAGCCGCCTCGTAATTCGTCCTCACCTTCATCACCAAAGAGTTGATCTCGTCCTTGTCCACCAGATAGGGTATCGTTTCCACTTTGGCCATAAAGTTCATCATCACCTTCTTCACCTAGCAGGTTATCAGCACCTTGCCCGCCTCGAAGGTTGTCATTGTCTTGTCCGCCTTGCAGTAAGTCATCTCCACTTCCTCCAAGTAAGTAGTCTTCACCACTGCCACCATAAAGAGAGTCATTACCTTCGTCACCAAACAAGGAATCAAAACCCTGACCACCAAATAACCTATCGTCTCCGGCTAAACCTGATATGTCATCATCGCCATTCGTACCGCGTAAAATATCATCATCGTCGGTGCCGGTGACCGCATTAAGCGTCGCCTTATATGCCAAGTAAGCCGGCAAACTGGTTGGCATACTAAAATGTCGAGAGTTGAGCTGCACGGGATCAACTGTGAGCCCAAGACTCAATAAAGTCGTAATAAACATAGTTCACTGAGCTCCTTGGCTAATATCTCGCACTAAAAACACCGATGCAGCACTACTTGAGACTCGCCATGGCACTATTTGCCCATTAACCATCGCGATGGTTTTTAATGCGGGCTCAGACTGACCTGAGTCAGTTGTTGCAGTCCAAATACGGCGCTGATATTTACCCATTTGTAATGGCGCAGCATAGGTAAAATCCTGGCACCCACCAAATAGAGTCATCGCCTCTTTCAAGTTCGGTAAACGCCAATCGGTGTGACCCCCAATGACGGATTCATCAGCAAACTGAACCGCCTTGAGCCCTGTCATTCTCGAACGCACTTCACTGTCAGACATACATTCCCCTGTCGTCGGACTAATTGCGCAAGCACTCCACATCAAACCAAACTTATAATCTGTAATGGTTTGTTCCAAAACAGGGCTATATCTGGCCACCTCTGAAGCATCATTACACTGTGCTATAGAATTGGGTAAGTAGCTCATAGTACCCAGCAGGGTCGCCATAAGAATTACTTTATTCATTTTCACTCTCCCGCCATCAGTAAGAATTGGTAGGCATTTTGATTGCTTGCCCATGAAGAAGTTAAAGTGCTTGGATGCCAGTTAACGATATAGTTTTGACCCGCGTCTTCAGTTGAACTTAAAAGCTGCAGACGTGAAAACACGCGTCCAAGTGCTGGCTCAGATCCTGTTAGCCAATAAAAAGTATGTTCACTTTGGTTTGTACTAAGCACAGAGAGTAACTGTGGTGCACTGGGTAACAGCCAAGTCTGCTTACCACAACGCTGCTTTTGATTTAACGCAGTAATATCAGCGGCTATTTCGACTAAGGTTTTCTTCGTTTGCAGGTCACCGTTTTGCTGATTTTTTAATAACCAAACTGACCCTGTGTGATTATCTCGAAGACAAGCTGCTTGACTTGAAAAGGCCGGTAAAACTGCGCCACTATCCGATAGAAAATCAAAGTCAAAGCCTTGTGGTCCAGCCCCTTGCTTAAGTAAAACCTCTGAAGCATCCCTACCTTTTAACGCATCAAGTCCTGCCAAACTTTGCAGGCTATCTTGTGTCCAGCGTGCATTTTTATCTATGTAAGACACATCCCCTGTGTCATTTAATCGCAGGGAGCTTAAAACGTTGATCTCGGTTTGTGCTGATACCACCACATCTGGTGAAAGGGTCAAATTAAGAGTGAAACTCAAATCTGCCCCCCCTTCATTGGCGACATAGTTCGCTTCAAATTCAGCAGTTTTGTTTAATTGAACAGGCTCACCCAACACTTGCTGCCATTCAACGGCCTGTACTTGGTTTACAGGAATATCTATCTCTGCCTTTAATAAACCAGGGCTGTTCGCATATAAACGGTGCTTATGAGAAAAGTGAATGTTAGGTAAGCGGCGAACTTTAACGTCTAATATTTGTGAACTACGATTACCCCATAGATCTTCAACCGTTAGTTTAATTCTGCCCATTGCATCAGCTGTAACTGCGTTTGCCTTAACTAAGTAGTTCGTATTTTTCTTGCTAATAGAGATGAAATCAGGCGTTAAGTTCTCGACTGTCACCGTGGTTGTATCTTGCTCAGGGTCGCTCGCTTCAACCACCACCGTCATAGACTCACCATCCCACAGTTGTGGCTTAGAAGCCGTCAAGTTCAGACTAGGCGATTTATTTGCCGTCACTGTAATATCGAACTCTTTGGTTAGAGACGCCGTTTTATCGAGCGAATTAATTTCAGCTGTCACAGCAAGCGTAACTTTACTTATCTTTTCAATGCCTTCAACTAACACATCTGTTTGCGCTTGATTACTAGCACTAAGCGTTACTGCTTCGGCAAGCCCTTTATTAATCACTCGCCATTGGTATGTCACTTCATCATCGGGTGAAGTATGTTCAACCAACGCTGATAAAGACCCGCTTTTGTGTTCTTGATAAGTATTTTGTGTATTAATGACTAAGTTTGGTTGGGTGACCTGCCCATCAAAATTAAATGACTTAGTCACCTGATATTGCCACCCAGATACATTCAAAGTCGCTAGCACATTGATGCTTTCACTTTGAAATACAGCTGAATCTAAACTCAATTCAACCTGATTATCTGCGATATTTTGAAGCGCTATACCTTGATTGGTACCATCGTCATCAACGGCTTGCCAACTAATGCTGGTATTTGGCTCAACACCTTGCAAAGAAAGCACATTGGGTTGGTCTAACAACAAGGTATTTGGACCTGAAATGGCGATTGAACTAGGAAGCTTTGGTTTGTTTGCTCGCACTTCTATCAAGTTCTGCTTTGTTTCGTAACTCCACCCTTGTAGGGCGTATGTATAAATATTGATTTGGGTATCGCTGGCATATTTCGGCAGTTTTAACACAGCAAACTGTTGTTTTTCGCCATAACTTTGCAATTGCGCATGAAAGCTAGAAGACTGCCATGCAAACTCGTCGTATTGGGCAATTGGGCTTGCACTCAACACCACTTGCTCTCCCGGAGAAATGTATTGAGGCAACTGAACTTCAAATGCCTGCACTGAAATTGAGGCTGCACAAACCAGTGCTGCCGAAATAGAACGCAACATATATCTAATCCTTATTGGAAAGGCCAACCTAAGTTGGCCTTGCGATGGTGCTTACTGAGCAGAGAAAGTCAGGTACTTCTCTTTAGGAAGATAAGTAACTTTGGTTGACTCTTCTGTGTAGTAACGGCTCTTATCACTATAAAAACGTGAGTAGTTCTTACGGTTATCTAAAGAACCCACAACCCAACCAATTGCACAGCCGTAAGGGCCGAAGCTACAACCGATTTGTTGCGCGCCTTTAGACCAAGCTTGGTGCTCTGCATCGTTAAGCGGTGCTGCTGAAATACGTGGATAAACACTATCTAGTACGCCAAATGCGATACGACGCATGATTGACTCACGTACTGTTTCTTCCATTTCTTCAGTCCAGTAGCGAGATAGAGGTGGATCGATGAATTCAATCTTCAGATCTTGTGTGTTTTTAGCCCACTCGTAGAAGCTAGACTTGCGCTTTTTCCAGAATAGGAAACCGCTAGACTTGTTAGACGAGAACTGACTTAAGATGTTGTGCGCTTTGTATTGTGCTTTATAACCGAATGGTACTTCGATTAACCACTGTAAACGCAAACCTGTTTGCACATATGAATCAAACGAAGCCGCTAGTTGTGTGCCTGTAACACCTTCTTTCTTAAGAGGACAAGCACCAAACAGGTTCATTGCAAGGTTTGAACTAGCTGAACCAAAGCTACCATAAACCAATGCATCAACATCGTTAGGGTCGATGTTATTCATGTATGCACCTGGCTCTGTTGACTTATCTTCACCATCCATTGACTCATATAAGCTAGAGAAGCCTTTTGGGCGGAAGCTAATTAGCTTCTGTGCTGTATTCATAGTATGAATAGGCGTTAAATCTTTAAGCGAACCCATATTTGGATCAGCTGTATTAATGAAGTCAGGATTCATATTGGTGAAGAACTCAGCACCCACCAATGGCATTTGCTTCCAAGACGTGATCTGTGGAATATGTGCATTCTGAGCGCGAATACCATCTACATAACTGTCGTAATCAAGGGTATAAAGCATCTTAGCGTTTGCGCCATAAATGCTTGCTAGATCAATGTAGTTGTACGTTGCACGGCTTTCAATGTTCATCGCATAGTCGTCATACTTGATGACACGCTCTTCAAGCGCAACGATTTGCTCGTCTAAACGTACAATATCGGCTTTCAACTCATCGATTTTTGCCAATGCAACACGGTTATCGCTGCGGTAGCGATTGTACTCAGTTCTTGCATCTGAGTAAGCCTGTACAGTATCGCGAAGGTTTTGCTGACACTCTTCACGTGTTAGCAAACCATCTTGTAAACAGAACTTATAGTCATCATAACGACCGTTATACGCTAGTAGCGTCATTTCATAGCTGTTTTTAAGCTCTTCAAACACCCAATAGTCGATGTTGCCTTTCAGTTCTAACAAATCCGCGTTTGCTTGAATTTTTTCATCGATAAGTGGGTCAACCTGAAGCAACAATGCTTCAGACTTGTCACGCCACGTTTTTGAACGCGCTTGTGACTGATCGTAGGTTGCTTTCGCGTTATCTAAATTGCCACAAAACTCGGTACCTTGAGTTTCATGATAACCAGATAAAGTTACTTTGCCTGTATTTGGCGGCGCAACGTAAGCTGTTTTACAGTTTTGGCTGAATAAAATATCAGCACCACCTGATTGAATTGGGCTACTAAACTGACAATCATCACGTAGGCTAGGCATCGCCATTGCGGTGACAGGCACAGAAAGTACCGCCAAAGTTAAAAGCGTCTTTTTCACTGTTTTCATCCTTAGATAAGTTTTATTTTTGAGTGTTTTCCACTCGGTTTATGACGTGTAGAACATCTTGTTCTACGTTTACTGCTTCAACCATTGGTTCAGCCAGCTCACGTTCTCTGGCTGTACGATTTTTCCGCTCTGCAATTGCTTGTTTTACAGTCTCTTTTACGAAAGCCATATCATCTGCAAATGCGTCAGGTCCGTAACGTTGCTCGAACTCTTGGTGAGCCTCTTGAGACTCAATTTCGATCAAACGTTCCGTAATCAGATTTAAGTGTGAAAAGGTGTTTCGAAGTGCTTCGATATCTTCACTTGTTAATTTATTGTTATTAACCAAATCGACCGCCTCGGCACTTTCCAAACGCTCCTTTAAGAACGCATACTCGTTTTCCAACTCACGTTTATCATGGAGTTGTTCGAGTGGCCTTATCGGCCATGAGAAAATACTTTCTGGCTCAGAAGGTTGTGATCTCACAATCGCTTCACTGGCCTTAGAGTCAGGTTTGATCAACAATGAAGAATCATCAAGAATATCAGTCATAGCTGTATCTTGAATAACTTCAGTAGACTTTTTATTGAGTTGTGGCTGTGCTTTTTCAGGCAAAAGCATAGCTAGCGCAACAGCTCCAATAAGCGCCGCTGACGTTCCTAAAATAACTTTCATAATCACCATTCCTTGAATCAAAAGTGAGCATCTGACAGGTAACTGAGTAGACGCTCTATAAATATTATTATCGGTTTTAATCGGTATTCGCAACACTCAAAAAACAAAAATTTTAACATTTAATTAAACTTTAACATTTGTATATACGAGTACGAATTTGGTGCTTTATTGAAAACTTTGATATAAGATCAAATTATAAATTCAGTTATGAAAATTAAATCTCTAAGGAAAAAGGAGAAATTATGCGCGCGCTTTCAAGTACTGCTTTAGGGCTCATTTTATTACTCAGCACCCCCTCAGTTTTAAGTAACGAAATTACGGCTTACCAATGGGATTTCGGTGATGGTACAACGAGCTCAGAAGCCAACCCTAATCATGAATATCAACAACCTGGTTTTTATCAAGTCACACTGAAAGCTTTTGTTAATGACAAGCTGAGTTATAGCAAACAACACCTCGTTGATGCCGTATCACCCACTATTAAAAAATTCATAATTTTAGGCGAAAATACAGCCAAAGTAGGTGAAAATCTGTCATTTACAACAGAGCTAGAAACAACACAACCGTTACAACTGAACTATATTTGGACCACCCAGGAAGGTAACGAACACAGTGGTAGTCGCTACTCATTTACAGCTGAAAAAACAGGGACATTTGAACTCTCTGTAAGTGGCTTTTTTAACGGTAGAAAGGTCACAACTGATACGCTTTCTTATACAGTTTCAGTCGCAGATACAACCCCAACGCCAACCACACCCACAGATAAAACTAAGCAGTCAGATGAAGGGGGAGGATCGCTTTTCTGGGTGCTTCCAGCACTATTCATTACAGGGTTAAGGCGTAAGCTAAAAAGCTAAAAATTCTAAATATCAAAATAATTAAAAGGGCTAAAAAGCCCTTTTTTAGTGAAAAAAACCTAAGTGAAAAAAATTCAAATTTGCCGAATATGACATGCTCATTACTTGAAATGTTTGTTTTTTGTACTACCAAACTACTCTAAACTTACTTTTTCAGGTAAGTCGAGTTGATTTTTGACTGTATTAATTCTTTATTTGAGCGTATTGCTTGATCAATTTTATGAAGCTGCTCAGGTTTAATATGAGCCTTACTAAACATGAACTTTAAGCCCTCAGAGTGAACCGGTTGAGGCAAAAGTTTTATCCCATCTAGCCCGAGAGTTTTTATGTAATTCATGCCTGTTATTCTTTCTTCAATAACATAATCTACTCGCTTTGATCTGAGCATACCAAAACGCTCTGATACATTATTGGTATTCACTACACAGTCAGGGCAAAATGTTCTAAACACTTCAAAGTCTCGGCCATATACGCTACCCCGACTCACTCCGAATAGATGTTTAATCGAAAAGTAGTCAACGTTTTTAGCTCCTACTAAAGAAAACACCATCATTTCTTCATCTCTATAAGAAACAGAAAAATGCGCATATTTAGAGCGTTCGTCCGTTTTTGTTGCTGCAAATAGCATATCTACATTGCCAAGTTCCAACTCTTTTAAAGCTCGCTTTGAAGAAGGGTAACTCACATATTGCCAACAATAACCCGCTGTAGAAAAAACAGCTTCGACGATCTCAATATCTATACCTTGATAATCATTCCCCTTCTTAAAAGAGAAAGGAGGCCAAGCATCGGCAGCACTCACGCGAAATGTTTGTTCGCATGCAAAAGAAGTGTGCGACAACATAACAATAAGTACTAAAAACACATTAATTATTTTTGAAATCAAAATTTAGGCTCTACATAACAAGCCAACCATATTAAGAGCATAGTCAGCTTTATTTATAATCTCTATCTTAAAGACAATATGTCCTAGATAAGCGCATACTGAGCACTTTATCCGCTAATTTGTATGCATTACAAGAACCCATTCAGCACTTAATAGGGACGTTCAAAATAGTGCAAACTTACCTTAGCCCTCACAAAAATAGTGCATCTACTCTACACAAGAAAACAATAAAACAATAAAAATCAGCAACTTGAAATTATGGCATAACTCTTTCTATACATTAGGAGCAAAGCAGTTATTACAGGGGTTTTCATATGCACAACTTGATTCAAACCATGCAGTTAATTTGGCACCTAGATTGGTATGCAAATATGAGTATTTGGCCTATCCATGAAGAGAAGCAAGTAAATAGAAACACCAAGGAGCAAGTATAATGAGTAAGCAAATTGATTTACACGAAGCCATGTTAAGCGTGATGATCGGCGAATCAAGCCTCTCTCAAGCAGCGGCAAAATATCAAGTTTCTAAACGCAGCCTTTACAGTGCACTACGCTTTGCCAAGCAAGCCCCCGAACAGCGACAACAACACCTGCAGCGAGTCAGAGAACAGTTAATGGCAAATATTGCCAACATAGATTCTCGGCTCGCCCAGCAAACTGCCTAACCCTAACTCCTCCAAACGTTAGGTAAAATAGCGAGTCGACGATTACTCGCTATTTTTTTGCTCGCTCAAATCTGACCATTTCAAACCAAACTTAGCGAGGTACTTCTGCAATCTTGTAGAATCGTTTACTTGTGCCTTTAATGTTCGACTAACGTTGAATAACTCTCTTCCAGCAGCTGCCATACTCGTATGTTTTTCGCATATCACAAGTACATTATTAAGTTGAATAGCATCGAATTTATCGAGTTTAGATATTGCTTCGCTAGTTAAATACCTTTCGATAGCTTTACGTTGCGGTTCTGAGTCAGGTAAATGCCATGACTCTTTTAGTCTAGCTATTTCTTCTGTCACATCAGCTATAGCAATGCGCGATGAATCTGCAAGAGTGCCTAATCGTGTAATTGCCGAACTTAAATCTCTGAAGTTACCGGACCAAGGCGCTTGGTTTGACATTGCAAACTCTTCAAATAATCGCTTAGCTTCTTTGTTAAACCTGACTCTTTCCCCTGTTTTCTGTGCAAATAAGTCCATTTCATAGTCAATATTGCCGGGGATGTCCTCACGTCGATCTTTTAATGCTGGTAGTTTGTAAGACCACAAATTAATGCGCGCAAGTAAGTCTTCTCTAAACATTCCTTTCGCAACTTGCTGTTTCAAATCACGGTTCGTTCCGGCAATAAGTTGAAAGTTACTTTTTAGCGTTCTATCACTACCAACGGGATGAAACTCTTTATTTTCTATGGCATGAAGAAGCATCGCCTGCTCTTCTAAGCCAAGCTCACCAATCTCATCCAAAAACAATACGCCCTTATCAGCTGTGAGCAAATAGCCATCTCGAGACTTTAAGGCTCCTGTAAATGCACCTTTTGTATGACCAAATAAAGCAGCCATGGCATTTTCGCCTTTCAATGTCGCACAATTTACTGAAACAAGTTCACCCTCTAACATGGCTCGTTTCTTTTTGAGTTGAAAGATACGAGTAGCAAGTTGGCTTTTTCCTGCTCCAGTTGGACCCGTCAGTAACATCGGATCTTGTGAACGGATAGCGACTTTTTCAACTTGCGTTATAAGTTGGTTGAAGGCCTTATTTTTAGTATGAATACCGCCTTTTAGAAATGCTTTACCCTCGAGATGTTCACGGTCAAAACGCGTTGCTATTTGATCATATTTAGACAAGTCAAGATCGATTATTTGTGCTTTACCGACCGATTTGTTTTTATTGTACTTGTCTGGAGAGGTTTGAATGAGTCGACCCGGAAAATGCCGACTTTCAGTAAGCAGGTAACTACAAATCTGAACAACATGCGTCCCTGTAGTAATATGAAACAGGTAATCATTTTTCTCAGTATCAAATTCTTGTTGGGCACACCAATCATAAAGCTTGGCATATACCTCTTCAAAGTCCCAAGGGTTAGAGAAGTTTATATTATGTAATTGCACCTGTGTTTCAGGTGACACACTTTCAATGTCCACAGCAACATTATTCGCGAGTTTCCAACTGTGGTTATCATGGAGCATATGCAGTTTATCGACGATTAAATCTTCTTGACTACACAAGCTAATATTCGGTCGCCACCGTGACCATCTATCAATACGCTTGCCAACAAAATCCAACTGTGTCCCGATCAATGTTACCGCAATTGTCTTCTTCATCAACCTATCCATTAAGATACATGCATATCCAAAATATTATATTTGTGCTTTTTTGATTGTCTATACCGCTTGCAAAAAATGAGTAAAAATAAAAATTTAACTATTTAACTATTTAAAATCAATAAATTAAGAATTTTGTTTTTTGTTTTCTTATCGTTTGGCACATCACTTGATATGTATTATTCGTCTGGTTAAGTGGTCGTGATTCAAAAAGTCACTCCGGTGCGCTGAACAATGTGAATGCGTATTCCTAATCAAACACAATTTAAGTAGCTCAGTCAGGTAGAGCAGCGAAATAGAGTTTCGTGCGTCGAAGGTTCAAATCCTTCCTTAAATTCAGGTAGCTCAATTGGTAGAGCCTCGAACTTTTACTTCGATTGTTGTGGGTTCAAGTCCCACCCTAAACCATTTGGAAAATGAATAAGTTGATAAGTCGTGGTTACCCATGTTTAAAAAACGCATTGTATTAAAACCTGTTAGCAAGCGGGACGCTCCCTAACATGTAAAGCTGCAAATGCCTTTTTAATCAAGTAATTCACTCTTATCAACACGCTTAAAAAGCGACATTAAAAGGTATTAAACATGTTAAGAAAAACACAAACTGTAAATGAAAATCAAAGACTTCTAGTCTTTAAAAACCAAGAGTTAATCAAAATACTAAACGCGGGTAAACACACCCTTTGGGATATTAAAAATGAACTTAATTTTACCACTTTCGATATCAATGAATTGTTCGTTTCACTGCCAAATGTAGAACGACTTTACCGTAATAGTGAAGTGTTAAAAACACAAATTGAGCACTGGAAATTAGATAATGACCAAGTTGGTATTTTATATGTGAATGATCAACTCAAAGGCATAGTGGCCCCAAGTGAGCATCTGTATCTATGGAAAGACACAGGTGAAATTCGCCTTGATAAAGTTTCTATAAAAAACCAAATAGCTATAGAAAACAGAGTGTTTAACCTAATTATGCGAGCTGGCGCCAATAGTGCCTCACGTTTAATAAGAAGTGAAAACACTGTTGCAACCAAACCAATCGCTGACCTGTCGGTACCCAAAGATCATGTTGGCCTTTTGTATATAGATGGCAAATTGGCAGAACAGCTTCCACCTGGTAACTATGGCTTTTGGCAGTTGAGTAACAAAGTTGAACTAAAAAACTTCGATTGTCGCACTCAGATACTCGAAGTATCTGGGCAAGAGATTTTAAGTAAAGACAGGGTGAGTTTGCGTATCAACTTGAGCGCCAGTATTCAAATTAAAGATGCTCAGATCGCAGCAAGCAGTGTAGATAAACTAGATGAATATATATACAAGACGCTGCAATTAGCGCTTCGAGAAGCCGTCGGTACTAAATCACTCGACGACATTCTAATAGACAAGCTTTATATCAATGAAACTGTAAAAGAACTTGTGACGACGCAACTATCAAGTATCGGCATTGAACTCAAAAGCGTAGGGGTAAAAGACATCATTTTACCGGGCGAAATGAAGGCCATTTTAAATCAGGTCGTGGAAGCGCAAAAAGCAGCGGAGGCTAATGTCATTAAACGCCGAGAAGAAACATCCGCTACCCGAAGTTTACATAACACGGCAAAAGTTATGGAAAACAACCCAACACTAATGCGACTTAAAGAACTAGAAGCATTAGAGAAGGTAGCAGATCGCATTGATAGCTTAACCGTTTATGGTGGGCTGGATGGACTAATGAATGGTGTCGTTAAACTCACTTAATGCATAAAGAAAATAACGAGAAAAACATGTGTAAAAATTTTAATACTATAAAAACCACAGGCCATGCTCCAATCAAAGCTTGGACGAAAGGTGTCCCTTTTGAAGAACAAGCGCAAGCTCAGTTAAAAAACATAGCTGCAATGCCAATTGTGCATTCGCATATCGCAGTGATGCCTGATGTGCATATGGGTAAAGGTGCCACCATAGGCAGTGTTATTCCATCTGTTGATGCTGTGATCCCGGCTGCGGTAGGTGTAGATATTGGCTGCGGGATGGTGGCAACAAAAACCACACTTACAGCGAGCCAACTACCCGATAATTTAGCTGGGATCCGCCATGCCTTTGAGGCTGCAGTCCCCCATGGGAGAACAGGAGGTAGAAAAGGCAAGCGTGATCGCGGTGCTTGGCACAACATTCCAGAGCTAGTCGCTGATGAATGGCAGAAACTTGAGGTACGCTTTGAGCGGATCTGCCAAAAGCACCCGGCAATAAAGAAAAGTAATCATGTAAATCACTTAGGTACCATGGGGACAGGTAATCACTTCTTAGAGTTATGCTTAGATGAGCATGACGCAGTCTGGATAATGCTTCACTCTGGCAGCCGTGGCGTGGGCAATAGGATAGGTAATTACTTTATTGAACTCGCTAAGAAAGAAATGCAACGCCACCAAATGCATTTACCCGATATGGACCTCGCTTATCTGTCAGAAGGGAGCGAGTACTTTAATGACTATGTCGAAGCGGTAGAGTGGGCACAAGATTTCGCAGCCAAAAATAGAGAAATTATGATGTTCAATGCAATTAACGCACTCAGAAAGGTATTACCTGTCTCATTTGAGACAGCGGACCTTGCGGTGAATTGCCACCACAACTATATCTCTCGCGAGCACCACTTTGGTAAAGACTGTTTTGTAACACGTAAAGGCGCGGTGCGTGCACAAAAAGGCGAGATGGGGATCATTCCAGGTAGCATGGGCGCTCGGTCATTCATTGTCAGAGGATTAGGGAACCCAGACAGTTTCAATAGTTGCAGTCATGGTGCTGGCCGTGTGATGTCCCGAACAAAAGCCAAGAAGGTATTCAACATACAAGATCAAATTGACGCGACACAAGGGGTTGAATGCCGCAAAGATGAAGCCGTGATCGATGAGATACCTCATGCATATAAAGACATAGAAAAAGTCATGGCAGCACAAAAAGACCTCGTAGAAGTGGTATACACGCTAAAGCAAATTGTATGTGTAAAAGGATAAGAATTATGAAATATATAACCATAGATGGCGCACAGGGTGAAGGTGGTGGGCAGGTATTAAGAACCGCATTGACATTATCGATGCTCACTCAACAGCCAATTGAGTTAATCAACATCAGAGCTAATCGACAAAAGCCGGGACTCATGCGCCAACATTTAACTTCAGTATTGGCGGCACAAGCCATTTGTGATGCTGTTGTAGAAGGCGCTGAATTGGGGTCATCTCACATTCGCTTTCAACCTAAACAGGTTAAAGCGGGTCAATATAAGTTTGCAATTGGCACAGCTGGCAGTACTGTTTTAGTGTGCCAAACCATTATGCCTGTACTTGCACTTGCCAACGGGCTATCGACAGTGACATTCGAAGGAGGCACGCACAATGGCATGTCACCTTCATTATGTTTTTTTAAAGAAAGCTATTTACCCATCTTGAATGCAATGGGCGTTCAAAATGACATTGAAGTATCACAATTAGGGTTTTACCCTGCCAGTGGAGGGAAGTGGCAGATCAAGATCAACCCAACAAAACAATTAAAGCCCTTTAAAATAGGCAAAGCGCCGGACGTTGATCTATTAAACACAGACAATACTAAGCTTACAGGGTTTGTGAGTCAGTTACCTGACAGCATCGCAATGCGTGAAATGAACGCAGCGAAGAAAGCGCTTAATTGGCCCAATGCTGATTGCCAAATCAATCATGTGCAGTCTCCAGGGCCAGGCAACAGCTTACAAATTAAAATACAGAGTCAAAGCCATACACACTTATTTGAAGTCGTAGGAGAGCTTGGTACTTCTGCAGAAAATATAGCAAAACGCTGCGCTGGGAGAGTGAAGGCCTTTTTAAAGTCAAACTCACAGGTAGAACACTATTTAGCAGACCAGTTATTGGTGCTCATGGCACTGGCAGGCAGTGGGAATTTCACAACCCCCAAACCCAGTTTACATACTCTTACTAACGCTCAAGTAATACAGCAAATAACCAAGAAAAAGATAAATATAGAACAAGAAAGTGAACATATTTGGCGTATTTCTTTAACCTCAACTTAGAGCAACTGAATTTGTGACAGGACAAGCCCAGAGGGAATCATGAAAATATTAGACCATACCTACTTAGTCGGCGGCGCGGTACGAGATGCCTTACTTGGTAAAACACCTAATGACCGAGACTATGTGGTTGTAGGCACCACAACTAGTGACATGTTATCACTTGGCTTTATACAAGTTGGTAAAGATTTCCCTGTTTTCATTCATCCAAAAACTAAAGAAGAATATGCATTAGCGCGTACCGAAAGAAAAAAGGGTTATGGCTATAAAGGTTTCTCAATCGATGCTTGCAGCAAAGTGACATTAGAAGAGGATTTAGCTCGTCGAGATTTAACAATTAATGCTATGGCACTTGGCAAGGGGAATAGCTTGGTAGACCCTTTTAATGGCTTTACTGATTTACAAAACAAGGTTCTGCGCCACACAACTGACGCCTTCGTAGAAGACCCAGTTAGAGTTCTGCGTGTAGCACGTTTTATGGCCCGTTTTGGCGAGCAATGGTCAATTGCTCCGGAAACACAAAACTTAATGCAGACTTTGAAAAATCATGGAGAATTAAAATATCTTGTACCAGAGCGTATCTGGGCAGAAACTGCAAAAGCGCTCTCTGAGCCGCACCCTCACCTGTACTTTCAAACACTAAATGGTCTGGGTATTTTTCCTGAGATAGAAGCAATGGTTGGGTTAGCACAGCCTGCCAAATATCACCCAGAAGGTGATGTTTTTACACATACCATGTTAGTTCTAAAACGCGCTGCAGATTTAAACTTTGACCTTGAAACGCGCTTTGCAGCATTAACCCATGACTTTGGCAAGGCAGCAAGCTTTCAGAAGAAGAGTAATTTTTTTGGTCATGAACAAGCTGGTATAGAAGTAATAAACAAGTTTTGTCAGCGTCTTAACGTACCAGGGCGCTTCAGAACATTAGCAATACTCACTAGCGACAATCATACCCGTTGTCACAAGCTGTTTGAGATGAAAGCGAACAAAGTACATAAATTAATTGTTGAAACTATGGATGCAGTTAAGAAACCTGAACGGTTCCAGCAATTCTTGCAAGCCTGTTTGTGTGATGCGCAAGGTCGAGGTCAAACATTCGAGCAAAAAGACTACCCACAATATCGCTTAGCATTATTGTTGCTTAAAAACCTCTCTGAGCTCGATACAAAAGCGATCGTGCAGCATGCTTTATCTTTGCAGAAACAAGGGTCAGAGATCGGACAGTTTATTCGACAAGCTGAATTGGCATGCGTTAAACAAACCTTATTAGAAAAAGAAGAAGTAAAACTACCATGAAAGTTGAAACAATAAATAACACCTGTCACCGACAGATCGAAGAGTCTGTTCACACAGAAATATTGCGTCGTATTGCTGCTGCCGAACAAGAACACAATGTAAAAGTGTTGTTTGCCGTGGAGTCTGGTAGTCGCGCATGGGGCTTTGCTAGTCCCAATAGCGATTATGACGTACGTTTTATTTATATGCATAAAGAGCAGTGGTATTTATCGGTCGATTTAGAGCAGAAAAGAGATGTGATCGAATACCCGATTATCGATGAAATTGATATCAACGGCTGGGATATTCGTAAAGCGCTGCAGTTGTATTGGAAATCAAACCCTGCGTTTATAGAGTGGTTACAATCACCTATTGTCTATGTTGACGATGGCTTCTTTGCCAAGCAAGCCCGTGCACTAATGCCTGAAATTGCTTCAACCACAAAAAGTAAATATCACTATTTACATATGGCACAGGGTAACTTTCGTGAATACTTAAAAAAGGACTTGGTACCACTAAAGAAGTACTTTTATGTATTACGACCGTTGTTGGCTATTAAATGGTTAGAAACCTATCAGCAGCCCGCACCGATTGAGTTTGAAACTCTACGTCAATTAGTGACAGATAATACAGCATTAGACAACGCAATCTCTGAGCTACTCGCGCGTAAAAAAGTCAGTAAAGAGAAAGAGTATACACCTGCAGTACCAGAAATAAATGCATTTATCGAATCTGAGTTAGCCAGACACGCAGAATTCTCTGGTCAGTATGAACAGCGAGACATCAAGTATGACGCTTTGAATACTTTGTTTCGGGATACTTTAAACAACGCTGTTAATCTATAAGTAACACAATTTCAAACCAGTTGGCATAAACCTAAAAACTTATGCCAACCAGTTTTCTTTCAATGTTAAGTCACATACATTACTCGATGGGCCTCTGTAGCTGAAGGCCATTCGAATCGACTAATTTGTTTAGAAATTATCTCTTCATCAACGATGTACTCCCGATTACGGTTGCCTGCACGGATCTGCTGTTCACTCTTATGAAAAATAACCAGTGTTGTTAACGCGCCATAATTTACACCGAAATCACAAACAAGTTTACGGAAGTCTTTCCGAATATTGGTGGCATCCCATACGACGTTACGTTTATTTGCCAACGCAGATTTCAGTCGGCTTTTGGCTAATTGTAATACTTGTCCTCTATTTTTCTGACATGCTCTCTTGCCGTTGAGCTCTTTACGAATTTCATCAAGTGAAACAAGTTCAAAATCTGTTAAATGTTGAGATATCCAAGTCGACTTACCACTGCCACTGACCCCACACATAATGTATAAATGAGCATAGTTCTGAGCAGCTTGAAAGTTTTTAGCAATTGCTTCCTCAATGACTGAGATCTCACCATTTGCCAATTGAGAAACAGCGATGGCATTGAGATAATCCTGCTCTCGCGGGCTTTGCTTCACTTGAATTCGCTTTAACTGCTCTGAGCGGGGATCGTCAACCGACCATAACGCATACTCTTCAGCAAACATTTTAAACTGTTCCAGAATATCTAACTGTTCGTTTTGATCCTGACAAACCCTGCCCTGCATATCCGCCATCTCCAACCAGTAGAGCATAGACAATTCGATTTCTAAAGATAACTTAAAGTAAGCATCAAAGCCTGCGTTTCGGATCACGAGCAATTTAGGAATATTATGATAGGCCACCAGAGATAACACGTCTTTAACCACTGTATGCGCTAAGGGCAATGCCATTAGCCTTACAGCCAAATAGTCAGCACCTAATTTTTCATGCTTAGGCGCCACAACTCGCGCCTTATTGCCAATGTGTTTACGCTTAGTGACCATTGGTTTTGCAATATCATGCAGTAAAGCTGCTAAAATTAGCGTTTGCCGCTGGCGTCCTACTATTGTTGGTTCCATTGAGCCTAGTAATGTATAAAGGCTTTGTAGCACCATTTCAGTATGTATCGCCACATTTCCTTCAGCGTGCCAAATTGCATCTTGCTCTGTGCGAGCAAGGTCATGTAATAAAGGAAACTTTGCCCCTAATATTTGCACACACTCTGCGAAACTGGGTGTATGGGCACTTGCCAAGCTATTTAACCAAGCTGTTAATTTATCCATTAGGCTCTTCCTTCTTTCCGCTTTGAGAGGCTAATTGATTTGGCACAACCTCACTGTGCATCCAATGCTGATTTGTCATCACATGATTGGTACGTACCCACTTAGCAACACGAGTTGAGAAGTCATCGAAATGAAACCTATCAGCAATTCGAACGACATAACCCTCTTGCTGTTGGGTGTTTATAACAAGTGTTCGAATGCTCTTCTCACACCAAATGCCTTGATATAGTAAAGCTGGGGTTGATAAACCGAGTTGGTTGCATATCTCAATCGTTTCATCCCAAGCTAAACATATGTTCTGCGCATTCCATATTGAAAACGCTAGAAAGTAACTTTCTAATGCTTGATACGCAATTGAGTGTTGAGCAAACAAATTCTCACCGCAAATACGCCAATTTTCAGGAATTTGATAACCAATACGCGCTTGCAGTGCTTTTACCCAAGCTCTCGAAGAGTGATAACGGCTATCTAACGAGCGGGCGTGAATTGCATTGCGATATAGCGTCGTATTTTCACCATCCATCTTTTCTGTGATGATGACCTGTTTACCAACAAAATGGTCACTATGTTTGTGATGAATGTCATCACTAGACGCACCCGGGGACCAAGGTAAGTGAGGGGTGCGAGGGTATTTAAATTTCATGTTTTAAATCCATCAATTTCTAAATTTATATGTTTGATTACAATAAAATTGAGGCACAGCAAGACTGTTCATTTGCAGAACTAAAAAACAATATGACTGTGCTTAGATGGCATTACATGACTGTACCCTCTTTATTCTCGTTAAGCGGTTTTTAAATACGCGCTCACGCTGTGCGTTAAGATGTCGACAAGCTCGCTGTCCATATATTGATATTCATCTGGAATATCGAGGATATGAACGGTTTTATGCGTTAATAGCCGAGTAAACTCGGCCATTAAGCGTTGTTTATGTTTATTTTCCATCACAAAAATGATGTCGGCCCACTGAATATCTTTCATGTTGACCGTGCGTTTTGCTTTAGGGCTAGTGCCTGCTGAGCGTGCATTCACACCCGTCTGTCGTCTCCAAATTTGCTCACCGGTTGGGCTGCGCCATTGATTACGACTACAAATAAATAAAATATTTATGTTTTCCATTGATGTTTTCTATATCGCTTCCAGCTTCTTTGATAATTTTTTTGATGGCAGTTAATAGTCTCATAGCCATGAGGAAAACAATGCGCACAACCTGACGCATCCCCGTTCAATAGTCTCGAAATAAACACTCCCGACTTTTTTTGAGGCACCTCAGCAAAACCTTGATCATTTTGATTAAATGCCCCAATTAATTTTTGCTCTCTATTCATATCGTGCTCCTTTAGCAATTAGCTAAAAGAGCGCGCCTAATTTTGTTTTTATTAACATCGATTTCCTAATTAATCTTGAGGAGTAAACCGCTCACCTTTAAACGTTCTACTCGGGTTGCCACGCTGTACTTCCCAGTGCTGCTGCCACCGAGACTTATCTTGCTCAGAGATCTCAGTTTGCTTCAGCATTTCTAGTTTTTGTAACAGTAACGCTGTTGCTAGACGCTTGTTCGCATGCTGACTTCGTTCACTCTCAACCCTAACCATTAAGCCTGTTTCTCTGTGCGTGGCTTGCACTGCAGAGTCAGTTTTATTGACATGCTGACCGCCTGCTCCTGACGCTCGGCAAGTTTGATAATCAATCGCCTTATCAAACTGCTGAGTATTCACTTCATAAAGATTGCCACTGAAAAACCAATTTTTACGTTTATGCTTAGTACGAAATGGGCTTTGGCAAACCCATAACAGTGTACCTTGCCAATGATGCGTAAACTGTTTGGCCTTTTGTGTAGCCTCAAGCTCAATCAATATAGATTTAAAGCAGCCTTTTTGCTGAGCACCCACGGCTTCCACAATCGAGTAATCAATGTTTTGAGCTTGGCACTCGCGCTCAATGGTTTTCAGTGCCAGTCCTACAGCCTTATAGCATTCAATTGGCCCTTGTCCTGAAGTTAATTGCAATAACATCATGCGCTACACCCTCCATTGGTTTTAAAGGTCAATATCGGGCGAAGCCTTGCAATAACATCGATTAACCCCGCTTCTTCTAAGTCGGCAATAATGGTTTGAGCCTTTTTATACGCTTGAGGTGCTTCGTCATATAGCAGCTCTTTGTTTGCACAAATCACCCGACTGCCAAGCTCAGTTTTATATAAGTCATCGCGTTTATATTTATGACTTAAGCGACCTTGGCACTCACCACGCTTCCACTTTCTACCAGCGCCATGTGCTAACGAATACAAACTCATGTGCATTGCTTCGTCAGCATCGTCTCTGGGCTTAACCAAATAGCTATAATCACCACGAGAACCCGGAATAACAACCGCGCCACAATCACTCGGTGTCGCGCCTTTACGATGTAAAAAGCCTTGAATGCCACCAATTTCTTTTGCAGTCACTAAATTGTGATTTACATCTAAAATGACATTACCATCTGCGCGAATGGCGTCTAAAAAGCGCTTTGCTATCATCTCTCGATTAAGCTCAGCCCAGCGCACCGCTTCATCATGCTGTTCAAAATAATGCGTAAAGCTTTGCTCTGAGCTTTGTAAGCCATCATGGTTGTGTTCAGTGATATGTTTGACCAGAATTGACTGGCCTAACCCACGAGAACCAGAGTGCACGAGCAATTGCAATTGCTGCTTAGACAAACCTAAAGCTGAAAAGGCTCGCTCGTTATACACTTCATCAACCGCTTGAAATTCAGCAAAGTGATTGCCTCCACCTATGGTGCCAAGCGCATGATCAAAACCTTGTACACGTAGGTTTTTCTCATTTCTTCGCATTTGGATGATGTTGCTCCAGCTGTCATCCAGCGGCAACTCAATGTCTTTGAGCTTTTTAACGATTTTATCTAGGTTTACCTTTGACACCTTCAACGACGATTGCCACAAAGCCATTCCACACCCTATGTCGTTGCCCACTAACGCAGGATAGATTTTATTTTTTGTAAAAAATGCCGCACCAATTGGATAGCCTCGGCCTGGATGTAAATCTGGCATGCCTGCAACTCGATGCATGCCTGCCAGCTCTGATGTTTTAATGAGTTGTTGTGTAGCCAACCCTTCAATCCAAGTATCTTTGGATGCAATTAGGTTGACCGAATCTGTTAATTTTTGGACTGATTTGCCCATAGTACCAATACCTTTCTTACTAAGAAAAAGATGGTGGATCCAAAAGGTTAATCAGACTGACTGCTTTATTCGAAAAAATATTAAGCGAAAACAATTATTTTAAGCGTAATATGAAAATTAAAGCCGTGCCAAAGCGATCAGAATAATACTGATTATTAAACCTTATTGGGTCGTATTGGCAGGTCTATTTATACTTGGAAGTGACCGATGAGAAAGCATGGTAGAAACTAACTTTTTAGTTTCTAATTAATCGCTTTTTAGCGGACAAGACCTGCAAAGGATAAATTTTTATGTGACATGTTTTTCTCCTTTACAGTTAAGTTGATGAAATAATAAACGCTCGATGAGTGAGCGGGCGCAGTCTAAATTTGACTGGCCCTTTTTGCAAGACAATTTGCAAAAATTTTTCACTATAGTTATTTGTTTGATGTAAATAATCAGAGAAGATAAAAATAAAAATTTAGAATTTTAAGAGATTTTTAAAGATTTTAACTACTATTTCCAGCCCATTTTCCACACTTTTGGATTCTTCAGATCGCGCCAATTAATCTCGATTTCGCGTTTCGTCATCACAGCTTCGATGAGGCATTCAATCACGCGACCCTCTTCATCAAATTCGATACTGGTAACCATAAAGTGTTTTTCTTTTGATTGCGGGTGAACGGCGGTCCATTTACTGTTCAACAGTTTGCGTGGGGTAAGTGTATGTTGCATAAGGTTGAGATTAGTTCTCTTGAATATGAATGTGTTTACGTTTTAAAGCGCCGAAATGATCAACAGTAACTATCAGACTTTTAAAACTCAGACATAAGCTTATGCTCTGACGCTTCAAACTGCTTTTGCAACTTGGCTCTTGCTTGCTCAACTCTAGGATCTTTCAGCGCTTTGCGTAGTGCCTCTTCTATAAATTCATCTGAATCAAGCGTGAGTGCAAATGCCAAACCTTGGCTTGCAAATCCGGTGTCATCAAATTTATTCAAACGCTGTAGTTCATTCATATCATGACCAAGTGACTTCAACTTACCTGATACAGCAAATACAGTACCGACAAAGCGATCGACACGTCCTTTCAATAATGCATGCAATGCTTGAGCAGAGTTGAGGGATTTGTATACATTTTCTTCACCGAAGTGGTGCCTAATACTCATCATCTTATGTGCATTACGTTCAACAGCGACCTTTAATGGCTGGTCTTCAGGATCAGGCCGTCCTTTAACTTTCCAAATATACTGTTGCCCGGTATAAACCTGCGTTAACCAGATAAAGTTTGGTACTCGCTGTGGTGTTTTAGAAATAGAGAGAATAAGAATGTTTGGGTGGTAAGCATCCCTTTCCATGATACGAGCCCATGGCTTACCATTAAATTCAGCTCTGAAGTCTGCATTTTCTTTTGCGACAGCAATTAATAACTTTGCAAACTCAATAATTGGTCCCTGACCTTTATCTTTTGCATCAATGATTTGAAACGGTGGGTTATGTTCAAATACCACCGATAAGCGAGGACGCTCAGCCAATGCCGAGCAAGCAATTAAACAGCAACAAAAAAACAGACACAATTTCATTATTTGCTTGCTCACACTTCTCATCCTTTGAGTATAACCAGCAATCATCATTTTGCTTGTGACGACCGCCTTGAATGTTAAAGGTTAGCAGCAGCTTTAAGCCGAGTTTGTGTATTCATAAGCATGTCATAATAAGGATATGACTTATCAGCAAGCTTCACGGCCTTCTCTAAAAACTCGAACGCTTTTTTATTATCTTCTTTTTGTTCATACCCATAAGACAACCCCCACCAAGCATCGACAGAGTTAGGGTGCAGCTTAGTATTATGGGCGAATACTTTAATAGCTTTATCGAAATTGCGCATACCAATTAGCTGATAGCCCAACTGCCTAACTGCATTATCTGGTGGTGTTACCTGCTCACCCCATTGCTCGGAGAGCTTTTTATAATATGCATCTATCGAGGCCATGTCGTACGTTAGCTTTTTCAACGGCATTTGTTTGGCCATAAATAGATTATGGTAAGCATTAAAAGCGCCTGCCGCAGACGTTAGGTTGTGAGAGACACCATCGAGCGCATCACTCACGTAAGACAATTTGAACGGCTTATTATTTTGAATAAACTGCTGCAAATCGTCATAACGCTCACGCATAACACCCGCTTCCTCACCAATATTCATATAAAGGTAGGTATCAAGGGTTTTATTTTTCTTTAAAAACTCTTTTGTGCGATTAACGGCAGCGCCATAGTTCCACCAAACCGCAGGGCTATAAGCTAAATGCGCTTGGAACAGGGTCGGTTTTTCGGTCATCGCATAAAGTGCAAATACCCCCGCAGCCGATGCGCCACCAATGACTTTATAATCATGGGTGCGATATTTTTCATCGATAAGTGGGATCAGCTCCTTTTCAAAAAAGTCTAAAAATTTTTTACCTCCACCCCCTAACCCAACTGGACCTTGCGGCTCTTCATTTACGGTTGGATATAAATCTCTCAATCGCTCGGTATTTTCAATTGCCACTATGATGGCTTCTGGAGCGGCATTGTCGTTTTGTAAACGCTCAAGCACTGAGGTGATCAATGGCAGGTTACCCGCCCCATCTAAACGGTAAATGACCGGATAGACTTTATCAGGCTCAGCTTTATAACTCTTTGGTAGTTGAACAACGACTGTGCGTTCTTCGTTTAAAATTTTCGATTTAAATACATGAATAAACTGAGTGTAATCAGCTCGTTCTTCGGTTGCTGAAGTTTGAGAAAGCGCCAGCGGAGAAACGACAATTGAAGACAAAGCTAAACTAAGAGAAAGCGCCAAAGGTTTAAGTAAATGCACGACAAATCCTTTAAAAATAAAGTGGTTACTCGTTCAACATATCAACACATCAGGTACAAAAGAAAGTAAAAAGTAACCATTTCATAAAAATAACCGAAATAATTTTAGGTAAAAACCAAACAAAAAGCGGCCTGAATAACACTATCCACACCGCTTTTCACATCTAAATTAACCTGTATATGAACTTAAGCTGCAGATTTAACAATCTCGCCCTCTGCAATATGTACATGATCGTCGTCTTGTTGTAAAAAAGCACTGTTATGACTGATCATAATGACACGTCGTTCCTTTGCGATAGCTCTGATCAAAGTCATCATTTCTGTACTATTGTGTTTGTCTAAGGCCGATGTTGGTTCATCCATCAATAACACTTTGGCATTGCGCAATAGCGCACGGGCGATAGCAAATCGCTGCTTTTCACCTCCAGAGAAAATCTGCGCACGCTCACTCACGGCCTGCTCGAGATCTTTACCAATCTTTTCATACCATTGCGACAACCCCACTTGCTCAAGCGCTTGTTCAATTGCATCATCACTCGGTTGCTCAGACAAACCTAATAGCAGGTTTTCTTTAATACTAGTATTTAATAATTTCGGCTCTTGATCGACCCACGCAATTGCTTGTCTCAAAGAATATAAATCAACGTCATCTAAACGTTTGCCATCAATGAATATCGCTGACTTTGTATCATCATAAAAACCAAGTAATTGCGACATCAAGGTGCTTTTTCCTGAGCCACTTTCACCGGTTACTATTGATAAACCTGGCCCATCAAATTGATAGCTAACATTATTTAGAATCACTTTCTCATCGCGCTCAAAATTCAGTGCTTGTATTTGAATTTCACTCGCATTGACGACGCTTTCACCTTGCTGAAGCTGCTCCTGTGCTAACTGTTCGATGTCTTGCAATCGAGTTGCCGTACCCGCAGCTTTGAATAAATTACTGAAGAATGCACCCAGTGCCACAAGCGGAAAAGTTAAACCAAATAAGTACATTAAAAATGCGGTAACTGTGCCTAAAGTCATGCTACCTTGCTGCATCCAATAGCTCGAAAAGCCTAAAATCGCGACCATACTCATCATCAGCACCAAGTTAATGGTCGGGCTGATCATCGCCATGATTTTAGCCCCTCGAACTTCGTGCTCCATGCAGGTTTCTAGTAATGCTTTTGATTCTTGATGCAAAGGGCTTTGCGCATTATGAGATTTGATCAGAGTGTGATGGCGCATCCACTCAGTTAACGTACTCAGGAGCTTTGCTTGAGCAGCTTGAATGGCTTTACCAATACCACTCATCATCAGAGATAAAGGCAAAATAATTAAAAAGCCGACTAACACACACGCCAATAAAACCAGAGTTAAACGCCAGTCGAGATAGAACATCATAGCGACAACCGCCACAAGTGATACAGCACCCGCAAATAAACTAATAAAATCAGTCGCCAGCACCGTTTTAACTTCTAAGGTATCGTTAACAACGCGTGTTGCGTATTCAGCACTGTGTTTATCTGACGCTGCTTCAACTTTACTAAACAATAACTTACCAATAAGGCTATAGCGTAAGCTGGTGCATATACGTTCACCTGTTTTGGCGCCATACCAAGTCAAAATCCCTTCAAACACGGCACTAATTAGCACAATGCTCAGAAGTGTCATTAATACCGACATCGCAACGCCATCGACTGAAATAGAGTCGACTAAGTTTTTCGAAAACCATGGGATCAATAACTCGAGCACCGTTGTAACGACAACCAACACTGACAACACTGTAAATTGCATCTTGCTTGGCCTATGCGGCTTTAAAATCTGCCATAAGTTTTTTAACTCCCCACCACTTTGACTCATTACTTCTCTCCTGAAACAAAATCACGGTCAAAATATAATTGACCAATTGGTCATTTTCAAGTGACTAATTGTTATATTTTTAATCATGTGTGAGAATACGGTGAGTTCTTTGAGGAAATTACAGTGTCAAAACGCGATTTAATTTTATCGACAGCTAAAACCTTATTTATTGAAAATGGTTTTAGAGCAACCACCATTGCCAAGATTGCAGAGCATGCAAATATTGCGAAAGGCTCTATTTATTCTTACTTTTCAAGCAAAAACGATATTGTTAAAGCATTATTGCTGCAAACAGACGAAACGCGTCAAAACATCATAGATGCGTTACTCAACTCGACACATAAAGACAATGACAACCTGATCAAGCGCTATATTGAACTAGAGCTAGGGGAAGTCGTAAAAGAACGCGATTTTTTAAAAGCGATTTTAAACAGCGATGAAATGACGCTAAATGAAGAGCTCATTGACATGCTGCAGCAATTACGTGTGAACTATCACATGACGCAGCAAAAAATTATTTTGCAAAGCTTTGGCCAACCCATTGAGCCGCATTTGCTTGATGTAACAACCATGTTGAATGCGTTATTACAAGAATACACCATCTTTTTAGCACTCGACGAAGCCAAGTTTTCACTAGACCATTGTGCAAAATACATTCAATTTAATATCAAAAGCATCGCCAATAATCTAATTGACCAGTCGGTCACTCCTTTTTTGACTAAAGAGAACTTTCCGATGCCATTGCCATCGCATAGTAAGTTTATGCAGCAACAGGCAATTAAAGATTTGCTCGAAGAGATCAAACAGTTTGCACAAAGCCAAGACAATGCAATTGAGGAAGAAATTTACAACACGCTCGGTTTATTAGAGCAAGAACTAGATCAAAGCTCAGCAAACAAAACTCTACAACGCGCACTCCTTGCAAACCTACGCCAGTTTAATGCACTCAATAAACAACTTGATGCACTCGCGCCATTGCTTGACCTACAACTTGGTTAAGCAAGCAAAACTCATAAAAAGTGCCTGAGTTAGCTGCTTACTTGCAGCTAACTTCGTACACTTACTCGCGAGTATTTTGATAATTTAATCTTTTTGTAAGTGCTCTTTCATTTCCATCACTGATTTAACATCAATGCTGTACTCAGCAGTCGGTCTCGCCAATAAACGAGGAATGCCAATTGGCTCACCCGATTCTAGGCAAAAACCATAAGTTTCATGACGAATACGCTCAAGCGACTGTTGGATCTTAGGCAACAAGCGCTGCTCACGCTCGACAATACGAATTAATAAACTAGATTGCTCTTCCCAAGCCGCTTTATCTAACGGATCTGTAGTATCAGGTTTATTCAGCATTTGCTCTTTCGCTTCTCGAATACGCTCACGCGTCGTATCGTGAAGCTCTACTAACTTCAGTCTAAAAAACGCCAGCTGCTCGTCATTCATATACTCCTCTTCTGGCGCATTAATAATTTTTTGTTCCATCTCAGCAAGAGACTCTGCACTCATTGTTTCCATAAACTTCACCACGACTGTTAAATCAACACAACAACTTGAAATTGTTATAACATAACAAATGTAGCAGATTTTAGTTTTTGAGATATAAATTCAACGCTAATATTCAAAAATTGAGAGAAAATAGTACTCAGATGACTTAGGTTGTAATTCCCAACTACAAACAAGCTATTCAAACCTCAACAGCAACTTTGAATGTCCACCAAAAACCGGAGACATTAAAAAATAACACGACATATTAGTTATCCGATGCAGACCCTTGAACCCTTAACGCATTAACTCAGCAATAATGCCCGGTTCAGAAATTCCGGCCTCTTTCATGGCTTCTTGTAGCCCTTTAATGGCATCGTGACGCGCAAACTCGAGGCTATTAATCTGGTTCTGATGCATATCTAGCACGTCTCGTTTTGTGTCATCATCTGGGTAACTGGCTTCTTTTGCCTCAGCCAACGCCTCTTCAGCAGCTTCGATCATTTCTATGAGCCGCTCAATGGCTTTTATCATTTCTTTAATGTGTGGCGGGAGCTTATCTTTAGGATCTTCCGATTCTTCTTGCAGTTTTTTTTGACCTTCCATTGAAATATGAATCGACTCATCTTGGCTATCTGCTGCCTCTTCCGTTTTTTCAGCTCGTTCAGTTTGAACGCCCTCGTCCTTTGCACTGGTTGGCGCATTTAGATGAATTGGCATTGCGCTGCCATTGCCGATACGCATGGGTTTTCCTTAATCAGAGAGAGTTGTTTCTATTTATCGGCCGCGCAGACGATTTCATAAACCAAACAGTGCTTTCATGTAAGCATTTTTAAACCAGCAACATAACCACAAAAAAAGCTTCATAAAAAAGGCACTTTCACGCAATTAAACCGACATTCTTTAACACTACTTTAGCGCTGAAGTTTTTGCTCTATTTGAGTATTCACTTTAGCAATTGGACTGTGCTGACGTCAGGGAGGGCTTAAACAACCGAAATTGTCGGAGAACAAAATGAAATTACTGCGTGTCTTTGTGTGTGTTTTAGCTTTACTCAGCGCACACAGCAAAGCCGATACACTTAAAGTGATGGCTTATAATATTATGCAATTAAACGTGCAAGATTGGGATCAAGCAAATCGTGCACAGCGCTTACCAAACGTCATATCTCAATTAAGTGACAGTCCTGATGTTATTCTTATCAGTGAAGCCTTTAGCAGCCAATCAGAAGCTGCATTAGCACAACTCGCTCAACTTTATCCTTATCAAACTCCCAATGTTGGCGAAGACTGTAGTGGTGCTGGCTGGCAAAGCTTAACGGGTAACTGCTCGAATAGCCCCTTTGTGATCCGCGGTGGGGTGGTGATTTTATCTAAGTACCCCATCATTACGCAAAGAGCTCATGTGTTTAATCACAGCCTGACTGATAGTTGGGATTATTTAGCAAACAAAGGTTTCGCTTATGTTGAAATAGAAAAACATGGCAAACGTTACCACCTTATTGGTACACATTTACAAGCAACGCATGATGGCGACACAGAAGCTGAACATATTGTGAGAATGGGTCAATTACAAGAGATACAAGACTTCATTCAAAGCGAGCAAATTCCCACTTCTGAGCCGGTCATTATCGGTGGCGATATGAACGTAGAGTGGAGCAAGCAATCTGAAATTACAGATATGCTCGAAGTGGTTCGCAGCCGTCTAATTTTCAACACACCTGAAGTTGGCTCTTTCTCTGCAAAACACAACTGGTTTACCAAAGCTAACGCCTACTATTTCGACTACAGCTTAGAGTATAACGACACGCTCGATTATGTACTTTGGCATACAGAGCATAAGCAGCCGACCAATGCCCCAGAAATGTTAGTACGTTACCCAAAAGCAGAGCGTGACTTTTACTGGCGTTACCTACGCGGAAATTGGAACTTACCCTCTGGCCGTTTTTATCATGATGGATACTATAACGAGCTGTCTGATCACTACCCAGTGCAAGTTAACTTTGAATTTTAATAATAAAAGGAAGCCCTAAATGGCTTCCTTTTTTGTTCGCTTTTAATGCTGTTAGCATCTTGGGAAGTGATAAGACATATCATTCTTGAGCTTATCTACTCTCTTTTATTTAAGTTTATTCGCAACACGCATTAATTTTTGAAATTTAGGACACTGTAAATGATGCTCTGCAGGGCATTCTGCAACATGCAGCAAGCTATCTCGTGTGGCTTTTAAACGTGTAATTTGCTCATCTACCTCTTGTGCTTTGAGTCGCAGTTTTGCCCTATTTATTTCTAGCTGTGATTTCTCGCCAAACATGCCTGCTATTTCATCTAATGATAAATTAGCCAAGCGACCCAGTGAGATCAAAGTTAACTTTTCTAAAACTGCACCATCAAATTGGCGACGCAAACCCTTGCGTGCAACGGCTTTTATCAGCCCTCTTTGTTCATAGTATCTAAGTGTTGCAGCACTGAACCCTGACAATTTTGCAACCTCACCAATATCCAATGTTTTCTCTTTCATTGTGGCCTTGACTTAAAGTTAACTTTAAGTGGCATGCTATGAAAGTAAGATTAATTTTTCAACAGAGACACACTATATGAACCAAGAAATTTTCTTTTATATTTTACTTATAGGTATCGGTGCCACGGTCGCCATGGACTTATACGCAATTCTGATCAAAAAGCTATTTGCGGTCCCCTCTCTTAATTACGCACTGCTCGGTCGGTGGCTTTTACTCATGCCTCGCGGACAGCTCGTCCATCAAAATATTGCCGCAACACATTACGTAAAAGGTGAAGTATTCGTAGGGTGGTCAGCACATTATGCAATCGGTGTTATCTTTGCTTTTATATTTATCAATATCACAGGGCTAAGTTGGTTAAGCGCACCCGAATTGCTACCAATTTTGCTGTTTTCGTTTTTGAGCGTGTCACTTCCCTTTTTTATCATGCAACCTTGTTTTGGTATGGGCTTCGCTGCATCAAGGTTACCTTCAGCAAATCGAGCAAGGCTAAAAAGTATTTGCACCCATTTGGTGTTCGGGTTGGGGGTCTATGCGAGTGCCCTGCTAGTTAATTTATTTTAAAACTCACTTAACCGACATCTTTTAGGGCTATAAATACCCTTAAATCAATCTCTTGCCGCAATACAACAAGAAGTAATAAGCGAGGGGGTGGGTGTAGTAATTGGCTGTTACCCGCCGCCTTCCATTCTTTGTTTAAATAACCTGAACTTTTGAAAATAAGTATTCAATACTCAACAAGCAGAAGGCGAAGAACAATGAAAATCTTAATGATCACCGGTGATTTTGTAGAAGACTATGAAAACATGGTGCCGTTTCAAGCACTGCAAGCCGTGGGCTATCAAGTTGATGCTGTTTGCCCAAATAAAAAAGCGGGCGATGTGATTGCCACGGCTATTCATGATTTTGAAGGACATCAAACTTATACCGAAAAACCCGGTCACAACTTTACGTTAAATGCTGATTTTTCTGCAGCAAGTGCCGACGATTACGATGGGCTTTACTTACCTGGTGGTCGTGCACCTGAGTATTTGCGATTGGATGAGAATGTGATCGGTCTTATCAAAGCATTCGCTGACACTAACAAGCCAATTGCTTCTATCTGCCATGGCCCGCAATTGTTGTCGGCTGCTAATATCATTACAGGCAAGCGTATTTCTGCTTACCCGGCTTGCAAACCAGAGATTATACTTGCAGGCGCTGAATATGTGTCAGTAGAAATGGATCAGGCCGTCACCGACGGTAACTTAGTCACAGCCCCAGCATGGCCTGCACATCCTGAATTTTTAAAACAGTTTATCGCTCTATTAAATAAAGCATAACCAACGAGGAGCCATCACTATGTGCCAACTTTTTATCGGAGCCAACCAAGATTGTTGGAAGAACATCACACGTTCGCTACGTATTGATGGCGTCACCACTTCAATTCGTCTTGAGCATTTTTTTTGGCGTGTATTAGAAGAAATCGCCTTTAGAGACGACCTGAGTGTTGGGCAACTT
The DNA here is from genome assembly GCF_001444405.1 of Pseudoalteromonas phenolica. NCBI lineage: Bacteria > Pseudomonadati > Pseudomonadota > Gammaproteobacteria > Alteromonadales > Pseudoalteromonadaceae > Pseudoalteromonas > Pseudoalteromonas phenolica. The sequence goes on from NZ_CP013187.1 coordinate 3,737,656, forward strand.
ATTACTCGTTTGTATCACGAGTCACTCGATGCCGATCATGATATAGGTAACTTCACGTCGTTTTTGCGAGTGTGTTGTGGCCGTTATTTATCACTGGCGGCTGATGGCGAAATAACCCGAGATGCACTCGACCCATTGGTTGAGGTAAATGCTGAAAAGTTACTTGAACGCGAAAAAACAGCGGCTGAAAAACGCAAAGCCCGTTTTGCCAAAAGTGATTCCAACCCGCATTAAAGTTGACTTGGGTATACCCCATACAAACAATTTGACTAGCGCTAACTTAATGTAGCTCCCCCTTCAAGTACAGCGCTCATTCCTGAAAGATAAGCTAGCATAAACAGGTCAATATGTAGGCACGGCTGTGGCACCCAGCATAGCCAAGACAAACACACAGAGGAAACCCTATGAAAATCATCAAAATCTTGATGTTACTCATTACCAGCTTGAGCCTATTCGATGCTCAAGCAACACTCATCAAAGTCGCTTCTCTGCCAAATTCCACGCCCCCAGGCAACATAGCAATCAGCCCCGAAGACCGAGTGTTTTTTAGTGTGCACGGTTTTTACGGTCATTCAGTAAAAGTCATGGAATTAGAAGAAAATGGCCAAGCAGTGCCATACCCAAATGAGGCTTGGGCACACAAACCAAACGAACTTGGTCAGGGCCTTAACGATGTACTGGGCTTAAATGTCGATCGCAGAGGCATTTTATGGCTGCTTGATGGCGCCACGCCAACGAGTAACGCGCGCTTAGTCGCTTGGAACACCCACACTGAGACTTTACATAAAATTATTTATCTAGGTTTTCCGGTCACCAATAATACGAGTTTCGTTAACGACTTAGCCATTGATTACAGCAACAACGCCATTTATATCACCGATGTAGGCTCAGCAAAAACGTCGGCGCTTATCGTAGTCGATCTCACGACAGGCCAAGCTCGCAGAGTACTTGAAGGCAGCAAATATACCACTCCTGAAAATCTTAATATGGTTATTGATGGCCGTGTTATCACGCTTGGCGATCAGCCAGCACGCATTGGCGCAAATCCGATTACCATCAGCCCTGATAATCGCTGGGTATATTTTGGCGCGATGAGTGGCTTAAGTCTTTATCGCATTGAGACAAAGTATCTTGCAGATAACACATTGACTAATTCTGAACTTGAAAGCCATGTCGTTCGCTATGGTAACAAGCCAATTTCAGATGGTATCACCGCCGATAATGCCGGTAATGTCTATGTAACATCAATTACCGACAATAGTATTGGCGTAGTAAAACCTGACGGTAAGTACTCTACGTTATATCAGGGTGAGCCTTTAAGCTGGCCAGACGGATTTGCAGTTGGTCCTAATAATCAAATCTATTTCACAGTTAATGAATTGCATAAATCACCCGTTTTAAACAAGGGCAAAGACGAAAGTAGCGGAAAGTTCGCGATTTATCGTTTTGACGCCATCGCCGAAGCAACGGTAGGACGATAGCAATTGAAATAACCAGTTCTGGCGCAGGTTTAGACACGTAAACAACTGCAAAGCATGCGTGACATAAAGTCGCGCCTACAAATATTACATTTCAATCGATATAAAATTAAGAGGCTCATTAACATTGTAATGAGCCTTAGCAGTAATCCGACTCAACCCTTTAATAAAATATTAATAAATTATAATGGGTTAAACGTTAATGCTCGAAGTAAGCTTCATTTAGTCAATACCATTTATCCGCCTAAATAGGTATTCTTCTTCAGACATCACCCAGTTCGAGTCATCCAAACTAATAGACACATTGTCAATAACCCCCAATGAGTCTCCATTAGTTGACTTAATTTCAAATGAAGCTGTTCCTTGTGGAATTGGTGATAAAGAGTTCAAATTATAACTTGATGAAATTGAGCGTGATTGAGGTAAGAAAGGCGAAAACTCATCTTGGTACTGGTCATAAAGGATCACTTGCCCCTCATCACTTACATACCCAATTTCAAGCCATTGAGTGAACTTTGTGGCATACTCAGTTGCTTCAATTGAGCCACTAACCTCAAATAACTCTCCATCATATTTATTAATATATCTTGCGGTGTAAGGGATCATTCCTTTGTTATGATAAACAACTGATTTTAAGGCATAGACAGAACCAGAAGGGACAACTAAACTGTCCGTTGAGCTACCCTCAACCGTTGTTTCCGTTGAAACCTCCTCTCCAACCGTTCTAGAAAATTCATGAGCAAGAGAAAACTCCCAACCAAATTTAACACCAGCAAATTTCCAAAAACTGACTTCTTTTTCTAGTGACACTCCCATAGATGTAGTAATGCCATTTGTATTTGACCAACTGTCTGTTATGCCATTTGTTTCAGAGTATGTAATAGTGAATGAACTGGATTGCTCTCTACTCGTACTGTTCGCAGCAATCGTTTCAGAAATATAAGCACTACTCTCAGACCAGCTGATTGATTCATCACCCCAATTAAGGTCATAAAACTCTAATTCTAGCGGTTTATAGACAACAGGCTGTAAACTATCTATCAGCAGTCCTGACTTGCCTTTTAATCCCGCAAGAGCTAAAGAATTGTTATAAGTAAACATGTTCCCAGCTCCACCGGAATAACCATTCTCCTTACCGAGCCATATATTTCTTTTATTGGTCATTAACTGGAGAACACTTACAACCTCAGTGTAAACATCGTAAGGGTTTGGGTGCCAATAAACAGACGTACCATAGATATACTCATCATAATCTAATTCAACAACATCCTCATCGTTGTGGAATTGACCCGTTTTTGAACTTCCACCATATAAGTAATCTAGCTTAATTCCCGAAATATATTTATCCCTGTACGAAACCGTAATTACCGATATTTTATCTCCAGGAATACTCTTTGAAAGACCCTCAGTTAGATCAAAGCCATTACCCCCAATACCCCCCAAGCTTGACCAGTAGTCCTTAGTTGCCAAATAATCGGTCACACTATTTGCTTGCACTCCCCCTACAAAAAACACACATATCAAAAAAGTAAATACACTTTTTACCATTTTTAATTCTCCTGATTATAAATTTGAAAAATGAATATTTAATTCATAAGCGCCATCAATTTCTGATATCAAGAAAGTTAATATTTTATTTCTAAAAATGAAGTGTTTCCGGGTATACCTAAAGCTTTCCATACATAGTTCTCAACCCATAAAATTAATAATAAACACTTTCAAAACTCAATAAAAATAACAACTTAATTCAACACCACCCTCTATCCTATGCCTTAGAAGTTATTTATAGAATTGCACACCAAGAAATTTACACAAAATTTACACAACTACAGTTGATAGGAAAAAAATCCTTACTAGACTAGTATAATTGCGATAATGTGAACAAAAGTAATAACTTCCCTTTGTTCCTGTTCTTCGCTTATTTTTGGATTATTTATTCAAGACCTAATACGTTTCGGTTATTAGGTGTGAAACTTGAGTAGCAGACAATGGGGAAAATAATGAAGACTGTTTCAATTATATTTTTAAGTTTTTTACTACTTGCTTGCGGGGGGAGTTCTAATGATGATACTTCCACAAGTGATGAGTTGAACAATACAGCACCGAATGCCGATGCTGGTAGTGATCAATCTATTGCCTTAGGTAACACTATCTCGTTAGATGCCAGTAACAGTAATGATGCCGATGGAGACACATTAACATTTTCATGGTCACTAACTACTCAGCCCACAAACAGTACTAGTACACTATCTAATTACGATTCAGCCACTATCAGTTTTACACCCGATATCATTGGAACTTATATTTTCACTCTTAGTGTCTCTGACGGTTCTGAAACGGCAACAGATACTGTACAAGTATCTGTTGTGTCAGTATCACCTGATACAATTGAAACACCAGCAGTTACGATAGGTGAAGGAAATACCGTCGTAAGTAACTTGTTTTCTCAAGGAAGTCGTGTCGCAGCAACTGGTGAAATCACTGATAATGACGGAGTGCTTTGGGCTGTTCCAGCTGATGTAAACTTCTCTGACATTAGCTTTCCTCTTGCCTCTGATCTATATAACCCTTATAACTCTGGTAATAGTTTCTCAACAGACTCGGAAGCTGTATCTGCACTGTCTAGCTCAAATATCGTGGAAATTGATGAAAGTGGCGAGCTAATTACGGCATATATTTTTGCCGATAACTACTTTGAGATGTATATAAATGGCATACCTACAGGAAAAGACCCGGTCCCTTTTACACAGTTTAATTCAAACATTGTTCAATTCAGAGTCGATGTACCATTTCAAGTAGCCATGTTGCTTGTGGACTGGGAAGAGAATCTAGGAACAGGCACAGAGCTAAATGGTAGCTCTCAATATCATCCTGGTGATGGCGGTATGGTTGCGGTTTTCAAAAATGAAGATGGTAATATTATTGGTGTAACTGACGGAACCTGGAAAGCTAAAGCAACTTATATAGCTCCTATCTCTGATACTAGCTGCCTGCAAAACTCAAATAATGAGAGAGATTCAAGCCTTTGCTCAACTGAAGCCCCCACAGAACTCACCAACATTATGGGACTACACTGGGCGCAAGATGCCAATTGGTTTACAGAAAGTTTTGATGATAGTGACTGGCCGTTGGCTTCAACTTTCACAAACGACACCGTTGGAGTTGATAACAAACCTTCCTACACTAATTTTACAAATATATTCGACGATACCAGTGCTGACGCACAGTTTATTTGGTCAAATAATATTGTCTTAGACAACGAAGTGCTCGTGCGTAAAACTATTGGTGATACTACAAACGTATCAAGTTCTTTATGTGATGTCGAAATGGTAGACAGTGCAACTGTTTTAAGTTGTTCAGGAGATTCATTAGTTGTAGAGTCTAAAGGCCGAGTTGATGAAAGCTATTACCCAATGATGGTAGGGATTAAAGAGGGGGGCTGGAATGGTCAATACCCAGCTGCCCAACCTTACACTGGCAACAATGCCTTTATTTTACCACTATCACCAACACTAGCAGACGAGCCAACAATCCAAATCAAAAATGCCGTGGGTATGGCGGTAAATGGGATACCGATTTTCTTTCCGCAAACACCTGGTGCAACTGGTGGTGCTAGTTGTGTACTTGAAACTGGAAGCGAAGGCTGTCTACGTGATGCAATTGAAGATGGTGAAATGGACAACTGTGGAGGCCATTCAGGCAGGGGAAACGATTACCACTATCACCAACTTACAAATACAAATGGCTGTTTAATTGATATTGTAGAGAGTGAATTTGGTGCGAATACACCTGTTGGGATTATGTACGATGGCTACTTGATTTATCCCAGAGTACTCGACGGTTCAAGTCAGTATGACTATACATATCAAGATGCTCTAGATGGCAGTGTTAATAGTGATTTACTATATATATATACCGATAAAATAAGTTTAACTGATAGCTGTGGTGGATATATATCATCAGATGGAACGCCTTACTATGCAGCGACTGACGACTTTCCATACATTACTAACTGCATGATTGGAGAATTCGACGCTAGTTCACCAGTGACAACTCAAGGAGCTTCATCTGATACAAGTACAACGAGTGGTGCAATTACTAACTATTATACTGAAACCCAAACAGATGGTGGACTATGCCATTATCTAGTTTTTGGCGGAGGACAAACCACGGAGTTTTGTGAATAAATGAGAGCTCTTTTATCACTATTTATATTTATAGCCGCCACTGATGTACTAGCTCATCAGTGGCATGTGCATACCCCTTCTGAGGTCAAATATTATGATCCTAAACAGTCACATGAGACAACACTTTATTTGTCTAAAGACAACCCTGCGACTATAACAGGATCCTTATGGATGAAAATAAACGGTAATTTTAGTGTGAATAAAAAAGAAGTTGATCAGATTGTTATTGAAGCATCCAGACAATTACAAAAAGACTTTCTTTTTTTTCAAGGCGCTGAAGCTTTGTCAGTAGATGTCGACTTTCCAATATTAAAGAGTAGCGGTCAACTTAGTAAAAAGGGCTATGAGCGAGTTATATTAAGCATTAAGCTAAACAGTACTCAACCGGTTTTCTTTGTATCACCAAAATCAACTAAAACTCTCAGAGTAGCGCAAGTAGAGAATGGCATAGCGATTTTCACAACCTTATCAGGCGGAGAAACCGCACGCCTATTCAATAACACTGTTAAAGGAAGTGTGCATTAAGCATACTTCCTCATCTTTTCTCATCTCGTAGCCAACTAAGGTCATTGAAACATTTCACCCATTTGATATTCAGATCAGGTGCTTATATTTGTGCACTAATAGTTAATCTGGTCTCGGGTTAAGAAGCGTACTAATAACTATCTGTAAAGTAGAAGTATTTTTCTAGATCTTCTACTGGAAGCTTTTAAAAATAAAAGATTGCAGCATAGCTCCGTTTAAAGCATATCAATCGGATGCTTTTTGCCCGAATAATAAAACAAGCAAAAACAAGTGCGACATAAAGCCGTTCCGACACTAAGCCCTTATGCATTTCAACTATCAACTGAAATAAGCAACGTAGGCATGAGTTTATCCTACGCAAATAACTGCAATATCAAGCGCGACATAAAGTTCGCGCCTACACTAAGCACTTGCCATATTTAAACCATCAACTGAAATAAACATTGTAGGCGTGGGTTTACCCCACGTAATTTGATAGAAGGCAAAAACAAGCACGGCATAAAACCGTGCCTACAAATACCTAAAAAACCGAGCGGATTACCTATTCTTCGGTAATCCTGTTAGGTCTAGTTTTAACACTTTAGAACGCCTTTGATAGTTATAAAGCGAACGCTTTTTATCAGGTAAGTCCTCAACACCCACACAATCAAAGCCTTGCTCTAAAAACCAATGAATACTGCGCGTTGTCAGAGCAAACAAGCTCTTATAGCCGATGCGTTTGGCTTTATTGATGACCGATCGAAGTAGAATGCTACCACGATCTGCATCGCGATATTGCGGATGCACCGCGAGACTCGCAAACTCACCCATTTTATCTTCATCAAATGGATAAAGTGCGGCACAGGCGATGATCACGCCGTCGCGGTCAATCACGGTAAACTGCTCAATCTCTATTTCTAGTTGCTCACGAGAACGGCGAACCAAGTAACCTTGCTCTTCGAGTGGTCGAATTAAGTTGATAATGCCATTAATGTCGCTAATCGTCGCACTGCGTAATTGTTCAGAGCTTTGTGGCGCGATTTGCGTACCTATGCCATCGAGAGAGAATAGCTCTTGAAGCAAAGCGCCATCTTCTTCATAGCTAACTAAGTGACAGCGGTGTACACCACCACGGCATGCATCAATGGCCGCTTGCAAAAATACCGAGGCACTCATACAAGTGGAGCTTTGCTCACGATGATGGGCTAATACCTGCTCCGCTTCATTTGGCATCAACTCAGCTAAAGCTTCGCCATTTTCGTCTAAGATCCCCGCTTCTTTACAGAAACCCAGCATTTTGTCTGCATTTAGTTTGAGTGCGACTTGGGTGGCAATTTCTTCTGCTGTTAGATTAAAACTTTCGCCGGTGACTGATGCGGTGATCGGGCCAAGTAATACAATACTGTTATTGTTCAACTGATGGCGAATTCCATCTACGTCAATACGACGAACTTTACCTGAATGGTGATAGTCGACACCATTATCAATGCCCAACGGTTGAGAGATAACAAAGTTACCACTGACCACATTAAGGTTAGAACCCGACATAGGGGTGCTGCTTAATGATTTAGACAAACGCGCAGTGATATCGAGCTGCATAGCGCCTGCAACTTGCTTAATAACCTTGAGTGACTCATTGTTGGTTACCCGTACATCATTATGAAACTGGGTAATTATGCCAGCATCACACAGAGCATCATTAATTTGAGGCCGCGCGCCAAATACCAATACAATCTTGATACCGAGACTCGTCAGTAACGCAATATCATTAATAATACTACGGCAACCAGGCTGATCGATCGCTTCTCCACCCAGCATAATTACGAATGTTTTACCTCTATGCGCATTTACATAAGGCGTTGATTGACGAAAACCGTCTACGAGTTCAGTTGTACGCACTTGCTGCTTACCTTTGTTCAACCATAAATGGATATTGGCTACAACTTTAAAGAATTATTATGCACAAATAAAGAATTAATATTCTTTATTTGTGCATTTTTTAGATTTTGAGGCTACATCAATCATTTGAAATAAATATTAATGAGGAAGAGAAATGAATCTGGCAACAGAGCAAAAATAAGGCTAAACAAGGCCATCAGCCACTGAGCACGACATACTCGCAATCAGCCTGTTAGAGATATAACTTTTAGTTATTGTTTTTAATGAACATATAAAAATAAAAAATAAATAGCTATCTATTAGTTTCTTTTACTGTATAGTGACCTTAGCTCAAACAGCGAGCTATTAATTAAATATATTTAGTTCAAATTCTTCTCAGTTTCTTTTCGATTCAGTTCGTCATATATACCCTGCGATTTTTTTCCTACATTACAGAATTAGTAGCTTTTCAAAATATTCACTCGTAGATAGAGGCATATATGTCAAATAAGACAACTGGTAAAGTAAAATGGTTTAATGAATTAAAAGGTTTTGGTTTTATCGCACCTGATAATGGTAGCCAAGATGTTTTTGTTCATTTCAAATCAATCGAAATTGAAGGTTTTAAAACTCTGACTGAAGGTCAAAGTGTTGCTTTCAATATCGAAAAGGGCGCTAAAGGCCCTCAAGCAAATAGCGTTACACTCGCGTAAGCTTTATTTGCTAAGGTGCTTTTACATTAAAAGCACCTCACATTTTAAGTACTTAGCTTTAAAGCACTTCTAAAATCACCTCTTGCAACGAACTGACTGCGATTATTTTTAAATCAAACCATTGATTTAATAAAGAATAAAATAATTTTTAGCAATACGATTAAAGACATCAAAACTAAGTAGTAAGTAAATAATCAGAACCACGGGTTACATGTACCATGCGTAAGACAAACCGAAGTAATAGTAAAAAAACGAAAAGAGTGAGTTTCGAAGATAAGCTGGCTCAGTTAGTTGGCGAATACCGCCAAGAGCAAGAGATACTTGAAGCGCTTGAAGAAGGCTCAACTGAATATAACGCTCAGAAAAGTAAATGCGATAAGCTTAGCGCTAATGTTAAACGCTTTGTGGAGAGACAGAAGTAACGCCTCGTTTTCGCCTTTATATTTATGTTCCATTTTGATTTATATAATTAAATATCAACATGGAAGCTTAAATTAAAGCGCATCAGAAATACCCTGAAAAACCAGCTAGCTTATAACCTAGCATGCCTGTTAAGTAATAGTATTTTTAAATTAGTTAAATCAAGACTCGATACTATCTACTTTCAAAGAAAACCATTAATACCATTTAAGAAAAATATGACACATAGATTTAATGGCTCAAATATTGAAGCCACACCACCGATTTCATCGATCTCTGTAAACAAACAAAATGTTGTTTATAAAGATCATTCAAATTTCAGAAAAGTAAGCCTTAGCAATACATTAGAAGCTAAGCAGTTTGTCACTTGGTTACTTACCATGTAACTCGTGAGTAAGCATACTCGTTGAGCGGCCACGTGCCCTATAGATATTAATCAAAAGACGCCAAATGCGCCTTTGTTTGTTGACACAAGATAATTAAGTAAACTCACTTTTTAGTCTTAAGTTTTTAATCACCTGGATATCTACCCAATGTTGTTTTCCTTCATAAACACGTTTGCCGCTTCCATTCACATGCCAATCGCCTCGAATAAAGAAAAAATATTTTCCATCAGGTGATAATTGAGGGGAGCTTTCCTGTTTTTCTGTATTAATTGTTGCTCCCATGTTTATAACTTTCGACCAAGTGCCATTTTGTTCTTTAAAACTAATATAGAGATCAGATTGCCCAAAACCCTCAGCTCGTTGCACACTCCAAATCAAATAAGACTCATCGGGCGCTATCATGGAACCCGCTATGTATTCTCCTTGATTCATATCGTCTCTTAACTTGATAGGCTCTTCATACTCCCCGTTGATAAGTCGAGAGTAATACAAAGCGCCAACAACACCTCGCTTTTTATATCCGGTAAAGTAATAAGTGCCACTCGCAGAAACCGATCTGCCATGGGCCATATGTTTTATGAACGCGCCAGGGCTTTTAAGCTCAGACCAGCCATTGCCATCGCGTTCTCTATACATTTTACCGATGAACATTTTGCTGCCATCGTAAGAAAACTGAGGCCAACGTAGATCGGTTTCTGACACCTTTCCCCACTGATTATTTTCTTTATGGATAACAAAGAAGCCTCGCTTTTTGTCTTCGCCAATCGCTCTAGTGAAGTAATACGATTTCATATCGGGCGTGAATGTACCGCTTTCAAACTCCCCATTTGGTGAAACAATTTTGGGCTCAAAGACTTTAGGTACTAAACCCGGCGGACACTCACCAAAATACGCATTTTCTTTTACATGGGGTGTGTCTTGTGTATGGCTAAAAACACTACCGCTTAGGCTTAAAAATAATATTGTAAGTAAAGTTAAATTCGGCTTCATGATTTGTCCTTAATGGTAATTTAAGAACCACCAAAACTAGCAGCTCAAATACAAAAAGCCTGACGTTTTGATGAATTGTGCCTGATTGTTGCTAATACTGTCTTATTAAGTGCGCACCACCACAAACTTACGATTCGAATTAATAGAGGGGTTACTTATAGAGTATTGTATTTATTGAATAAGTTTTTCTTTGTGTTTTAAGGATACACAGTTAAGAAGCCAATGAAAGGAAGTAGGTTATAAGCTGTTTTGATTTTGAATAAGCATAAAAAAGGCGCTTAACGCACCTTTAGTGTCTTGATTTCGAGGGGACACATGTCCCCCTAAAATTCTTTAATTACTCAACCGTTACCGATTTTGCAAGGTTACGAGGTTGGTCAACGTCAGTACCCTTGATAACCGCGACGTAGTAAGAAAGTAATTGTAGTGGAATTGTGTAAACCACTGGCGCAATCACGTCTTCTACGTGGTTTACGTTCATTACACGCATCGTGTCGTCAGACTCAAACGCGGTGTCTTTGTCTGCGAATACGTAAATGATACCGCCGCGTGCGCGCACTTCTTCAACATTCGACTTAAGCTTTTCAAGTAATTCGTTGTTTGGTGCAACCACAATGATTGGCATGTCTGCGTCGATAAGCGCTAAAGGACCGTGCTTAAGTTCACCTGCCGCGTAAGCTTCAGCGTGAATGTATGAGATTTCTTTCAGTTTTAGGGCACCTTCCATCGCGATAGGATATTGTGAACCACGACCTAAGAATAGTGAGTGGTGTTTATCGGCAAACTCTTCCGCTAAGCCTTCGATGCCTTCAGCCATGCTAAGCGCTTCTTCAAGCTTACTTGGTAGCGTCTTAATCGCATTCACTATCACGCTCTGATCACGACCTTTCTCTTGCGCGATAGAGGCTGTAAGCATTAACAAACCAACTAGCTGAGTGGTGAAAGCTTTAGTTGAAGCAACGCCAATTTCAGCGCCCGCTTTAGTCATGAATGCTAAGTCTGATTCACGCACTAGCGAAGAACCCGGCACGTTACAGATAGTCATTGAAGCCATGTAGCCTTGCTCTTTAGCAAGACGAAGTGCTGCTAATGTATCAGCCGTTTCACCTGATTGTGAAATCGTCACAAGTAGGCTGTTTTCGTGAACGAAAGACTCGCGGTAACGGAACTCAGAAGCAATCTCAACGTTACAGCTTACGCCAGCAAATTGTTCTAACCAGTAGCGGGCAACCATACCTGAATGGTAAGACGTACCACATGCGATGATCTGAACATGCTTCACATCTTTAAATATTTGTTGCGCGCTGTCGCCAAACGCGTCAATGGCAACTGTGTCATCTACCAGACGACCTTCAAGGGTATTACGAACCGCCATTGGCTGCTCGTAAATTTCTTTTAGCATGTAGTGACGGTATTCACCTTTGCCCGATGCATCTTGCGTGATGTTTGATTCAACCACTTCACGCTCAACTGGGTTGCCATCTTTATCGAAGATTTCAACCGTTTCACGGGTAATGCGCGCTACGTCGCCTTCTTCTAGGAAGATAAAACTACGTGTTACAGGAAGAAGTGCTAGTTGGTCAGAGGCAATAAAGTTTTCGCCAAGACCTAAACCAATTACCAGTGGGCTACCAGAACGCGCAACAATGATTTCGTTGTCGTTTGCTTTGTCGAACACGACTGTACCGTACGCACCTTCAAGCTGTTTAACCGCAGCCTGTACAGCCTCTAATAGCGTTGAATGCTGCTGACGAAGCTGATGGATTAAGTGCACCATCACTTCTGTGTCGGTTTCAGATAAAAATTCGTAGCCGTCACCTTTTAGTGCGTCACGAAGCTGTGAATGGTTTTCGATAATGCCGTTATGCACTAACGCAATTTCGTCACTTGAGATGTGCGGGTGCGCGTTTGCCTCTGTAACACCACCGTGTGTTGCCCAGCGTGTATGTGCAATACCTGTTGTACCTTTAACACCCGCATCTGTTAATGCTGTATCTAGGTTGGCAACTTTGCCCACAGCTTTAACTGTGTTTAATTCGCCGCTTAAGCTCAGTGCTACACCCGCTGAGTCATAGCCACGGTACTCAAGACGCTTAAGGCCTTCGATTAGGATTTTATTTACTGGACGTTCTGCTACCGCCCCAACAATGCCACACATAGTTGCTCCATTTTTGCATGTTGTTTACCCGTTACTCTCATACTTTAAAGAACAGCAAAATTGGCTGTAATTCCAAGTAGCTTGAGTATAAATTTAGTTGATGTACATAATTCAGCCACTGATAAGTAGTTGAATTATTTGCACGTCATCAGACTAATTGGGTTGTTGTCATAATGATTAGTAAATTCAGGTGTTGTCGTCTGAATTTACTAAGCCTCTGCACAGATCAGCTGTACGCCTTTTGCCTCGATCGCCTTGCGTGTATCATCTGCAAGGAGGTTGTCGGTGATCAAGGTGGTTACTTGCTGCCATGGCAGTTCTAAATTTGGGATCTTGCGGCCAATTTTTTCTGACTCCACCAGCACGATCACTTCTCGTGCTGACTCGGCCATCACTTGGCTCAAGCCCACTAATTCGTTGAATGTAGTCGTACCTCTTTCAACATCGATGCCATCAGCACCGATAAATAACTGGTCAAAATCGTACGAACGTAAAACTTGCTCTGCCACCTGCCCTTGAAATGACTCCGAATGTGGATCCCACGTTCCTCCGGTCATCAAAAGAGTTGGCTCATTTTCTAAAGATAACAAACGATTAGCGATATTCATCGCATTGGTCATGACCACCAAACCGCGCTTCTTAGACAACTCTGGGATCATCGCTGCCGTTGTACGGCCGCTATCGATAATGATGCGGTTATGATCCTTTATCAACGCTGAAGCGGCTTTTGCAATTGCCATTTTGCGAAGCGTATCGCGTTTTTCATCGCCTTTTGTCACGATTTCTTTTGGTAATGCAATCGCACCACCATAGCGACGCAATAATAAGCCACTCTTTTCAAGAGCGGTTAAATCCTTTCGGATCGTAACTTCTGAAGTTTCAAATTCTAAAGCAAGTGCTTCGACACTCACTTCACCGTGCTGATTCACACGAGCAAGAATGGTATGGCGACGTTGTTGCGTGTTGCGTTTGGTCATAATCCGTGATCTTTGCAGGTTGATAAGTTTCGTTTCGTAACTTTTACGAAAGTTTAAACGAAACCTTTACTATTGAGCAAGTTTTAATTGATCGATTTTTATTCTAGTAATAAAAAATTCAATATGAAGTAAAAAATGATGTGTTTTAGGGAAAAATGGCTTACTTGGGCATAAAAATCAGTAAGCCATCGAGTAGGAAATAGGTACAAAGTAATGTTTATACTGTTTAATTCGGTTATTAGATCCCAATTAATGGATCCCTGTTAATGGGTTCCAATTAATGGATCCCAGTTAATGGGTTAAATGCACCATCATTTTGCAACGCTCACTTTTAGCGTTACCAATCATCTCGTCATAGGCAGTTTCCATTTCAAAAATCGCACTTTCAGCGCCAAGTTCTGCCAAAGTCACTTCGGCTTCGCGCATTGAGTTAAAGGTTTCAGTGCCACCCTTTCTATCCTCTAGTAAGTAATAATTACCTTGCGTATCAACGCCACCCGCAAGGTAATGATTAGAGTCGGCATAACTTAAAATAACGGCGACTAGGTTTTGCTCTTCAAACTGCATTTTCAATTCGGTTGCTTGCATGACTCACCTCTGACCAACAAGTATTATTTGAGTGTAGTTATTAAACGAAGCAAACGCAGCTTTTGTTCACTTTTTACTCAACCTTGTTATTCATAACGTAAGATTTCTGATGGGCGTGCACTGGCCGCTTTCAATGCCAACGCTGCAACAGTAAGCCAAGTGAACACAGCCACTAATAGACCAGCCAAGCCATATACCCACATGGTTTGCTCAATACGGTCGTTAAAGTCTTGCAGCCAGTTGTTCATGAGCCAATAAGCAAATGGTAAGGCGATTACCGCTGCTGCAAGCACTATGCTTAAAAACTCGCGAGCGATCAGATTCACTAAACTGATGCGTGTTGCACCAAGCACCTTTCGTATTGCTAATTGTTTTTGCTGACGTTTTGCAGCAAATGCCGCGAGTCCAAATAAGCCTAAACAACTTAAAAGCATAGCCAGCACAGAGAAGTTTCGAATAAGCACAAATAAGTCTTGCTCGACGCGATAAACCTTAGCCAAGTCTTGCTGCATTAAGCTAAATTGCGGATCGGCGGTTAAATTAAACTGTCTTAGAAGCTGGCGTAACTGATTAAGTAACTTAGGAAAGTTTGCTTGCTCGGTACGCACAACTAATCTAACCGTTGATTGCGAGCTATATCCTGCTGAAAATGACACAGGCAGCCAATCATCTTTTGCCGACCCCACTTTGATGTCTTTTACCACACCGACAATAGTTGCATTAATATTGCGATAAAGACCCTGAACTTGCAGTCCCACCACTTCACTCACATTGTCATAGCCTGCGCGTTTGGCCATTTGTTCGGTCACCAAAATAGCCATTGCCTGAGGTGCTTCTTCATCTGATTGCTCACCTGCGGCTTCATTGACATAGTGCAGCCAATCGCTCTGAAATTCTGGTAAAAAGTCTCGGCCAGCGAGTAGTGTTAAACCCAAGGTTTCGACGGCATGAAAGCCTGTGCCTATGGTCGGTGGCAGTTCACTTTCTTCATAACCGTTTGGCCAACGGAAGTAAAAGCTTTCTAAAATGCTGTCGGTTAAGTCAGTATCGGTTGTTGTCACTTGAGTAACGCCTGGCAGCGCACGGATTTCATTGAGTATTGCATGCTCTTTTGCCATCAATTGCTTGCTGCTTAAATCGTGTATCACGATGCGATCAGTAGTGTCATAGCCTACCGACAAGCTTTGTAAGAACGACAGCTGCTGTAAACTCACCAAAGTACAAACAATCAAGGCCATTGCCATCGCAGACTGAAAGACCAATAGTCCTTTTCGCACCAGTTGGCCTGCTTTTAATTGCCCAGCAAGCAGGGTGTTTAGCGGCGCGCGTGCGACACAATGTGCAGGGTAAGCACCTGAAATAATTGCTAATAAAATGGTTATAGCCATGATCACCGCAAACTCTGAAACTCCCCACACTAAGTCAAGCGGTCGATTTGCAAAGTCACTAAAGCTTGGCAAAAGCAGTTCAACCCAACACACCGCAAGTAATGCGGCACACATCACCATCAATAAGGCTTCTAACAAGAATTGGGCTATGAGCTGACGCTTGCTCGCCCCCAAAGTCTTACGCATGGCGATCTCTTTGCTGCGATACAGCAATTGCGACACCGCTATATTGATGTAATTGGCTGCGGCAATGGCGAGTAATAAAACACTCAGTGCCACACTCAACGTGACTAAAAAAGCAGAACCGCCCGTTTTTAACTCAAATGGCGAATGGGCTTTAAAGTAAACCTCTCGCATAGGCACTAAACGATATTCAAGCTGACTGTTTTTGAGTTGGTATTTTTCAATGAGTCGATCAGCTAACTGCTTTTCTATCGATTTTAAGTCAGCATGTTGTTGAGTTTTGAGGTAGATATAGCTAGAAATGTCGCTATGTTCTGTGAAATCGATGGGCACTAAAGCGTGAAACAAAAAGTGACTATTATCAGGTAAGTCTTCAAAAATAGCTTTAACGGTAAAGCGTTTTGCCTCGATCAGTATCGTTTGCTCGAGTGCACCTTCTGCACTGCCAAATAGTCGCTCTGCTTCACTGCGACTCAAAGCAATCTGCTGAGGTGCTGAAAGAGCCGCTTCAAGGTCGCCTAAAATCACAGAGATATTTACAAAATCACGAATATTCTTGGCTGTACCGTACAGGTTGTTTAGCTTAAATGCCTGATCAGCAATTTTGATATGCTCAGATAACAAGTCACTATCAACCACATCGGCGAGTATAAAAAGATCGGCAACATCACTTCGTGTTGTTAAAGTTTGCGCTATGTTCACCATAGTCAGTGGAATTTCTTCTAACCCTGGTACATTCACATCAACATGCAAACGATATACTTGCTGATGATCGGGCTGCATCTCATCAAACGACAATTCATACTCAGCAAATAATGCCACCAGAAGTGCAGCCGCCAAGCCAATACTTAACCCAAAAACATTCAATAACGAGTACAACTTATGTTGCTTAAATACTCGAAATGCTGTTGTTACATGTGATATCAACATATCTCACCCATTAGATCTTGCTCTCACCCAAAAATGGCCTATCAGTTACACCGATAGACCATAGCTTTGGCTAGAAACTCAATTTATTCATATCGTAGAATTAACGAAGGACGCGTACTGGCGGCTTTGAATGCTAAGCTTGCCACAGTGACCCAAGTGATACCTGCAACCACTACAGCAGCAATACCATATACCCAAACAGCTTGGTCGATGCGGTCGTTAAAGTTGGCTAACCAGTCACCAACCAGTAAATAAGTTACTGGGTAGGCAATGGCGATACTCACACCGACTAACACTAAGAACTCTTTCGCTAAGATGTTCACAATACTGATACGTGATGCGCCTAGCACTTTGCGCACCGCCACTTCTTTTTGACGACGCGCCGCAGAGAATGACGCCAAACCAAACGTGCCTAAACAAGTTAAGAACACCGCAAGACCTGTAAAAATAAGCACCACTTGAGAGATACGCTCATCGCCTTTTAACACCGCTTTATAACTGTCAGATAGTAAGTTGATCTTCGGTTCAAACACGTTAGCGTGCTGCGCTAAAATCTCAGCGGCTTGCTGTCGAATACTCAATACATTTTGTGGGTTTACCGTTAACACCACTTCTGAGGTAGGATTTAAGTAATTGAAGCCAAGCAGGAACATGATGTCTGTATTGGCATTTTGTGCATTACCGATTTTTACATCAGCAACGACTCCAATCACGCGCATATCAACATTACGACCTATATCTTTGATTGATTTACCTAAAATATCGGCAACATTGGTAAAGCCTGCTTGCTTTGCCACCGTTTCAGTTACAATTGTGCCAACATATGTGATGCCATCAACTCTGTTCGCCCAATCACCAGCAAATTCACGACTAAAGTCACGCCCAGCAAGTAATTCTAAGCCTAGGCTTTTAACAACTTCAAAACTAGTACCAACCACTGGAGTTATGCCGCCAGACTCTTCGCCGTTTGGCCATGTTGGTCTAAGCGTATTATTGATTGAGCGAGTCAATTGCGTGTCGATAACGCCCAGATGTTGCACTCCTTCAATCGCAAGTAACTTATTGACGACCGCACTAGGCTGTTGAGTAAACACCTCTCCAACTGGCACTTCAGAAATAACCAGACGCTGTGCAGTTTGGTAGCCTAGTGGTAGGTTTTGTAAATGCGATAATTGCTGAAGTAATGTAGCAGAGCCAATAATCAACCCTATTGCCAAAGAGGCTTGAAAGGTAAGTAAGCTTTTACGAACCCAAATCGCAGTACTGCCGCGCTGTAGATCACCACTTAATACGCGTTTGGCACTGAATGATGAAATGAAGAACGCTGGGTATAAGCCTGCCAATACACCAACCGCAATCGCGACAATTGCAATACCCGCACCAAAGCTTGATACATAGTTAAGCACTAATTCACGATCGACTAGACTATTAAAGCTTGGCATAACCAATTCAACTAACACACAAGCTAACACCATAGACAACACTGCAACTAACACAGATTCAGACAAAAACTGGCTTACTAACTGGGTTTTGCTCGCGCCTAGTGCTTTACGAACGCCCACTTCTTTCGCACGCTTCGTCGATTGCGCAACAGTCATATTGATAAAGTTAAAACTCGCAATCAAAACAAGTAAAATACTTAAGCCAACACAGATGGTTACCACTTGCTTAGTACCACCCGCTTTCATCTCAAATGGAGATTTAGCGGTTAAATGTAAATCGAGTAAAGGGTGTAGCTCAACAAACATCTTACCTTTAAAATCACCGGTAAATGCCTGCTCAGTCAATTGCTTTTCTAGCGCTGAAATATCAGTGCCAGCTGTCAATTTTAAATAAACATAATGAGACGATTGAAATAGGTTTTCAGAAATATGCTCTGCATACACTAAAGCTTGAAAACCAAAATGTGTGTTATCTGGTAAGTCGGCAAAAACCGCTTTCACTGTATAACTGCCTTTTGCATGGTTTAAGGTCTCACCAACGACATTCACAGTACCGAAAATGCGAAGCGCTTCAGATTCGCTCAACGCTAAGCTATTAGGTGTACTCATGGCTTCTTTGATGTTTCCAGCAAGCACATCCATGGCAATAAAGTCTTCAATATTCGCGGTTGCAGCATAGAGATTATTAAGCTTAAACCCTTGATTATTGTGCTTCACATCTACTTCAGCTTCACGAGTAAACTCCACCATTTTTAGCGCAAATACATCTTCTACTTGGCTAAAATCTAATGCTTGTGTGCCCCGTGTATAATTATAAATAGGGATGGTACTCAAACCCAGTCTTGAGTAATCTTGAGCCACACGATAAACACGATCTGCATTAGGCTGGTGCTGATCGAACGACAGCTCATTTTTCGCAAACAGTGCCACTAAAATTGCGGCAGCAAGACCCACACTCAAGCCAATCACATTTAATAAAAAATGCTGTTTTTGTTGCTTAAAGGCACGAAGTGCCGTGATTAAGTAATTAACTATCATAACTATGCAACCTCGCTTTCAAGTCCTTGAGATACACTATTGGCTTTGTCTAACATAATCTGACCGTCTAATAGACGTACTAAACGGTCAGCATACGCGCCTTCTTTTTCTGAGTGAGTTACCATGATCACCGTTGTGCCTTCGCGGTTTAGTTCGCGCAGCATGGCCATCACTTCTTCACCGTTTTTAGAATCTAGGTTACCGGTTGGTTCATCGGCTAAAACCAGCTTTGGATTGATAACTAAAGCACGGGCAACTGCCACACGCTGTTGCTGACCGCCTGATAGTTGCTGCGGTAAATGATCGGCACGGTGATCGATAGAAACACGCTTTAAAATGGCTTCAACACGCTGTTTACGCTCACTTTTTGAGATGTTTTGATATTGCAGTGGCAGCTCAACATTTTCGAAAACCGTAAGTTCATCAATCAGATTAAAGCTTTGGAATACAAAGCCAATTGAGGCTTTACGTAATTGTGATAGCTGCTTTTCGCTGTAACCCGCGATGTCGGTGCCATCGAAATCAAAATTGCCTGAGCTCGGTGAGTCCAACATACCTAAAATAGACAGCAGCGTTGACTTACCACAGCCTGAAGGGCCCATGATGGCAACGAACTCGCCTTGCTCTACAGTTAAATTAATGTCGTTTAAAGCGGTTGTTTCAACGTCTTGAGTACGGAATACGCGATTTAAGTTAGTTAATTTGATCATGGGTCTGGTCCTTAAAATTTTAATGTCTGTGCTTTATCAAAGTTGCTGTAGCCTGAGGTGATCACTTGCTCACCCACATTTAAACCATCGAGCACTTCGTAATAATTTTGATTTTTCTTGCCTAAACGAATGGTGCGACGCTCTGCGGTTGTGCCATCGCTTGATAGTACGTACACCCAATTACCGCCTGAACTGGTAAAGAATGCGCCACGTTTTAGTAATAATGCGTTGTCTTTGTTGCCACCTAACATCAATTCAACATCAATGCTTTGGCCACGTTTAATATCTTGTTGGCCACTTGGTAACGCTACTTCAACCTGAAACTGTGACTGGGTCACTCGGCTGTCGATTTTGCTCACTTTTGCCATCACGCTGCCGCCATCTAAGTGCACGTTGACGTCCATACCCTTTTGAACTTGGTTTAAGTAGAATTCATCTAAGCGCACGACTAATTTGTATTCATTTGGAATATCGATTTGGCCTAGGCGTGCGCCGCGATTTTTTGATTCACCCATTTCTACATCAAGTTCACTTAAGTAACCCGACACAGGCGCTTTTATTAATAAGTTATCTAAGTTTGCACGGGCAAACTGTAAGTTTTTCTGTAGCATTTCGGCGCTATCTTCTAGCTGCTCGACTTGCACCTTACGAATTGAGTTTTCTTGCTTTTGACGCTCTAAGGTCAGCTCTTTTCTCGCTTTGTAGTAAGCTAAATCTTCTGAAATTTCAGAAAGTCTATCTTGGGCTAATACCCCACGCTCAACCAGTGGCTTAGATTGCTTATAACGACGTTCTAAATGGGTAATTTGTAGATCGATTTCTAATAAATCACGACGCAGATTCAAACGACTGGTTTCCATGTTCATTTGTGTATTGCGTAAGAAGTTAAGCTGCTCAGTGACCTGCGCTTCGCGGCTCATTACGTCTAACTGTAAGCTGGTGTTACTCAAACGCACTAAAGGCTGACCTTTAGTCACATAAGTACCCTGTTCAACCAAACGTTCTTCAACTTGTCCACCCGCAATCGTGTCTAAGTAAATAGTGGTTTTTGGCACAACCTGACCTCGAAGGCTTAACGCATCGACAAACGCGCCCTGCTCAACCGCATTAATGGTGACACTGCTTAGAGATAAGTTTTGACTGCGACCCGATGACGAGTCTGTAAATGCAAACGCTGCAGCAGCAATGCTCAGCAGCACACCCGCGGCAACCGCTTTCTTAAGATGTTTTTGTAATCCTGAACGTTCAATTTTCTTATCCATAGCACACCTCTAAATCGTTGAGAGTTTGGTCGATGTTCGTTTCGACAACTAAGTCCGAATATGGCAGAGATAAATCAAACACTATGCCAACTTTTAAATAATTAAAAATCAGGAACTTACAAAGATTTGTATTTTCAGAAATAATTAGAGTGTCCGGAAACAGAACACATCGAAAACCGCGATGTGTCCATTTATGAACACATTAATAGACGCACTGTCACTAAATGAGGTAGGCTAAAAAGAATAAAAAGAAGCCAAAAATAGGCAAAGGCAAGGACCATGACGCAAACAGCCAAACAAGCTGGACACATTTTAATTGTCGACGACAACACCGATATTTTAATCGCAGCTAAACTGCTACTAAAAAAGTACTATCAAAAAGTACACACCACAGATAACCCCTTTGATATTGAAGAAATCGTAAAAACGCAGCCTATTGATGTGATCTTACTCGATATGAACTTCAGCCAAGACGCCATAAGCGGTAAAGAAGGGTTTTACTGGTTAAAGAAAGTCGTTGAGCAAGACCCCAGCATTGCAGTGCTGCTGATGACTGCGTATGGCGATATTCAATTAGCCGTTGATGCCATTAAGGCTGGCGCTGCAGATTTTGTTGCCAAGCCATGGCAAAACGACCAACTCTTAGGTGCGGTCGCTGCTGCCTATGCACACGCTCAGGACAAACAGAAAGTGGGTCAACTGACTCGCCAAACACAAGGGCTAAACCAAGCGCTGAACCAAGGCGCAGGTGGTAAAAATTTCGACTTTTTAGGTCAAAGTGCAGCCATGCAGCAAGTATTTAGCACCATAGAAAAAGCGGCGTTAACCGATGCCAATATTTTAATCACAGGCGAGAGTGGTACAGGTAAAGAACTCGCTGCACATGCCATTCATCAAGCCAGCTTACGTCGCGAAAATGCACTAATTAGCTTAGATATGGGCGCAATTGCTGACAACTTATTTGAAAGTGAACTGTTCGGTCATAAGAAAGGCGCATTCACCGATGCCAAAGCAGATAAGGTAGGCCGCTTTGAGCTCGCCAACGAAGGCAGCCTATTTTTAGATGAACTTGGCAACTTGCCACTGAGCCAGCAAACCACCTTATTAGCCGCGCTACAAAACCGCCAAGTCACCCCTGTTGGCGGCAATAAAGCCATAGATGTGAACATTCGCCTCATTTGTGCCACCAACGATAATTTACAACAAGCCGTAGACGAAGGGCGTTTTAGACAAGATTTACTTTACCGTATCAACACCATTGAGATCCGTTTACCACCGCTACGTGAGCGCAGTGAAGATATTCCCTTATTAGTGAATTATTACCTCGAGCACTTCTGCCACAAATACAAACGCACATTAAGTGTCAGTGACACCGATTTGCAAACCTTGAGTGCCTACGCTTGGCCGGGTAACGTGCGAGAGCTGGCCCATGCCATAGAGCGCGCTGTGATCTTAAGTGAAGGTGAGCTACTCGATATCAGCACTGTGGTTGGCCAAGTAACGACCACCGCACAACCAAGCCAAGCTGATAGTGCACAAAGCGAGAGCGATCAATTGGTCAATGCAGACACCTTTAACCTTGAAGAGCTCGAACACCGCACTGTGCGCGCGGCATTAAAGCACTATCAGGGCAATGTCTCGCAGGCGGCCAAAGCGCTTGGGTTAACCCGTGGCGCCATGTATCGCCGCCTCGAAAAGTACGACTTATAGCCGGAGCTGAGTATTTTGAGTTATTTTACGAAGCACCCTACAACGATATTTTTTGCCACCATCTTGTTACTTTGCGTGCTGATCACCACCAGTGCATACCTGTATATACAAGTTGGATTTTCAGCGAGTTTACTGCTTTTAAGCTTATTTTCGTGTGCGACTTTGTTTTCGCTTATTTCTCAATTTAACAAACAAAACAAACACATGAGTTTTGTTTTAAAGTCTTTGGCGAATGGCGATAGCTCTCTGGGGTTAAGTAAACACCACCCTATGCATAGCCACCTTGAAGAGATCAAAGAAAACATTCAGAGTGCACGCTTTAATGCCGAGCAACAGGCGCACTTTTTACAGGCCTTATTAGTCCATATTGATTTAGCCGTCGTGGTGTGTGATGACACAGGTGACGTGATCGAATCAAACCCTGCCGTTGCTAAATTACTCGGCAAAGCAGTTCGCCACTGTAATGATTTGGCGCATATCGCGCCTTTAGTCGAAAGTTGTGACCGCAGCCTCAAAACCATTGCTAATTGGCAATATGGTGAACAGCAAGACACCTTGTCTATACAAGTAAGTGTCGCCCATATTCAAGGCAAGATCCGCAAAATTATTACCCTGCACTCAATTCGTGATGCCTTACAAAACAAAGAGCAACAAGCCTATAAGCGGCTTACCAAAGTGCTCACCCATGAAGTTGCCAACTCCATCACGCCACTCGCTTCCATTGCACAAAGCTGTGAAAGCCTTTTACCAGAAACACTCTCCTTTGATGATGAAGAAGACAAAGACGATTTGGCTATGGCGTTAAAAACGCTGGCAAAACGCACCGAATATTTAGGTGACTTTATCGGTCGCTTTAGAGAAGTCAGTAATTTACCTGCACCCACGCTTAATCCTGAGCAACTCGCGCCATTAGTTGAAGGCGTATTTCAGCTTCATCAACAAACTTGTAGCGCAGCCAAGATTGATTTACAACTGGACGTGTCGCATTCTCAATTAACTATGTTAGATAGCGCACAAGTAGAGCAAGTACTTATTAACTTAACCAAGAATGCCATTGAAGCCGTGCAACAAAACAGCAGCGACACTTCAGCAAGCGTGCAATTAAAAACAGGCTGTAATGAAGCAGGCCAGCACTATGTTGAAGTCAGTGATAACGGCCCGGGCGTAGCAGAGCATGTGGTCGATATGATGTTCGTACCGTTTTTTACTACCAAGCAAAAAGGCTCAGGCATTGGCTTGAGTTTATCTCGACAAATCATGTTAAACCATGGTGGAGATTTAATTTATATTCAACGAGAACAAGGCGCCTGTTTTAGATGCGTATTTGGATGATGTTCGTGTCTATGCCTGAGACTTTACCACCAAGCAAAAAGGTTCAGGCATCGGTTTAAGCCTTTCAAGACAAATTATGTTGAACCATGTGGAGATTTAATTTACATCCAACGGGAGCAAGGCACTTGCTTTAGATGCGTATTTGGATGATGTTCGTGTCTATGCCTGAGACTTTACCACCAAGCAAAAAGGTTCAGGCATCGGTTTAAGCCTTTCAAGACAAATTATGTTGAACCATGTGGAGATTTAATTTACATCCAACGGGAGCAAGGCGCTTGTTTTAGGTGCGTATTTGGATGAGCCTTCTCATAACATATACCGCCAACTAAAAAGTAAGTTAAAGAGCAAAGGCATAAGCAAAAACAAAGCTAAGGTATAGCCTGTGTACAGCGACGCTTTGTCGTAATTACCAATTACTTTCATGCCAAATAGCGGTCTAAGCAAAGCGATATAACTCAACCCCCAACAAGCTAGCGCACACAGTCCAAACGTCAGCAGAATAATAAGGGTAGGCTCTAACCAAGGGCCTAACTGTAATGGACTAAAGTAATAAGCTAAGCCGATGATCACACTTTGATGAAAAATATAAAATGGAAACACCCAACCATTGAGCTTATTTAAAATAGGGTGAGAACGAGTTAAAAAACGCATAGCCAATGCCAGCATGGTCATCACGCCTAATAACCTTTGTGCGGTATAGAACATATCCATACTGGTGATCTGCCATTGCACGCTTTGACTGTCTAGCCAAATACTCTGATACCCCCAAACTACACCTAGATAACCTAAAACAAAAAAACCGAGCAGAATATGCCAGTGCTGAACCAACGATGCAAAAAACGCTCTGTGATGAACCAATAAAAAGCCATAGAGTAAAAAAATGAAGCCCATAGGGTAGCGAAACGTATCACTCGGCCATGAGAGTTTCAAAACGCAAAGCGGCACCAGTAAACCTAAATACACCCAAAGTACAGGGCACTGTAAAAAACGCTCGATTCCCTTATGTAACCAGCAGCTTTGCAGTACAGGTAACATCAGTACCAGCAACAAGGTGAATTGCCATAATGAACGTAAGTACCAAAGGTGATTCACATCGACATGAGGCCAAATGCCCGCCTGATACTGTGCAAATAGCGGGTGAGATAGGTCAAAAAATGCGATGTAAAACTCAACATAGCTAAGCGTTAAACCAACTTCTTGCTGCATTTGCGCATACAATTGAATAGGCACGACAAACCATACGCCCACCAGCAGGGGCAATAAGATTTTCACGGTTCGAATCATTAAAAACTGAGGCAATGGCGACTTCTGTAATAGGCAACTCAATGCGGCTCCTGAAATAAACCAAATCAGTCCCATACGCCAAGGTGAGAGAAACAACATCAGATTTTCTATTTCTGTACTTAAATAATTACTTTTAAAATGAAAGCCCCAGTTTTGCGTATACAACATGCCTGTGTGATAGAACACCAACAGACCAAACGCGAGCACTCTTAGCCAGTCTAACTCAACAAAACGTTCTGTTGGGTGGCTTACAAAGGCAGCAGGTTGCCACCATTTAGCGATAGATTTGAACATACCTTTTCCGTCAGTTTCTCAAACTTGGTTGTCTTATATACCCAAACCACCTCAAGATACGAGGTTCAGCGAGAATTGATTGGCTGTCAGACAAGGCATCAATTTGAAGATCTAGTGGTTCTAAATCGAAAATTGATAACGCAGTATGAAAGCCAATCAAACTCGCCCAAGGGAGCGTGCTTTCAGTCCTATTTCATCGTCAAAGAACTTGGAAAGGACGCGTCATTACGCTGCGTCCTTTTCCTTGAACTAGAACAGAAGGCAGCGCTCTGAATCATGCATCTTGAGGTAGTTTGGGTATAGTTTCTGAGGAATTGTCGAAATAAAATTAATATGTGCTTAAAAAACAGTAACTAGGGATAAGCGGTGGGATTGTGGGATAAACCACTTGGGACTGACAAGGTTAGTTGTTAAGCTGGTTTTAGTTTCACAGTTAGAGAATCACACATGGCGCGCTCACCTCACTTTCTACACTATTCAAATCAATATGGTGCGCTGTTATTAATGGCTTATATTTTTATCAATAACACCATTAATGCCACCTCTGACATTATGGAAGCGAAACGTGATGGCGCACTGCCTTTTCAGTTGTGGGAGCCATTTGTTTGGGAATATAGCAGCGCCTTAAGCACGCTAATGTTAGTCCCTGGTGTAATTTTTCTTCTTAAATACCAACCTTTTAGTTTTCAAGCCATAGCACGTTCTCTCGGCTTGTATTTTTTCGCGTCAGTCGTGTTTAGTGTGTTACACGTCAGCATTATGGTGGCGCTTCGCAAACTCGTTTATTGGAGCCAAGCAGCTAGCTACGATTTTGGTTTGCTCTGGTATGAGTTTTTGTATGAATACCGCAAAGATGTATGGGGGTTTGTGTTTTTAATTGTGGTGATCAAAAGCTATCACTATCTTATCGGTCAATTAAAGGGCGAGGCCCATCTACTGCAACAAACCGAAGAGTCTGTACAACCGCAGTTTGAACGCCTGCTGGTTAGAAAACTCGGCAAAGAATTTATTATCAAAGTCAGTGATATTGAATGGTTAGAATCTGCTGGTAACTATGTCAATTTACACATTGATGGGCGTGTTTATCCACTTCGTGCCACGCTTACCAAACTCAGTGAGCAACTTGAACCGTATGGGTTTTGTCGCATTCATCGTAGTCACGCGGTTCGACTTGATGCCATTAGTTCCATCACCCCTATTCAAAGCGGCGACAGCGAGATCACACTCATTAGTGGCAAAAAACTCAATCTTTCGAGACGCTATAAAGAACAATTTAAGGGTCTATTACTTCCTAACAAGCCTTAAGACACTTACAAAGTTTAAACACTTTCTTACAGTTAGTGCCTTTTACTCAACTTACAATTTCACGAGTTTTACTTGCAAGGACCCCCGCATGACGCGCTACATTGTTTCTCTTTTCTTACTCGGCTTAACCTCTTTACCCTGTGCAGCCAATG
The DNA here is from genome assembly GCF_001444405.1 of Pseudoalteromonas phenolica. Taxonomy (NCBI): domain Bacteria; kingdom Pseudomonadati; phylum Pseudomonadota; class Gammaproteobacteria; order Alteromonadales; family Pseudoalteromonadaceae; genus Pseudoalteromonas; species Pseudoalteromonas phenolica. The sequence continues at coordinate 3,764,965 of NZ_CP013187.1, forward strand.
ATGATTTCGATTTTTCAGTATTTGCAAAATCAGAATTCAATGCACTTGACGATCATATCATTTCAGCTGGATTTGAAATGATTGGCTATTTCAACCATACCCCTTTTGGAATTGGCTTTACCAGTGCTTTAGGCAATGCCAGTGTGACTACCGAGCAAGGCTATCGCGAAGACTTTCTCACATTAGATACTGGGCTTAAATTTGGTTATTTCTCTGATATTTACGCGTATGGTGAGTTGGGGTTTGATGCATTTGAGCTTATGTTTCACGACCAACGAGATACAGATGGCTACAGCAATCATTCAAGTATCACAGTATATAACGCACCAAACAACGATATAGATGCTTACCTAGGCGCAGGCATTGGTGTGCACATAAAATACCTTAAACTCGAAGCCTACACACGCTATCGGCAAATTGATGGTAATGGTTGGGAAGCACAAGATAACCATTTCACTGGTTTGCAGCTTTCCTTTAGTTTCTAAACAGCTGTTTTTACTGATTTATTAATGCATATATTGGTACAGTTATGAATATATGCATTCTTTTTATCAAAACCTATAATTACATTTAATATCAAAAACCGCTAATACAAAGTATTTAAAACTATTTTTTAACCTTATAAATCAAAACCTTAAAAAAGCTCCAGTATAATTCTATTGCCTCATCTTACTTAGAACAGCATAAAAAACAGATTAAAATACCCACAACAATTACAGTAATGATAATGATTTGCAATTTTGATCATGTTAGTATTTGCAACCTATTTTTTGAGCAAATACTTTATACGGACGAATAATGAAACTCTCTGCGCTCTCATTTGCACTACGTGCGTCTCTTGCAATCCCTATGGCACTATCTAGCCAACTTGTTTTTGCCGATGATCAAGGTGATGAAAAAGAAATCGAAACCATCATGGTCACAGGTCAAAAAGTTGCGCGTAGTCTGCAAGAAACCACCACCAGTGTTGCTGTACTGACTCCTGAGATGATCGAACAACAACAGATCAACACCTTCACCGATGTGATGGTGAACACCGCCAATACCCATGGCGATAGCTATGGTTTCAGTATTCGAGGCATTGATGGCTTTAATGTATCTGGCGGTGGTAATAGCTACCTAGCAAGTGTATATATTGATGGCGCGCCGCTACCACAGGGCTTAGTACGTAATGGTGGGTTCTCAACATGGGATGCGCAGCAAGTTGAAATATTGCGTGGGCCACAGTCTACTTTGCAGGGGCGCAATGCTCTCGCTGGTGCAGTTATTTTAAATACTCAAATGCCTAGCCATGAAAACGAAGGTAAATACAAATTACTGATTGGTCAGAATGGCCAGCAAGAAGCGGGTATTGCCATTGGCGGAGGCCTGATTGAAGATGAATTGTCATTTAGGTTCAGTGGTGAAGAAAAGCGCTACGATGGTAACGTTATTAACCTTCATGACAACTCTGACTCTGATTTTAATGAAGAACATACCTACCGATTAAAATTTTTATATGAGCCGGCAGGGTTTGAAGACTTCTCGGCAATGCTCAGCTACATGAATGCAGAACGTGTTTACGGTGATGCAAACCTAACAACCAATGCCGGTGAAGTTGACTTTGATAACCGTACAACAATTTATAACGACACTCGAGAGCGCAAAGCCGAAACTGAACTTGTTTCTTTAACTTTGAGCTATGACATTGATAGCGAGCTATCATTTTCATCTTATACAACTTACTCAGATGTACTTGAAGCGTTTGACTGGGATTCGGACTACCCTCAGGGTCTAGGGAATACACCAATCGTCGACACAGGCAGTAGCACACTCTACGACAATACTGAAAAGACATTGACTCAAGAATTTAGGCTTACATTTGACTATGAGAGCTTTAGCGGCGTAGCAGGTGCTTACTATTTTAATGGCGACAGAGAAGCACTGAGCAATGGTTTAAACAACTATAACTTATCTCGCCTTGGTTTATCGAGTAGCGTGCTACAAGCAAGATATAAACTAAGCCCACAAATTGCCGACTTAGTAATTGCACAATATGCAGATTTTGACCCTGCCAGAACGCAAATTTACTCTCTTACTGAAACAGAAGTGACGAGCTATGCACTCTTCGCTGATGGCGTTTGGCATCTCAATGATCAGTGGGATATTTTAGCGGGCGTACGTTTCGACCGTGAAGAGCAAAAGAATGGCAATGATGCGAAATACACCATTTTAAACCAAGATAAAATGCCAAACCCTGCTAATTATGTGGGTACACCTTATGAAGGTATTGTGCCGCTTATCACTGGTATCAACAGCTTATTACTAGGTCTTGCAGCTGACGCTTCAAAGCCGGCAGCTCTATCAGATACCAGCTTCAATACTTTCTTGCCTAAAATTGGCGTGAGTTATCATCTGAATGACGACATCACCTCAACCTTTACTTTCCAGAAAGGGTATCGTTCAGGCGGTGTCGGTATCAACCAAGCGAAATCTGTGACATTCGAGTATGAGCCTGAGTATACAGACAACTATGAATTAGCAATTCGCTCTACGTGGTTAGAGGGTGCATTAACTGCAAATGCTAACTTCTTCTATACAGATTGGACTGATCAACAAGTTTCTGTACAACTTTCTTCAAACAATTTTGACCTTGAAACAGTCAATGCGGGTAGCTCTGAAGTGAAAGGCTTCGAGTTTGAAGTAAATTACAACGTAACAGATTACCTTAAAGCCTATGCAGCGATTGGCTATGCAGGCACTGAGTTCACTGACTTTAAGATCACAACACCAGAAACTGAGTATGACTTAACTGGCCGCCAGTTCTCTGCACCTGAGCGTACACAAAGCGCAGGCTTAACTTATCAAGGACCTGAAGGTTTATTCGCGAACATCAATATTAACTATGCCAGCGATGCACCTAATAGACCAAATCCATATCGTGATGGTTTGCAGCCTGGTGATGCATTCTTTGACTTACACAATGATGCGCGCACGTTAGTTAACGTTCAACTTGGTTACGAATGGGATAACTACGGTATTTACTTCATTGGTAAAAACATCACTGATGAAGAATATTACGTCGCACACCGTGCCCGTAATGCACGCTTAGGTGCGCCAGCGGAATATGCGATTTCGTTCCGTGGCGTATTCGACTGGTAAGACAGTCAACATTTAACCCCTATAAAAAGATGTCGTAGCAATGCGACATCTTTTCGCGGTTTTAGGAAATATAACTCAGTAGCAAGGATTTAAATATGAGTTTTTTTTACCTCCTTCCTGCCTATTGGTTAAGTGGCATGTTGCTTTATGCCTCAAGCCCTCGGCAGCAATTTTTAAAGACACAACAATTTAAACCCCCTCGCTGGTTGGCATTAGTCACCATTGCCATACTCAGTGTAATTACTCTGTCATTGCTGATTGGTGCGCATTTCAGCCCTGTGGTCGCCGGTATTTTTGCGCTGCTTGGTTTAATGCTGTTTATTCCCGCCCCCGTATTCTTACTCAATCATAAACCTCAGTGGGCCATCGCTAGCATTATTGCTATCTGTTTGCTTAGTGCTGGACTGCAGCTGATTTCGGGAGGCCAATAATGTGGCATAAAACCTTTGCTGGGTTCTTATCTGGCGTCGTCGTGATGATTTTAGTTCCCAGTATTTTAAGCCTGTGGTTAGTCGCTCACATTAATGTGATCTTAGCCACTTCACTGGTACTGGCATTAGCAGCATGGGCAGGCGTCATGACTTGGTGCTATGGCGCTGAAAGTGGCAAACAAGCTTGGCAACGAGCCGGCATGCTAGCTATTCCAACCATCATAATTTTTGTGATCACCTTCTTTACTGCAGCAGGACCAACAGGATGAAACAGTCTACGTTAAAGAATTTTACCCATGCACATGCATGGCTTGGTTTGATCATCTCAGGGGTTTTGATGATCGTCTTTGTCTGTGGCTCAATGTCGTTTTTCAGAGAAAACATTGTATTGTGGGATATGCAATATGATGCACCAAAAACAGACTTAGCCAGTCAAAAACAACACGTACCGGTGTCGACGATTGCCAAACAGATCAGCGACCAAGGGCATACCATGCCGGCGGATCATGGTGTGTTTATCGAACTGCCAACCCAAGCTCAGCCTTTTTATGTCAGTTATTTTGAGATCGAGACACCTGAAGGCGAACATGTTGATGTCAATCAGAGCTTTGATCCAGAAACAGGTCAACGTTACGACTTAGATCAAGAAGACTTTTATCTTGGTAACATGCTGTATCGTATGCATATTAATTTGATGCTACCCGGTGGTACCGAGTTGGTGGGCATTGTATCGTTGATCTTCTTTGTTATGGTGTTTACCGGCACGCTGATCTTACTGAAGAAAATCATCAGTCATTATTACCAATACCGAGTAGACCGTCGCAAAGACACCTACCTTGATGGACATAGCATCATAGGTATAAGCACCTTGCCTTATACGTTTTTATTTGCCCTCACAGGTGTGATGTTCAACTTGAGTATTTTACTGCAAGCTGGGTTTGGCTTTGCGGTATTTAAGGGCAATATTCCTGCTTTAATGGCAACCGCAGACTTTTACGCGCCACCAAGAATTACAGAGCTCTCGGGTCAGCCTGCAGACTTAACTTTGCTAGATGATATGGTGGAAGATGCACAGCGTCGCTACCTAGAACAAAGCGTGTACTTTTTGAATATATTTGCGCCTAACGATCAAGCAGGCCAAGTTGAAGTTGCAATGACAGCGCACCATACTCTCGACCAACTGACGCGCCTGACATATTCGTTAGCAGATGGCCGTTTAATTAAAGAATACAAGCCAAGCCAATCAGCCACCGCAGGCACATATAGTGTACTCAGCTCTCTGCATTTCGGTGAATATGGCGGCAATACGCTGAAGTTTATCTATTTCTTACTCGGTTTAGCATGCTGTTATATGATCTTAACAGGTAATTTAATCTGGCTAGAAAAGCGCGAGAATAATCGTAAACAAAGTAAACGCGGCCTGCAATTCGTGAAAGCCATGACCTTAGCGCTATCAAGCGGTACCTTGATCGCCGTTGCCTGCACCTTCATTGCGGCACGCTTCGCACCAGAGTCATGGTCACAAGTCAGTCTGCTCCCGCCTTTGTTTGGCGTGATGATCTTAGTCTGTTTAGTACATGGCTGGTTTAGTAAAAACGTCAGAGGCGGCATGATCCAACAGCTTTATATTGCTGCGATGTTAGCGCTAATTTGCCCACTTTACGACTTGGTCCAGATGCTGCTTGGCCACACGCCACCGAGTTATCTCATTGTGGATGTTTGGCTGGTGACCATAGCTCAAATGTTAGTCGCTGGATTTTGTTTATTATTGGTGAGACATCACAGACCAAGAGCAAAAGCGTTTAATCTAGCGCCTGCGGTCAGTTAATTAGCGAAAATACTGTCGCGCTAAAGCACGACCTACCAGACTCAAACCTTTGCCTGTAGGTCGTCGTTTACGGCGACAAATATCTTTAATTACTCTTTGTCGCGCTAAAGCACGACCTACAGGAGTTTAACCTGCACTTGTAGGTCGTCGTTTACGGCGACAACTAACTTTAATTACTTTTTGTCGCGCTGAAGCACGACCTACAGGAGTTTAACCTGCACTTGTAGGTCGTCGTTTACGGCGACAAAATCAACAGAAGTCGATTTAAAGATAAACACTATTCCAATATGGATAACTGCCAATATTCGTCACTAACCCTGCTCGCAAAGGGTTAGCAACGATATATCTAGCAATCGCTATTCGCTGTTCTTCGGCTCTCAGGGCACGATCATAATAGGCACCCTGCCAAACTTTGCTATTGCCTTGGACACACTGGTTTATCATGTGGGATGAGTAACCTTTTAAATGCCCTACTACTTTACCTAATTCGGTATTTCCTAACCTTACTAGACCATGAAAATGATCTGGCATAAGTACCCAAGCCAACCAACTGCAATCGTGATGCTGCTCGTTATATGAAATAGACTGACAAAAACGCTTAGCTAAATGATGTTCGATGAAAGTGGCATGGCGTTTGTGGCATGTGAAAGTAATAAAGTACTCGCCGAATGTTTTTGAATAACGTCCTTTTTTCAACTTCTGCCAGCTCATTTATTGCGCCTCTTAGTTAACTTAGTTACTAAGCTTAGCTCTTTGTCGCGCTAAAGCACGACCTACAAGAATAAAACCTTCCCCTATGAGGCGTCGTTTACGACCATAAAGATCTTTAATTACTCTATACCGTGCTGAAGCACGCCCTACAGAAGTCAAACTTTTACATGTAGGTCGTCGTTTACGGCGACAAAATTTGCTACGCAGGTGTATTTTGCACTAAATAAAAAAGCGCACTTCTCACAAATGCGCTTTTTGGTATGGGTAAGTTGTGCAACTTTTATAAATTGTCGCGCTGAAGCACGACCTACAGGAGCCAAACCTTTGCCTGTGGGTCGTTTACGGCGACAAAAATGGTTTCGTAAATGCCTCAGTTTAAGTCCATCTAAACTTACTCTCTTCACTCTTGCGTAAAAAGTAACCTGCTCCGCAGGTGTATTTTGCATCTAGTCTTTTAATGCAACCTGCCAAACGGCGATTGAGCCTGATATTTCATTACCAATAATAAGCAATGGCTTGCCTGTAGCACTTTGTTCAGCAGGCACGAATGACATGCCTTCTGGCGCTAAGTCACCGGTAATATCTGCGCCTTCAACCACGCCGCGGTTAAAGAAGTAATCAGCAAACTTCACATCATAAGGGTTAGTGATGTCGTACACCATGATACCACCCATGCGCTCTAGACCGATAAACGCAAACATACGCTCGCCAATTTGGCCCAGTGCCAATGCTTCAGGTTCAGCGCCTTTTGCATCAGAACGCGTGTCGCCTTCATTTTCATCTTCATCGTTGTTAAATGCAGCGCCATGAACAGATGCTGTGATACGAGCAATTTCATCACCTGAATCAAAGACAACTAATCCATTGCTGTCCCAAATCGTGAAAGAACGCGCACCGTAAGTGTAAAGTGCTTCGTATTGACCATCGTTATCAGTGTCACCTTTCACTGTTGTCACTTTTAGGCGACCAATATCGTCATCATCGTTGTTTAAGTAAGAAAAGTTACTGGCAAGCGTTAGGTCTTCAACACGAGATTCATCGATATACGATAAACAGCCGTCGTCTTCATCAAAATCTAGACCGCCTTTTGCAGTACAATCTGCAGCATCTGTGGCATCAAAGAAGTATTCACGACCGTCACCTTCATTGGCAGACACGACAAAGTTTGCACCTTTCCAGCTAAAGCTTGCGATGGTATCTGGCTGGTACATACCGTACAAACCCGGGTATTTCTTAAAGTTGATTTTGCCGTCTTTGTCTGACGCATCCATGACTAAATTAGACCAATCTTTGTAGCCTAAACCCATCAACTTAACGCTGTTGTCGCTTAAATCAACCACAGCTAAACCATTGTTTTCTTGAATAGATACATAAGCATAACGGTTGTCTTTAGAAATACTGACATACTCGGGCTCAAGGTCCATCGCAACCGTAGTATTAATTAGCTTGCCGTTGATTGTGCGTCCCGTTGGGTTTGCAAACACCATACCCATGGCTTCTAATTCAGCCTGTTTACCGTTGTAATCTGTGAAGGTAATTTGTGTTGCGGTATCTGCCACTGCACCGTTGGTAACCGCAATCACACTGATGCTGCCCTCAGGATCAACACTGTAATCACCCTCTGGCTCACCTTCGTTAGCCACAACGACTTTGCTGCCATCTGGGCTGAACGTCACCATGTCTGGTAATGCACCCACTGTGACATTTTTGATAAATACCGGCGCATCATCTGAAATATCATAAAACGCAATTTGACCATTCTCGCCAGTGGTTTTTGCTGCCATCGCAACCGCTAACAATTGATTGTTTTCGTCGATTGCTATGCTATTCGCATCACCCGGAGTGTTGTCGTTTAACGTTAACGTGATAGCACTGCTCAGGTTCGTCGTCGTGATCACACCTTCGTTATTTTTCACTAAACCAGCGGCATCAAAGCTGTCTGCTGCAATGATGTTTACCACAGCGCTATCACCTGAGCTGTTAATTGCGTAAATCCATTTTTTAGATGCTTGGTAAGCCACGATTTCGGCTGCACCCTCAGGACTTTGTGCATTTAACACTGCACGACCAACCATTTGAATATCTAACAGACGGTTGGCATCTTTACCATCAACCCCATTGCTGCCGTCGGTGCCATTTGAACCATCACTACCATTTGTGCCGTTTGAACCATTCGTACCAGCAACACCTGCTGGGCCTTGTTCACCTTGAGGACCTTGTTGACCATCATCGCCATCAAGGGCACAACCTGTGAGAGCTGTTAATAAAGAGAGCGCGATCAGAGAGCGTTTAAGCATGACTAAACCTATTGTTGTTTATTGTGTAATATTTAATAGCGAACAATTAAACAGCAGGTTTATGACGTTTAAGTTTCTGCGATCTTAAGGATTGATTGCAGTTTTATTGCGCATTATTGTCGGAATCTAAATGCGCATTCAGATAATCCACCAGCAATCTGACTTTAGGTGATAAATGACGATTATGCGGATACAGCGCCCAGATTCCCTCTTCAGCTTCTAAGTATTGCGGTAACACCTCAACCAAGTTGCCTTGCTTTAAGTCATCTGCAATGTAGTAGTCGGGTAACTTGATTATCCCCAAACCTTTAAGTGCCGCATCTCTAAGTGCAAAGCCACTATTACAATTAAGGCGACTTTTCATTTTTAATGTGCGCTCTTTACCTTCAACGAGAAAACGCCAGTACTCGCTGTTCCCTGTTAAACAGTGGTGTTGTTTCAACTCGTCTAATGTATGAGGTGCGCCATATTGACGTAAATAATCGGGCGAGGCGCAAACATATTGAATTCGGCTGGTTAAACGCTTTGCCATCATGGTTGAGTCATTCAATTTGCCAAGACGGATGGCTAGATCAAACCCTTCTGCCACCAAGTCAAAAGTTTGGTTGCTTAAAAACATTTGCACTTCTACTTCCGGGTATTGGCGCATAAAGTCATGTACTAGCGGCATGATAAACTGCTCGCCATAGGCAACTGGGGCAGTCATTTTAATTAAACCCTGCGGCGTGTCTCGCAAATTACTAATGGCGCGTTCAGCCTCTTCAAGACCTGTTAGCGCATGCTGGCAATGGTGAAAAAACACTTGGCCCTCTTCAGTCAAGGCAACCTTGCGCGTTGAACGATAAAATAGCTTAGTACTGTGCTTCTCTTCTAATGCCGTGACTTGGCGACTGATATGTGCAGTCGATACGCCTAATCGCTTCGCCGCTTGTGTAAAACTACCCGATTGCGCCACCGCGACAAATTCATTAATGCCCTGCCAACTATTCATACCGCCCTATTATTACCATTGAGTAAAAGTAATTTACAAAAATAAGGGATTATCGAACAGGAGTAAACAAACTACACTTTCTCTCGTCAAAAATAATATGGCAAATACGCGTAAAGCACGTCGCGAAAACGGCTTTGAGTGCCTACGCTCTTATTTGCACAAAACACTTAAAACAATTCACTTAAAAGCTGAGGACAACATGGCAGATCAATTTATTAAATCTAAGGCGGCCGTCGCATGGGGCCCAAATGAGCCACTAAAAATCGAAGAAGTCGATGTAATGCTGCCGCGTAAAGGCGAAGTATTGGTGCGCATCGTTGCGACGGGTGTCTGTCATACCGACGCATTTACATTATCGGGTGATGATCCAGAAGGTATTTTCCCGTCAATTTTAGGCCACGAAGGCGGTGGTATCGTTGAGCAAGTAGGTGAAGGTGTAACCGGTCTAGAAGTAGGTGACCATGTTATTCCACTTTACACCGCAGAATGTGGCGAATGTAAGTTCTGTACGTCTGGTAAAACCAACCTGTGCCAAGCGGTACGTGAAACGCAAGGCAAAGGCCTAATGCCAGATGGCACAACGCGCTTTTACAAAGACGGTCAGCCAATCTATCACTACATGGGTTGCTCAACCTTCTCTGAGTACACCGTATTACCTGAAATTTCTTTAGCCAAAGTAAACAAAGAAGCACCGCTTGAAGAAGTGTGTTTATTAGGTTGTGGTGTGACAACCGGCATGGGTGCGGTACTGAACACAGCAAAAGTACAAAAAGGCGACACCGTAGCGATTTTTGGTCTTGGTGGCATTGGTCTTTCAGCGATCATTGGTGCAACCATGGCGGGTGCAAGTCGCATCATTGGTGTGGATATCAATGAAAGTAAATTCGATTTAGCGAAAAAGCTAGGTGCAACCGACTGTATCAACCCGAAACATTTCGATAAGCCAATTCAAGAAGTGATCGTTGAAATGACTGACGGCGGCGTCGACTTCTCATTTGAGTGTATTGGTAATGTTGACGTGATGCGTTCAGCCCTAGAGTGTTGTCACAAAGGCTGGGGTGAGTCTGTGATCATTGGTGTAGCTGGCGCAGGCCAAGAGATCTCAACGCGCCCATTCCAACTGGTTACTGGCCGTGTATGGCGTGGTAGCGCATTTGGCGGCGTAAAAGGCCGTTCAGAGTTACCTGAAATCGTTGAGCGTTACATGGCGGGTGAGTTTGGCTTACAAGACTTTATTACGCACACCATGGGCCTTGAAGATATCAATGAAGCCTTTGATTTGATGCATGAAGGTAAGAGCATTCGCTCAGTGATCCATTACAACAAGTAAACAGTTCAACACCCCAAAAGAGCTTGTATAAACAAGCTCTTTGTTCTTTATGGATATCAAAAATGAACTTAGAGAATATCAGTAATAACAAAAGCTTTGGTGGTTGGCATAAGCAATACACTCATCAATCTGAGGTGCTTAACTGCGCCATGCGCTTTGCCATTTTTCTACCGCCAAAGGTGAACGAAGGCCATAAAGTGCCTGTGCTTTACTGGCTTTCTGGCCTAACCTGCACAGACGAAAACTTTATGCAAAAAGCCGGCGCTCAACGTATTGCCGCAGAATTAGGTATAGCCATAGTGGCGCCTGATACCAGCCCGCGTGGCGAGGATGTGGCAAATGATGAGGGGTATGATTTAGGTCAAGGTGCAGGGTTTTACGTGAATGCAACCCAAGCCCCTTGGGCGGCGCATTTTAAGATGTACGATTATATCCTTGATGAGTTGCCAAACTTAATTGAAGCGAACTTTCCGGTCACTTCACAGCGAGCGATCAGTGGTCACTCTATGGGTGGACACGGTGCATTGATGATCGGCCTTAAAAACCAATCTCGTTTTAGTTCAATTTCAGCATTTAGCCCTATCACTAACCCAACGCAGTGCCCGTGGGGTGAAAAAGCCTTCACTGCGTACTTAGGCGACAACAAGCAAGCTTGGGCTGAATATGACAGTGTTGAGCTTTTAAAAGCAGGTAAACCGAGTTTACCTATCTTGGTTGACCAAGGCAGCGAAGATGGCTTTTTAGCAGAGCAATTAAAGCCTGAAAACTTAATTGCCGCAGCTAAGTCAGTCGATGCAGAGTGTGAGCTGAGAATGCAAGCTGGCTACGACCACAGCTATTACTTTATTGCCAGTTTCATTGAAGACCACCTGCGCTTTCACCATCAGCATTTAAACGCCAAGTAAATAAACGGCTTTCACAGAGTGCGCGACGTAAAGTCGCGCCTACCATGTCGCACGCTTCCCCGTAAAAATTTTCACTTAACCCCTGTAACTAACTTCTATACAATTGTTGTGATATTCAAAAATAACTCTAACTAAAAAGAATCTTCATGCGCATTGTATTTATCTCACTTTTTCTGCTTTTATCTGGCTGTGCCAGCCTAACCAACTCACCCACTGAAGTTGAAGAAGCCATTGTTCATACGCCTCCAGTAGAAGACAACGCACTCACAGAACCAAGTGAGCCGGTGGCACCGGTATTCGTTGAAAATATCTTACCGAGTGAAGCTGAAGATGTTTGGCACCGTATTAGAATTCAATTGCAATTTGCGCCATCTAATCACGAACGTGTACAAAACCGTGTTGATTGGTATTTAAAACACCCGAACTACATGGAAACTATTACAAAGCGCGCCGAGCCGTTTTTATACTACATTGTCAATGAGGTTGAGCGCAGAGGTCTGCCAATTGAATTGGCTTTAATGCCCTTAATTGAGAGTGATTTTGATACCAGCGCTTACTCGCACAAACATGCTTCTGGCCTTTGGCAACTGACACCACTCATCGCCAAGCATTATGGTGTAAAAATTGGTCCTTGGTATGACGGTCGCCAAGACGTGATTGATGCCACTAATGCCGCACTCGATTTTTTAACCTATTTACACAAACGCTTCGATGGCAACTGGTACCATGCTATTGCCGCCTACAACACAGGTGAAGGCCGTGTTGTACGTGCCATTCGCAATAATAAGAAGCAGGGTAAATCGACTGACTTCTTCCATTTAAAGCTACCTAGACAAACCCGTCACTATGTGCCAAAGCTTTTAGCTGCCGCACAACTACTTCGTGAAGAGCAAATGGCCTTTCCAAAAATCGCTAACCAGCCAACCATAGATGTGATTGATATGCGTCATGGGGTAATTTTAGATGACAAAAAGAAGTGGGCGCAGCTTGAAGTATTAAACCCGGGTTATACCCGTTTCCCAGCGTTATTAGACGGCCCTAAACACTTAGTTTTAAGAAAAGGCGAAAGTCAGAACTGGCAAGATTATGTCGCGAACTTACCCGAAATGCCAAGTGAACAATGGCAAAAGTACACCATTCGCCGCGGTGACAGTTTGAGTGTTATCGCCCAGCGTCACTCGATTACGGTTTCGCAATTAAAAAGCTTTAATCAATTAAAATCGAGCCGTATTCGCGCAGGCGACACCTTAATGCTGCCAATTTTGGCAGATAAGCAAATAGAGTATAAAGTTAAGTCAGGTGACAGCCTATGGCGTATCGCCAGACACTTTGATGTTACGGTCAGTAAAATTAAGCAGTGGAATAGCTTATCGAAAGACGTTTTACGGATTGGCGATAAGTTAACGATTTTCTTAGCCGCACCTTAAATACGATTTAAATAAAACAATAAAAATAACACGTTAAGGCAAGGACATGAGCGAACAACCCAAACAAGAACAAACGCAGCAGGCCTCAGACTCAAATAAAGAGACACTCCATGCGCTCTCTGAGCAAGCCGTGCTAGATCATCACGATGATAAAAAGCATAAGCTCAGAGCAAAGCGCCCACCGAGAAAAGGCCTTACCCGCTCAAAGATAAACTCTATGCTCGCAGTGTGTGCCATTGTGATTTCTGCAGCCTCGTTTTATGCAACGTATCTACAAGCAAAAGCCTCGCAAGAGCAAGTCGCCGCAGCCAAACGCCAGCTTAAAGCCGAAACCCTACCTTGGCTCAAAATGGGCTACTCTAATTTCGATATTAACCAAGAAAAACAATATATTAATATCAATATTTCTAACTCTGGCACAGGCCCTGCCATGGTCCATTACATCGAGTACATTTATAACGATGAGAACCATTTTCACATTGAAGAGTTACTCGACACTTGCTGTTCGTTAAATGCGTATAAAGAAGCCCTCGCTGAGATAGAGCAAGACCAAAGAGACATTAATTACCGCAACGCCTTCGGCTGGTTTGCGTCAAGCGATACCACTAACTTTTTACTTGCCGACGGTGAAGAATTTAATGTTTTTATGATGCAAAAAACCAACTTTAACTCAGGACTTTGGCAGCAAATTGATCAAAGTATATTTGATGTAAAAGTGAACGCTTGCTACTGCTCCATCTTAAAGCATTGCTATATTGTTGATGAAAAGTCTAATATTGAAGAGGTACAAAGTTGTGACCTTCCTGAGCAGGAAGAAACACAAGAATTGACCGAGTAGTCCGTATTTTTCGACAGTATGAGTAGTTATGCCGAGTAACGACACCCAGTTTATACAGCAACTAAAACGCTTTGAGGGCGAAATCGCCCATCTCTATTTAGATAGCCGAGGCAATCCCACCATAGGGGTTGGATTCTTAATGGCCAACGCAAACCAGTTTTGTGCGCTTAATCTAGTCCATAAACAATCAGGAAAGCCCGCCAGTAATAGCGAAAAACAAGCCGAATACAAAAAGATAAGCAAACAAAAGTCAGGCTATAAGGCCAGTTGGTATGCGCAGTTTTGTGAACTGACACTACCCAGCCATGAAACCGATAAGCTCCTTCACACACACCTCGCACAGTTTAAACAAGAATTGAACAGGGTCTTTAGCAAACAAAGCGGCTTTAACTGCCAATTTGAACAAATGCCACTGAGTGCCCAATATGCTTTGCTCGATATGGCTTTTAATTTAGGCACTCCGCATTTAGCGAAAAACTGGCCGAAACTACATCACGCCATCAAGCAACAAGACTGGCACTGTGCCGCCCAAGAATGCAGCCGCAGACATATTCAAAGTGAGCGCAATGCAGCAACAGAGCAGCTTTTTAAACAGGCCTCGAAGACTTCATCTCCTACTACCAAGCCTTCGGTATTGAGTTGGATAACGAGCCGCATTAAGAGTAAATTACAGCCATGACAAGCCTAACACTCGTCGACCTATTACTGCGTTTTTCGAGTGTTGGCATCATGCTGACATTGAGCACCTTACTTTGGCACAAGCTTGGCCGAGGCGAGCGGCTTTTAGCGTTGGCACTTTCGCTGTCTTTAACGGGCTTTCTATTGCTGACTCAGCCCATTCATGAGTTAAGGTTTAACCCAGCCAGAGGCGTGTTTCTCTTTTTAACTGAGCTGTTTCCTTTTGTACTCGCACTGACCTTTTGGCGCACCTTCCATGCTCGCTTCCCGCATTGGCTTTCACACAAAGCCAGTCAAGCCGGTATCTTCATACTTGTGCTGATTTTGTTTTGGCAATTTGTCCTCACCGATATATCGGCACCATTTCACCAAGTGATGCACTTATTAGAGGCCATCGCTTTACTTACCGCGATAGGCTTAAGTATGTGGGGCTTTCAAGATGACTTAGTCGATGCCCGAAGAAGGCTACGTATTGTATTGGCAACGTTATCAGTCGTTTATTGTTTATTACTGTTGGTGTTTGAACTCACTGACTCGCCATGGCGTCGTCAATCTTGGTTTATGTTGAGCAATGCCGTAGTCGTGTTTATAGCCTTATTTGCCAGCCTACTGGCGATTAAAGACTGGTTGTTCACTTCAGTAACTCAGCTTGGACAACCTAAAATTAAGCCCTCGAGTGCTTTAAGCGATAAACTTAATGCGCAGTTGGCAGCTCAAATCTATCTTCAACCAACGCTCACCATTGCGCAACTTGCTGAAACCATGACAGTGCCACCTCATCAGTTAAGAAAATATATTAATGAGCAACTTGGCTTTAATCACTTTAGTCAGTTTTTAAACCACCATCGGTTAGATCATGTGGTTATGCAATTTAAGCAAGCTGATCAGGTAAATACACCAATATTAACGCTCGCACTTAATGCCGGGTTTAACTCTATCGGGCCATTCAATCGCGCGTTCAAGGCGAGATTCAACACCACACCTAGCCAATATCGAAAGCAGTTATTTTTAGATTAAATCAAAGGTCTCTATCGGCTCGTAAATGAGCCCGTCGGCTTCTGTGCGATACGAGTGATAAAGATGAAACTGGTTGACCTGAAGTGAACATGGCACGATAGCCTGATTTGTTTCAGGACATGGCTTATGACTTCGGTATAAGGTGATGTGAGGCGAAAACTCATAAGGGTTATCATAAATACCCAGTTCAGTGCCTTTGCTCCTTAATGGCTCAGCTAAAGCTTTAAGTTGTGGCGCAATGAAGTCGGGTTTCAAATAAAAAATACCATTGTGCGCCCAATAGCCAGTTTCGCTAAACGTTAAAGAAAAGCGAGCCACTTGAAGTGCGCGAGCAAATTCAATTAATTGCGCTTGCTGCTCAGCAGACACATTCGGTAAAAAAGCCAAAGTAAGATGCCAATTACTGGGCTTGGTATGTGGCTTTTTTGCGGTGACAGAACGTGTAAGCCAAGCCTCAAGGTGCTCAGTCATCCTCTGATCTAATCCTATTCCAAAGAACAAGCGCTTTGCTTCACTCATAGCTTCCTCTTTCTTATGATTTTTAATAAATAAACTTACTCTTTTAACTATCGGCCAGCATTTTTATTTATCGGCAAGATTTAATATCAATACTTTCAATATATTAGCTCTATCACATTCAATGAGAGCTTGTTATGAAATACAAAATTATCACCCTTATATGCCTGATTATTGCCTTACTGATCTGGTTATTCAAACCCGTTTACGATTGGGCTGCCTATCGCGGTAAAGCCCCAATTTTATTTGCAAGCCATTATGCGCTGCCAAACTCCCCTCATCCAGAAACAAGTCATACGCATAGTGAGACTAAACTCGATGAAGCAAAGCTCATTAATATTCTTAAGAAGTACAGAGAACAAAGCCTTGCACCAGGGCTATCAGCAGCCATTGCCTACCAAGGCAAACCGCTTTGGTCGGGTACTGTTGGCTACGCGTCTTTAGAGAACAACACACCATTGACGACTGAACATCAATTTCGAATTGGCAGCACATCAAAGGCTATGACAGCAACACTATTGGCACAATTGATTGATAAGCATAACTTCAATTTAGATACCCCGATCCAAGACTATTTAGGATTCAACCCAAACCCACTATGGCCGGCAATGACACCTAGGCAGCTTGCCTCACACAGCGCTGGTTTACCGCATTACAAACGCAATACTGACTTGATGGGACTGTATTATGCGATGGCCCTAACCAGTCACTTTGAAACACCGCTAGAGGCGCTAAAAGGCTTTGACGACAGTGAATTACTCTACGCTCCAGGTGAACAGTTTTATTACTCAAGTTACGGCACCGTGTTGCTGAGCGCAGTGCTTGCTGCCGTATCAGGGCAAGACTTTATCGACGCTATGCGAGATCGTATCTGGCAACCCCTTGATATGACCCAGACAGGGTTAGAAGCTGAGGCCGAACACCTTGTTGATTTTTATTTTAATAACAAAGGGCAGCAAAAAAGCTATATACCATGGCGCAATGTCGATTTGAGTCATCGTTTAGCGGGTGGAGGATTTATCAGTACGCCTAGCGATCTGGTCAAACTCGGCAGTGGCTACCTAGATAGGCATTTTTTAAGTCAAACGACTGTCGATACTATGTGGACACCGCAACAACTCAACAATGGTGAAATAAACCCACAAAACTATGCGCTGGGTTGGCGAGATGCAAAAAACTTACTACTCGATAAATATACGGTTTATCACCATGGCGGGGTATCAAGAGGGTCGCAGTCTATGCTTATTGTCATCCCTGAGTTATCTCTGAGCATAGCCGCTAATATAAACGTCAATACTGAAGTTTTTTGGGACTTTGGTGAAGTTGTAACTGCACTTGCAGAAGAAATCATCTTACAGGGCATAACACCTGCCCTGTAAAAGATAAAAAACTAAATTAATACCGCACTATTTAAACTTCACCAGCTTGTCACTTCGCTGATAGCTGCGAGACTCAGGCGTAGTCCATTCGCCATTTTTTAAATATTGGGTCGAGACTATAAACACTCCATCAACGAACTGGCTGGTGGATTTCACTTTGGTGATGCCATCTTTGTTTCCTGTTACGTCTTCATAGGCCACAAAGGCACCATTGGGTAATACCTCCATGGTGCCTTGAGTATAAAAGCCTGCGGTTGTGAAATAGTAAAACACTAAGCTTTGTTTTGTTTTATCCCAAAATATTAATGACTCACCACCATACATACCCTCATTAATTGAATGCAGGGTGCGAATAGCCGTGCCATTTAGCGCGCGCTCCCACTTACTGACATCTTGCATGGCAGGTTGACCTTTTGGCACGGCAAAGTCTGCCTGCCAAGTGCCAAGGTAAAGTTCAAATACCTGCAATTCTTTTGCCAGTGAGCCTGCAAATGTGGGTATGCTGAGTAACAGAGAGATAATTAATATAAATGCTTTTTTCATGTTGTTATGTCTTTTTTAAGCAGTTTGAAATAGTAATGTTAGTCAGCATTTGATGAATAGACAATAAGCAAGAGATGGAAGCTGTTCGGTTAAGGTGGAGATAAAGACAGACACGACATAAAGTCGGTGCTACCGAGGTTTAGAATAACTCAAAAAGCTAGACTAAGACTAAGTGAGAAAGTTGAATAAGCCCGACTTAAAGTCGGTAATACCGAGGTTTAGGGTGAGTTCAAACAGTTTGAAACATGGCTGTTAAGCATAAAAAAGCACTGTAAAAACAGTGCTTTTTAAATATTGAATTGCGATAGCCTGTTAGTGGCTTTGGCCTTTGTCTGCCGAAAAATATTTACGGCGCATCAAGTCATGGATCACCAACTCTTGCTCACGACCATAGGCTTTAAACATACGGTTGTTATGCATGTGTAGCAAAGAACTGAGCAGTGAGTCTCGACTACAGTTGAGCTTGTCTTCTTCTAGCATCTCATTGAGCTGCGCAACCACAGGTTGTGCTTGCTGTTGCCATAAGTTAAGCAGTTGGGCAATCGCATTTTGGGCCTCGTCATCAGGTAACTGAGTTAAATCTGCTAGTTTAACAAAGTCATCTTCTAACTGAGTTTGGTAGTCGCGGTAACGATTACCTAGCTGCTTGCGCAAATGACTGGTTTCGTTAAATTCATTACCAAAACCGGCTCTCAAACCACTGATTAAGTTAAATTTTCCCTCATCATTGTAATTAAACAAATTAAGCAACTTATCGGTGCACTGCAGTGCCACACGCCAGCGAATATCTTCACCATACTCGTCAATTAAGCCACAAGTACGGGCAATTAATTCACTGTCTAGCATGAATAATGACTCAATCAGTGCCATAGACTCAGGACCACCGTAGCGCTCTACTTCACGCTCATAAGTCATTAGCTCGACCTTGTGTAGCTCGCCCGACTCAACCATAGGATCGAGTAACTGATTCAACTTAGGTAACAACTGACCACATAACTTGCTTGGCTCGCCATAGAAACGCAGACGCAAATGCCAGTCGGGATCGCCATAGCGAATAAAGAACCATTTTTCAAAATCACCTTGCTGCTCGGCAATAAATGGCAATAACTTTTCAGTTAATAGCTGCTCGACGATTGAATTACCAGAGTAAATCTTCAAGCTTAACCATTCTGAGCCAGCACTAAAGCGACGTTTAATCGGCTTGGCTGTGATATTTGCAAGTGGATCGTCAGAGAAATGATGGTGTATTGGCGCATTACCATTGAATAATGGGATCACCATTTCGTTGTTGTAGTGCTGACCTTGAGTGTCGACAACACGCGAAGCATATTGCGCTGTTAGCACTTCTTTTAACTCAACGCGAGGTTGCCCCTTGGTTTCTGATAGTAATACCGCCAGCATGTCTGGATGACGCAGATCTAGCTGAAGTACGTTATCGGCCATGGCATAACACACTTGTGGATCAAGCTGATACTTGGCCAATAATGCCTCTAGCTTTTCAGATGAGAATTTGCCGTTTTTACTGATGGCTTCGAGCTCTTTACGTTCAATACGCCACGTTTTTTCATTTAAGATCAGGTTATCAAGCATCACTCTTGGCACAAAAGCGTCATTGGCGGTGCTACTTGGCATACCGAAATTCGGTGCGCGACCTTCTAGGTGTTGCAGCATGCATAAGAACTTATAAGCACTAAGACTGCGCGCTGAGTAGTTATGTGCACATGATAAACGAGGGATGATCTGCTTATTTAAACGCTTGCTCCACAGTTTAACTTTTTGCCCTTCAACCCAAACAAATAAGTCACTGAGTGGAATTTGATATTCACTGTCTAAGCTACTGTCGGCCATAAAGACGATTTCGTACTCGCGTAGGTGTGGGCGTGCAATCACGTTGCCAGGACGACCTTCTGGCATATGCGCAATTTCGGCAAAAATCACATTGTCTGAGTGCGCTTGCTCTTTTTGCAATTCATCAATCACAGACTGCTTTAGGCCATCATCTAAGTGACAAAAGCGACCCAACAAGTTAGCTGATGATGGGCCAGCACAGCCGCCCAGCTTGAATACAGGGTTTGCCCTGTCGTCTTGATAAGCACTGAGCATCACAGAAAAAGAGGCTGGGAAGTTTTTGCTAACAGGTTCTTTGCTGTTTACTTTGCTTCTTAGCTCTTTGCTTTTTAAGACTATGCTGTCTTTGCTGCGATTCGCCGGTAAGCTCAGGGCTTCTTCAATGATTTGGTTGAGCAAAGTCGGTCTTGGCGCTTCACCCGCGCCTTGATTACCCTTAACTAGGTTTAAACCTGCCACCAGCGGGGCTTCGTATCCAGTTTCATTTGAAACGCCAATACCTGACTCGTCATCTAAGATCACATCAAGCGGTACAAACTGACCTTCAAAACGAGCATTAAACTTAGTGATAAAGTTACTCAATGGGTTAGATTTATCGGTATCACCTAATTCAGCCAATAATTCGAGTTGCTTTTGCACCCGTTGCACTTCTTGAGCGCTTAATTGACACTGTTCAAAGGCGCGATAAACGTCGGTTTGAAAAAGCTTATTTTCTTGCGCTTTAACTGGCATGTTCTGAAAGTGTTCAAGCAATTGCTTGTAAGGTTTAATTTCACCACTTTTCTCATTATCAAGCTTTTCAATCATGGCCAGAGCCGTTGCAAGTTGATCTGCGGTTGCCTGCTCTTCCATATCTTGTAATGACTTTAAAAGAGCGTAATCAGGTGAGTCGCCCGTCAGCGGCAGAGGAATGTCGGCCTGGAGTATTTTTTCATCAATCAGATCTTGAATGTATGCTTCAACGTCTTCTTTATCGGCTTCTGCATACTGTGCGCAAAAAGCATCGACTAGACCATTAAAATTCAAGCCACCTTTTGCAAGCTTAAGTACACACTGAAAATATTCATCACTGTCTACCGCACTTAAACGATATTGCATGCTGTCTTCCGAAAGATAGTTCTCGATATAACGACATTGCTCAGCAACGAAATAATGAGAGGGGTTCGGGCGGTACATCAAATTGTCGGCACGTTGTGCCTCTTTCACAAAGTGCTCTTTTAATGCCGACAGATAAAACATATCAAGTCGTGTTTTACGACTATCTTGAGTGTGTGAGGCACTCACAAACTCGGTGGTATCGCTCACTTCACCTTTGTGGATCCCTGAGAATAAACCAAAAGGCGTCGGCCTTGCGCACATACGTAACATGTACTTAAGTAGCGCTTGCGCAACCTTTTTACCTTGTTTTGATTCTGGTTTTACACGCCACTGCTCAATACGCTCTAATAGAGAAGGGCTAGCAAGATAAATGGCTTCTTCAACCCCCTCAATTGCTAACCACTTTTCTAAAATGGCATTGGTATCGGCTGACTCTGAGCTAAATTCTGTTAAGTGCTCTAGTGATAAACGCGGCGTACGCATAACAAAAAATGGCGCATGCTTAATCGGTTGATTAACTTGTTTTTGATTATTGTTGTTTGACATCATCACTCCTTATGCCATCAATAAGCATTCAGCCCAATCTAGGTCATCGTTTAAAACTGAGATAAAGCCAACGCCAACCCCTGCATAACCCATTAAGAAACCAAAATTCTCATAGTGCTGAGTGGTTTCACCATTGTATGCATAAAATGCTTCAAGGCCTTTTTCTTGATATTGCTCAAGACTGTAGTTAAGCCAGTATTTTGCGGCTTGCTCAAGCTCAGGGTGGGGCATAAGTTGATTTAAGATTTGATAAATACTGACAAGGCCAACAAAACCATGACATAAGCCAGCATCATTAATAAAGCCACTTTCGGCATCACGTTTTGCCGCTTTTAACGCCATTCGGCGCGCTTCATCAACATAACTTGGTCTATCTAGTGCGTGACCTGCACGAGCAAGGGTTAATGCGATTGTTAAATCGCCATAACACCAACCAAGTCTCGATTTGTGCTCACCGCCAGAACATGAACCATAGCAGTGTTCTTCTTGATTTGGGTTTTGCTGGGTAAGTAACCAGTCACAAGACTGCGTGACCAACTGAGCGGTCTTATCTTTAATGGCATCTATGCTCAGTGCAGGGATAAGCGCAGCGATAATCCCCGGCACACCATGGGCTAAACCCAGATTGTACTCAGGCTTTTTACGATCTTCTTTTTCGAAGCGATAAACCGAATACTCAGGCTGAGACCAGCTTATTAATTTATCATCAACTTGTTGTGCCACACTGGCAAAGTTATCGACTATTACACCGTATAATGCAGCCTGATCTGATTGCTTGCTACGCCTAGCGGTATAAGGGGCGTAACCCGCAAGCCCAAGTACGGACTCTATCTCACCCGGCCACGGTTGAAAGTTCAATGCATCATAAAAGATTTGATCCATATCGCTGAGTAAGTCTGGATCATAATCTTCCATGTCGGCTTGGTTTAAATACTCTAATACCCAAGCTTGCCCAGCAAGGCCATTGCTGAGCTCAAACCCTTGTTGCTCTAACTCTTCTTGTAACTTTTCTAATTTTTCTGAGAATAACGTTTCATCGACAAAGCTCGGATCAATACGATAGGCATTATATAAAAATAATAAATGACCAGCTAAGCCACTTAACAAACCATTGGTTTCAACATTATGAAGATCTTGGCTCACTTTGTCGGCCAAGCTTTTGATTATTTCGCGCACCTGATCTGCTTGCTCTACAGACGCAATAGCATGTGTTGGCATATCTATCCTTAGGTGAAGACACCGTTCTAATTATTATTCCTGCAACAACTTATCGATACCTTACTGAAGCGTCACCAAAACCTCAACACATTTAAATTTGTTAACTCAGAGTTAAAAACTTGAAAGTTACATTTAATTGAATTATGTTAATAATGCTCTCTAAGTTAGAGGGTTTATTTCAAACAAGGATATGATTATGAAATTAAAATTAAATAAAAAGAAAATGAAATCTCTTTCTAACGACAACAAAGCAATTCCTGCGGCGATGACGCCACAAGTGGCTGGTGGTGTTGTTGGCGTAAGTGCTGGCTTAACATGCTATAAAGATTATTGTGATGTGACCAGCTATGCTGTTGCTTGCAAAGAAGTGTAGTAAAGTCATACTCAACTAAAACGCCTCAAATGAGGCGTATTTTGGTTTATCAATTTTTGATATTGATTGTGGCCGCCTTACACTAATCCCATTCTGTACATGTGGAATTGGCTATATTCATCCACACGCACACTAATGAAAAAATTCACATTTTATATAAAATTCAATTGGTTGCAAAAACAAAAAGAACAGGGATCATGTTTTTCTTAAAAATATCGCCCTTTATTCACCTTCAGATTTTTCATAATGAAAACTTTAAGACTATAAAAATACACTCCTCTGCCTTACCCTAATTCATATACTTGTAACTTTTTTCATAATAAACATATATTCAAACATTCTATTAATTACATTTTCCGCAATAAAGTAAATAACAAAAAGAATACCAACAGCAATTTGATTTTGTTAAATTAAGTTTAATAGCTTGATAATTTATTTAAGATGAATTAATTTGAATTTGCATCTTTTTTAGGCGCTAATTTTTTAACAAGGATATGAAAATGAAATTAAAATTGAATAAAAAGAAAATGAAGTCATTATCTAGCGATAATAAAGCTATTCCAGCTGAAATGACGCCACAAGTTGCTGGTGGTCAAGATGTAAATAGCAGCTTTGTAACATACCGTTGTGGCGGTGGTGGTGGTCGTTTGACAATGGACTATGCAAACACTTGTGGCATAGGTTACACCTGCCCAGATGTATATTAATTCATAAAATATCAATAAGGACATAACAATGAAATTAAAGTTAAATAAAAAGAAAATGAAGACGTTATCTGCTGATAGCAGCAATATTCCTGCAGAAATGACTCCACAGGTTGCAGGTGGTACACAAATCAACAGTAGTTATGCTACTTACCGCTGTCCACCACCACCGCCAATCGATGGGCCAAGTGCTGATGGTGTTACACACTGTGTAGCGAACACATGTGGCGCCTATACGTGTGGTGACATTTATTAATCAAGGCTTAGATTAATAAATGTAAACGCCTCTTTTGAGGCGTTTTTTAATTGAGTGTTTGAAAGTCCACCTAAAAAAATAATACAAGAAGCTTCTGCGCATACAGGATTGAGAAAGAAACTGTTTTTAATTTTCATATTAGCAACAAGGTGTTAACTAAAAATATAGATAATGAATTATGCATAAGAACAAAGACTTCCTGAGAACAATACAATAAATGTAACAAATCAAGGCTCTACCTAAGCTTGAAAAGCAAAATAAATTAACTTAACCTACTTTAACCCTTAGTTTAGGTGTTTGTTTAATTCAAGGATATAAATAAGATATTAAACAAATTGAAATAATTAACTCAACCTAGAATAGCCTTAGTTTAGGCTTTTGTTTAACACAAGGATATGAAAAATGAAATTAAACAAAAATGAAACACTGTCTCGATACAATTTTAGTTTTTACTTTGTAATTAAAGAGCAAAATTAACAGCCTAATATTTAAGCTTACTTAATTTACAAATTTTATTGCCTAAGTTCAGCGTATTGGGAATGTAAACACTAGCTTTGCAGCTACTCCCCCCTCTGAGCAACCGCATTATCAATTCAAAACTATTGTATATTAGAGAAGTTATGCAAACCTATAAAACACCACACTGGACGTTTTATTCAGCTAATAATGAACTTATTTATTCAGATGGTAAATCAATCCAATTAGCAGCAAGGCATAATGCTTGCCTATTAGCGCTTTTAGAAGCTAAAGGTGAAGCCGTTGACTACGATACTATGTTATTGAAAGTGTGGGGAACTCAGTTTCGCGATACAAATACCATAGCCTCTGTGATATCTGAGCTGAGAAAACAAATTAATTGTGGCGACCCTTCTTTAAAATACATAGTAACAATCCCCAAAAAAGGCTATCGCTTTAATAACTTTGAAGAAGTAGAAACTCTTCAAGAGAGCATTTCTCATCCTAAAAAAATTCAAACCGAAAATAACCTTGATTTTCAAATCAAAGCTTCAACAACACCTAAGTTGAAAAAGCCTTTGAATACAATTTTTAGTTTAAAAAATACGACACTTCCAATCTTAGGCTCCCTTCTCATTTCAGCTTTTTTCATCACGGATGTTTACTCATTTTTATCATCTAAAAAGCTTTCTCTCTCAGCCTTGAGCTATGAAAAAGGTATTGAATATGATTTTGAAGTTTCTAGAGATAAACAAACCCTTATTTATACTAACGAGCAAAAAGAAAACTCCTATTTAATTTCAAAAAATATAACAACAGGTGAGAAGCAAGTAATTAAGCTGGAGCCAGGCCTTGTAATTTCTTCATTTGCTCTTTCGATGGATGGTAATCAACTTGCTTTTATAGAACAAAAAGATGATAGCTCCTGTCTGTATATAGCGAGAGTGTCAGATAGTAAGATTCAACTTCAAGACAAAAAGTTAATCACGACATGTGACAAAAATAGTTTTTTATTTTCTCTTGAATTTTCTCATTCCGCTGATGCAATTTTCTATGCAAAAGGAAAAAACATCTCAGATCCTTACACGATCTCTAAACATGATTTAACGACAGGCTTGGAGAGAAACCTAACTTCACCACCAACCACAGGTAGGGGTGATTATGCTCCCACCCTATCTCCTGATGGCCGTAAGGTTGCCTTTGTTCGTGATATATTTTGGGAACGTTCAAGCATTTGGACATTAGACTTAGTATCTGGAGAAACACTCAAACTCTTTGAATTCCCAAACGTCATTGACAAAATTAGTTGGCACAACGATGAGATGATTATTTTCACTCATTCGAATAAGTTACTTTCTTACTCAACCGTTGATGATGAAATTGAAAATATTTATGAAGCTGAATCTCCACTCTATATGCCTAACTCAGTTGATGGAACAATATACTTGAGCGCAGGCTCATTATTTAGCTCATACTTGTCAAAGATAAAGTTAGATACGTTAGATGTTGTTAAAAAAGAGCAAAGTGACTATTTAGAACATACACCCACTCGTATTTTAGACGATCAAAGTTATTATTTTTTAAGCAACCGTTCTCATAAAATGGGGATTTGGAAGAGTCAAGGCTCTTCTAGTCAACTCATCATTGATAGTGATGATTTAAAAGACGTGACCACGCTAAGAGATGCTGGTGATATGCTTTTAACGACAACGCCAAGCAAGTTAATTCAGATCGATAAAACAACTGGAAGTATTTCTGTCCTTAAGAGCGATATTCCTAATATCGAAAATTATTCATACTCCGAACAAAGTGGAAAGATTCTCTATAGTAAAGAAGTCGGCGAAAGTTGGTATTTAGAGTCATATAATTTAAAAACCCAAAATAAAGAACTATTAGGCGTTTCTGGTTACACAGGTCATTTTTTTGATGACATGATCTATCTTACGGAGTTTAGGGAACCAGGTCTGTGGCAATACAACCCAAATACTAGAGAGAAGCAATTATTAATAGCTGACTTCAATAGTTTTTTTACTGACAAATGGGCTGTCACACAAGAATACATATTTCTTTTAGATAAAGAGAGTTTGAAAGTCTGGAATAGACAAGAAGACTATAAGTTAGTTAAGAATATTCAATTAACCGATGCGCCAAAGCGTATTAGCTGTGGTGATAATGAGTGCATATTCGATCAATATGCACTCGGTAGTACAGGTATTGTTTCATTAGTCGAATCTGATTAGTCTTTTTTATTTACCCGTTTGAGATAAGCTCTTTGCTATTTGCTTTTCCTCCCACCGCTTGTCAAATAAGGAGGCAAATCCAAATGTGCTTACCCACTTCACGGCAGCAATTACAGCCCATCCAGCTAAAACCCAAAGGCTCCACATATAATCACTGTTTGTCACAGCATTAAGTAAAATCAACATAACGCTGAGCATTAGTCCTTTTAACACAAATTTGTAGAATGATTTTATACGCGCAACATGTGTCATTGCATCTTGATATGATTCAATATCAGTTTTCATAAATTTTTACCTTAATTGGTTTTGATAAACTTCTAACTGGCTATGTACTGCGTTCATAAGTGGCAGCTTAATACTTTTCTGCTCAGCGAAATTACACAGTTCTGAAATTAAATTAAGCTCAATTTCATGATTATTTTGAATATCCTTCAGCATTGATGCCGAAAGCGGAGAGTTTTTCTGCTTACATGCATCTCTAGTTATCTTGTTTGATCTGGGCCTTATTGCATAACCATGCGCTTTTGCAACTGTTTGGCATTCATCAATTATCGCACTTGCTGTTTGTGCTCCATACTGTGTTTCCACAACATCTCCAACAGTGCCCCTAAGCAAAGTCGTCACACCAGCCAATGCATTAATGAATACAAACTTCTCCCATAACTCTTGCTGAATAGCCTTACTCACTCTTAAATTAAAATTAGCCAATTTTAACTGCTCGATAAGCGCATTAACTCGCTCATCTTCACTGTAAGCTGAAGGTATCCCAATCGTCATTTCATGGATCGAATTATAATGTCTAATATGCCCGTTTGATTCACGAGCAGCACTTACGTTGCAGTACCCGTGCAATAGCCGAGCTTTGGGATAAGCATCTTGAATTTGTTGATAATGACCAAAACCATTTAGCATTGGCAGTATGTAAGTTTTATCATTAACTGCTGCCTCACAATCTTTTAAACACTGTGGCAAGTCATAAGTTTTACAAGTCAACAAAATCAAATCATAGGGTTGTTTAAGTGATGCTTTTGTAATGGCGTCAACTGAGACAAATACGTCGCCTCTTACACTAAACAACTTTAAACCTTCACCCTGAAGACGCTGTTGTGTTTTTTCTCGGGTTAGAAAAGTCACCTTGGTGCCAGCTTCAATAAGCCGAGCACCAAAGTAACCACCAATCCCACCACAACCTACGATGAGAACATTCATTACCAGCCCTTGTTATGCTGCAGATTGCTGCATTTGATAAGCTTGTAACAACTTGAAGACTTCTATGCCTTCAATGGTCATTCCCTCATAGTTACAACTAGAAATTTTAAGATTATGTAAGTTGCTTCTAGATAAAGTCGCATTTTGCAGGTTAATTGAGATCATATTTGCATTTGTAAATGACACACTGTCTAACTCGGCATTTTCTAACTTCACTTTTTCTAGCTTTGACTCAGTTAAGTTAACCTGGTTAAGTGAAGAACCGGTCGCATCAACTTCTTCAAATGTACTCTCCGTCATATCTACATTTAGTAAGTCAAAAATGTGTTCGCAGTTGTGTAGTTTAATTGTGTTCATGATTTTTCCTTATATTCTCTGTTGATATTTAAAATTTAAACTGTTGTTAATATTAGCTTTTCTTGATATTTATCTTGAAGTTCACGCCATTTGCTATGGAATGACTCAGTATTAGTTGAGTCAAAAACAAATAAGCTTAAGAAATCCGTACAATGTGCTGAAGCCGCTTTAAATGACCCAGGTTGAATAAATGCTTGCTTTAACTTGATACACCCATCTGTGACTGACTCTAATGGCAGGCAAGATTGCACAAAGCCTGACATATTTGAACGAATGCCAATTAACCCCGATATATCACGCTTTGCATGGTTGATAGCGGGCAGAATCTCTGAGCAGCCAGCTTCAATCGCTAATACAGCTTCACTATAATTGACGCCATATTGTGATTCGATCATCCAGACAATACCGCCGCCACCAGGTCTTAGACCTACTTCACAGAAAGTTAACTCACCATTTGGAGATACAAAACACTCTAAATGAGTCACACCATTCTTAATGTTGAATGCTTTATTTACCTCATCAGAAAACGCGACAAGTTTACTTTTTAATGATTCATCTTCTTCAATAACACTGATAAATGGCGTACCCGCCGAGAAATCAATATTACTCATTCCCGGTAAGTAAGCTGCCGGAGCAGTTAATTTGGTTTCACCGTCAATAATGAGTGCATTTACATGGTAAAGCTGTCCTTCAATAAACTCTTCAGCTTCAAATTGACCTAAATTGGCTTGATTTTTTTCTAACCATGTTGCTAATTCTTGCTGGCTTGATACAAACTCAACTTCTTTACTGCCAAAGCCATCTTTTGGCTTGATTACCAGTTTATTGAATTTTTGAAGCATCTCTTTAACAAGCGACTCTTCACTACAACATGCAAACTGCGGGTACTTTACAGGAGAACCTTGAAGACGCTGCTTCATCGCTACTTTATCTCTGAAGAGCTGACCTTGAGCACTTTGCAAACCTTCGATATTAAGTAACTCTCTTAAATTTGCAGCCAGCCCTACGTTTGATTCATCTAATGTTGCTATCGCTTCAAACTGATGCGCTTGATGTAACATTTGGGCAGTTTCAAGCACTTTAGTTTCATCAGACCAACGAACCACTTCTACCGTAAATTTGTCTGTCAGCTTTGCAAAAATCTTCGCATTGCCTCTATCTGCTAAAATAACGCCTTCGCAAGGCAAGTTTTCAAAAATGCTAGAACCATCTAACTTCAAAAAACTTTCGTATTCGCCACGCGCCAAAATTAATAATTTTTTACTCATACCTATTTCCTTTTTTATGCTGTTTGCGCTTTTAGTTCTGCTTCTTTTTGAGCTTGTTCACGCATTTTTAAAGCTTTTTCTCTTACATACAGTGGGTACTTGTCACTGAATACGATTGCTGCAGTCAGCACAAAGTAAGTTGTGATTAAGGTTGCCCATGGGAAGTACATTTCAAACATCATGACTAGGCCATTTATTGCAAAGCATGATGCCCAAAAAGCTGAAACCACTTTGTTCGTTTTTAAGAATATTGGATGACCCCAAAACTCTTGTGGCGTCACTAATTTTGAATGTGTGATAGTGAATGGCTTATTTACTAACACAGATGTAATTGCCGTAAATGCAAAGACGCCATAACAAATTTGCGCGCCATATTGCATAGCCCAATATGACCAACCGACAATACTGTTAATAAATAATGACAAAAATAGTATGGATGATACCCATGACAATGGATTGCCAGCCTTTAAGTAGTTTCTACCGAAATACGTATGTAGTACGAAAAATGCAATCCAAGACGCTGTGATTAAATCAGCAGTACCAAACCTCAAAACTAAACTGAATAGGATCCACGGCCCTACACCAAGAAGTATTTTACGCAGCATGTTCAACCTCACTCTCACTCATGAAAGAAACTATGCCTTTGTTGTAATCTTTTCCTGCATCATCCGAAATAGAAAAGAACAAGGCCTCGCTTGACCTGACTTTAAACTTACATGTGTAAGTATTACCCGGTACCATAGGGTTTAAAAACTTGGCATTTGAAATTGAGAACTTAACTCCCTCTTGCGTATATCGCTCAGCGACACAGAGGTTAATAAACTCCATAATTAAAGATGCTGGCACGACTGGAAACCCTGGAAAGTGCTCATCAAATAAAAAGTGCTCACTATCAAGAACAAAACTGACTTGACCATCTTGGTGCGCATCAATATCTTTAAAAATTGAATTAGCTTGTTGGAGAAATTTCATTGCCATTCCTTAGACTCTTGCCACTGTTATTTGAGCGTCTATTACCTGCTCAGCAGACACTGCATCATTTACTGAGATAGTCACTCGAGCAGACGGTCCAAAAGCAGCCGCTTCACAAGCAAATTCATATTCTTTTAGCTCAACATCTGCGAGCTCAGTAAATTGGTTAATATTTACAGGTAGCACTCGAACATCACGGCTACTTGCACCTTCAATTACTTTTTTACCCGCTCTCACAGCGACTTGATGAATCCCTTCCAGTGCGAGGAATAGTGGCTTAACTGACATGCCACCTTGATAATTGTTGAGCTTTAAGAGTCCAGAACCCTTGCCTTCTTCAACAGTGCCTAACTGGCAAATATTTAAAAATTGACTATCCATATTTAAGCTCGCTTATCTAGAATCTGTCGGTGCTTATTACGGCCAGTTAAAGTCGCACTCTGTGGTGTATCGAATTCGACTGTCACAATTCCCGTATTTTTGTCTAAAGCCTCTTTAACTTCTTCATAGCTAAGCAAAGCATCAGCGATCACCACTTCATCTTCTTTAGACAACATGTGGCTCAGCACTCGAATCGTCAGTAAGTCTTGTCCTTGCTGATTAGTATCGAGAAGTGCTTCGATAATAATGTCTGACTCACCAATGGCTGCAGCTGCAATTTGGCGTAACTCGCGAACATCCACTAAGTTTCCGACGAAGTTGAAACTCGTATCAGATCTATCAATACCAGCCATAATCACTTGATCACCCCGTGCTGTCAGCGATACGGCATCTCCGGTATCAAAGCGTAAAAATGGCATTGGTAATTCGTCGTTTAAACAAGTAACGAGTAATCGACCTGCATCATTGATTTCTAGGAAATAAGCATTTTGTCTAACTTTATACTTTTCACCCTGCTCCTCGATTGCCATAAATCCACATTCTGACAAACCATAAAAACCAATAATGCGTACGCCAGGGAACACCGCTCTAAGCACCTTCGCCTTTGCTTCACCAAGGCGCTCACCTGTGTATAAGATCCGCTCTATTTTTAGATCTACACCACTTGCTTGAACAGCATGTGCCACTTGAATTAGCGTGCCTGGCGTGCCCGTTAATACATTGACTTTATGCTTCTTCATAAATGCTAACTGCGTATCCGTTTGCTCTGGGTTTAGCATGCCTAAAGGCAATACTGAGGCATAACATGCTTCAATAATTCGATTAAAACCATGATGCAAAATAGAATACATACCTACCATAAACAGGTTTGCAGCTATGTCTCCAGGACCCAATACACCAGCCATTCTTAGTTCAGTGATCAATTGAACATCGTCTTCGCTTGGTTTTGAGCCCGGTGTATTCGTTTTTTCAATGACTAACTTGCTTTGCCCTGAAGTACCACTTGAACCACCAATGATTAATGGCACGTCTTTATGGTTTGCAAACACCTTCTCAGACAACGCGATGTATTGTTCCTTACCCATTTCTGGGACTAGGTTTACAAAAGACTCATAATCACTAATCTTAGGCGCTTTTTCAGATGGAAAACTTAATGCCCAAAACTTGTTCACAATTGCCTGAATTCTTTTCCTATCAAACGCACTATGGCGTAATGAAAGTGTATCTCTTTCATTGTTCATCTTTTATCCTGTTGATTTATATTGTTAAATTATTTTTATAGGCTTCTTTGGCGTAATTCTGATAAATCTAATTTGCCGTTTTCTGTTCTTGGTAATTTAGGGACTAATGACACTCTGGAGCGCTTACCGCGCAGTGTATGCGTCATCAATGAAGTCAGCTCAGTGTGCAATGCTTCGTTCACATCTGAAGATTCAACAAATGTACAAAGCTCACCCTTTTTATTAGTGACATAACCCACACCTGAT
Source organism: Pseudoalteromonas phenolica (assembly GCF_001444405.1). Classification (NCBI taxonomy): domain Bacteria; kingdom Pseudomonadati; phylum Pseudomonadota; class Gammaproteobacteria; order Alteromonadales; family Pseudoalteromonadaceae; genus Pseudoalteromonas; species Pseudoalteromonas phenolica. The sequence continues at coordinate 3,797,410 of NZ_CP013187.1, forward strand.
ACCGCTTCAAAGTTCAGAATTTTGTTAGTGAGCGACGTTAATGGTACTAGCTCACCATTTACTTTGATAGTGTGACTACTACGAGTGACCCAATGCCAGCGCCCCTGCTCGTCTTGTTTGAACAAGTCTCCACTGTCTGAAAATGCTTCAACACTTTGAACATCTCCACAATCAAGTAGGTACCCAACCATCTTAAAAGGCGTTTTGTAATAAAGGTTACCGATACCTGTATCTACACTTTTATTAACCAACTTAACCTTAATAGATTCATCAACTGGGTAGCCCACTGATACTGTGTTGTTGTGGCACACTTCATTTAAATCTGTGAACTGTTTCAGCTCTAAAGCGAAGATCCTTGGACCAGATTCAGTTTGCCCTAGGTTGTTCCAAAACGCTGTGGCCCATGGCATTACTTCTAGCGCCTGTGACTGCAATAACCTATCTGATGCGTTCAGTAGAATCAGTCTGTTAGGCTCAAAACCTGATAGCCACACTTGACTCAATTCATAACTCCATTCACCTAAGATAGGTAACACCGTGACATGATTCTTCATGGCATAACTTGCAACTAATGAAGGACTAACAAACTCTCCATATGAGATTTCACTGCCACTATGTAATGCACATAACGTTGTCGATAGGCCATACATATACTGCATAGGAAACACGCAGTAAGAACTATCTGTTTGCGTTAAGCCTAAATAACTAGAAACGACTTTTGCATTGTTCACTAACCGCGTTTCGCAATGCACCACACGCTTTGCTTTACCTGTAGAACCTGAAGTACAAAAAACAAATTGCGCTTTACTATCACTCGGCTGAAGCGACTCTGTTGTCGCGACTAAAGTCGGTGAGTAGTTTAATTCTAGCGACTTTACCTTTTGCGGAAGGACTGGTGTTTTTCTACCAATAGGTGTAATGATTACCCCTAATTTAGATACATCATATCCATCAAGTAATTTATTAAGACTTCGCGGTGAAACCACAGCGCAAGTCAGGCCTAGATATGAGCCAATAAAATAGGACAACAGTGCTTGCAAAGGACTATAAACACAAAACACATGTAATTTCTGTTTATCTAGCTCGCCAAGAGGACCGGCATTCACTGTGCTCAATAAATTAGAAACAAACTCTGCATTGATAGAATTTTTCCCGTATTTCGCAACCCAAGTTTGCTTTGCTCCTAAAAAATCGATAAAACGCATTCTAGGCTCCTTACAACTAAGCTACAGACGGGTTCTGCAGCACCATTGATGCAGCTAAACCACCCATACCAAAAGAGTTTTTAAGTACGTTAGTAATAGGCTTATATTGAGTTTCTTTTACGACCGGAACCTTAATGGCTGGGTCTTGTTGCTCAAGATTCGCTACTGCTGGAATGAAACCATCACGAAAAGAAGCCATGACACCCAATACTTCCATCGCACCTGCAGATGCAATCAAATGTCCATGAAGCGATTTCGTCGACGTAACCGGTGGTACATTATCTTCACCGAAAATGCCCTCTAGAACCTGAGTTTCATGGTAATCGTTCAATTTCGTTGATGTGCCATGCGCATTTACAAAGCTATAAGACGCTAACGGTAACGATGCCTCCTCAATGGCTCTTTCCATGCATAGCTGCATTTCTCTACCTTCAGTATGAGGCGCAACCACATGTTGAGCAGCTAGACTTGCGCCATAACCTTTCAAACGACAATATTTTTGTCCTTCTCGAGCTTCAATGGCGCTTTCTTTTTCAAGAATGAAAAGAATTGAGCCCTCAGCAGGCATAAAACCTGAACGACGAATATCAAATGGGCGACAGCGTGCAGGCCCTTCTAAAAGCGGATCTGTACTTACAGCACCGACAGCTTCAAGCTGGGCTAGATTGAATGGTGTTACTTTTGCTGATACACCACCGACGATCATCGCATCCGCTTTTCCATCTAAGATGGCCTGTCTTGCCATGCCAAGAGCTTGTAAAGAAGCCGAACATAAGCCGACATGACAGCGCGTGTAACCACTAAAAGGAATATGCTTGTGTATGACCTTTAATGCAGATGTAACATCTAAGTCCATCATCTCTGAAATGCGGTAAAACTCCGTTCCTTCAGGGATAAACTCATCACGCTTCTTGCATTTATCAGCACCAATCTTTGCCGTGAATTGTGTTGTCCTTTCTGGATCAACACCTGGTTCATCAATGCCGATGACACAGCCAATTCGGTCTGGGCTGTATTTTTCTAAGGGGTTGAACTGTGCAACTAACTGTTTAACTGCTTTTTCTGCGTAAATTAGCTCGCCAGGTCTGTTTGGTTGACCAGGTCTTTTCGGCCAACGAATATTTTCATTGCCGTACTCAGGTAAACCTGCCCACTTTGTTTTAAATGTCGAAGTATCAAATTTCTTTACTTCGCGGATCCCTGTGATCCCATTTTGTAAATTATGACTAATTTCATCTAATGTTTGACCCAGTGGGGTCATTGCACCATACGCGCTAATGCAAACACTATCCTGCTGATTCATTTTATTCACCTATGGCTATGATATTTTTATGTTTTTTAATTTTTTAATGACAATAAAGCCAATACCAACACTGAACCCTGCACCATTGATTAGAATCGTCGAGCCAACTGGCACACTTTCATCTACTAATGCAGCTGTAAGGTCTAAAATATTGTTTGCCTTGCTGGTGTAACCAAACGATGATTTATAGTTTTTCTGTTCAATGTTTGGGTATACATCTCTTATTGCGGCTAACTCGTTTTCATTATTTGTTTTTACGCCGTTGCAATATGAAACTATTAAATCAATATCAAGACCTTTAGATTTCACTGATTCAAGTAAGTCATACCAATCTCTTGCAGACGGAAATGGCGATGGACTATAACGACTTTCCACTGCTAGCACTTCTGCAAGCGCATCATGCTTTTCTTTACTCAGGTGAAGTGTGCCGGCACCAAACGACGGGTCTATTTCACTTTCTTTTTCGTCTTTGCTTAAAAGACCCAACTTGTCGAATACCAGTAAAGTGTCAAAGTTGCGCATACTACCTGCACCCACAACAACCCCTTGTGACTCTCGACCTTGCTTAATATCAGTAAACGCATCTTCTAAAGCCTGCATACCAGATAGAGACATACCACGTATTGGATAACCACCACCTCGCAGAGTTAAACGCTTTGAAGCATGATATAAAGGGTTAGTAGATAGATATCGCATCATATTGATAGGGTTACTCATTTTACTAAGCTCACCTAAATTCTTTAGTGCACCTTCTACACCACCGTGCTTTTCAATGACTTTATGCAATCCCGAAAAGTTATATTCAGAAACCCCATCCGTGCCGGCATAAAGCGGCGTATTTTCAGAATCATTTACTTCTCCATCAGGACTATTAGCTAACAAATCTCCAATAGAGTTTAAAATCATGGTTGATAGATCATTTAAAATAGAGCGATCTTCTCTGGCAATTGCTGCAACCTCTGATTTAGTTAACTTCCGATTCAGAGGCTTATAGATATTCTTTTCTGCACTTTCAGCTCGAGCCTGTCCGCGGTTTAACACCGCATCCAAGGCTGCTAGCTCATCGAAATACTCAGTTTGAATACCTGCTGCTCTTACATAAACTGCAGACATAACGAAACCTCTTTATAGTGTGCCAATTCGGTGCTGGATAAAGTCCACACTAAATAAGTTGTAAAGAGACTCAGGGCTTGGATTTTCTTCGCTTAAATCCGTAAAGCCATTGAATACTTTCTTTAATGCTTCGCGACCTGCATCTGTCCACTGACCATTTTCATAAAAATCAGGGTTATCCATCATGGTGTTGATTGGCCAAAGTTCATCTGGATCGAACTCTTTACCAGACTCACCTTTTAGCTCGAAAGCAAAGTCAACGTAATCTAGAGAAGACATTGAATAATCACCGAATAGAGAGCGGTTAAATTCAATTTCGCTTACGTCATCTAGATATAAGATATTTGCTGCAATTGTTGCGATTTCTGTTTGGTTCATTTTGTTTACCTTTATTTATTGTGTTAGTAGTTGTTGCTATTAATAATTAAAATTGCTTAAAGCACTGGTGCGCCATTGGTTAATGACAACGTAATACCAGTAGATTTAATATTGCCGGTGACAAATGCCATTGCAGCATTTGCAACGTCCTCCACCTCTAGGATCTCTCTCAAAGGAAGAGTGCGAATAACTTCTTTTTCTTTTCCGTTTGCAAACTGCGTAAACATAGGCGTGTTTACAAATGCAGGTGCTATGTTGATTGTTCGAACCTTGAATCGCGCTACCTCAAGACTCAGTGATGCAGTGAAGCGCTCAAGCGCAATTTTTGCGCTGCCATATGCACCGTTACCTGTTTTAGGGCTCTTTGCAGCAACAGAGCTGATGTTTATAATGTGACCTTTACGATTAGCCATCATCAACTCTGCTGCTTTTGCTGAAATAATCGAAGGTGACAAGAAATTTACGGTATGCACCTTTTCCAAATTCTCTGAAATTTCACCGAATGAAAGCGCGTCATTTGTAATACCAGCGACATTCACTAAAACATCTGGTGAAAAATCTGATTTGAGCATTTTTGTAAATGCTACAACTTCTTGTGTATTTGCTAGATTTAGCTTCGCAAATTGAATATTTTTTGGCTTATAGCTAGCAACTTCTTCTGCTTTATTTATATTGCTGTTATAGGTAAACATCACATCATAGCCACCATCGACTAATTTATTGACTATGGCTTTACCAATTTCTGATGTTCCGCCAATGATTAATGCCTTCATCACTTTTAACCTTTGTTTTTAGTTAGCTTTTTTGATTACTGTTAGAAGCACTTGAAGTGCCATCTATTGGATTTATTTTGCAGCGAGGGTAAGGGTTGCACTTCATTGGTTGCTGCTCTTCTTTTTCACCGTCAATTAGCCCATCTAGACTTAACCACTTCATGATTTCTAATTCGATTGGCGCTTTAACTTTGCTTACATGATTCACTTCACTATCTGCTAGAGAAGTAAATGATGCTGTAATTAGGCTAGCTGCAATTAAACCCTTTAAAGCTGATGTAAACTTTTTAGAAACCATGTTATGCACTCCTTTAATACTCAATATGTATGTTTTTTATTTTGTGTAGTGAGAGTGCTTAGTGCTCCCTCGCTGTTGATGAGTGCCATTTTGTCAATCTGACGAAAAAAGTCTTTTGGGAAAGATTCTATAAATCTTCTAAAAAAAATAAGCATTAAAATCAGTGATATGAGCTTTTAAGCTCAGAAATTTAAAAGCTTTTTTAATGGTAAAAATGCGTAGTACCGTTTTATTAGCTCGCTTGAAAAATCTGAGTCAATATTTCCTGGCAATAAACGGCCGATCAAATGTGATTTGGGTGTGTACTTTTACTTTTTAAGCTTGAAATCGAGCATTATTAAATTCAATTTCCTGAACTTACTTTAAATGCAAAAGTTATAGGGTAGATAAAAGAGCAAAATAACTACCAAAAGCAGAATTACGTATTTTGTTCGAGGGTCGGCAAAGAAAAGTATTGAATACAAGCTTTCTTTGACCAAATATGTTTTGTCTGCTTGAGGTGATGACGTGAACCAAGGGCTAAACAGAAATTTGATTTGCTATCTGCTGTTATTAAGAATATAGACAAGGAATGCTTTTATTATCGTTAATATCACCCCTTTCATTTTTTGTTAAGATGGCCTTAATTAAATATCTTAAAAACAGCAAATAAGAAGAAAGTGTTTGAATAGGCGTTTTTATATTTTGTATAAGAAATTACTTCAAATCATTTGCTTTCATAGCCAACTCCTTTCTTTACTTTTAAAGCACACTTCAAGTCGATACTATAAATAGATAAAAATAAACTCTAAGGAATAGTTAATGAATATTGGTATCTTATTGAATGCCTCTCACCCCATACCCCTTCACTCTTTTTTTGCCATAGCTGCAATCATTTTTGGTGCAATTCAATTCGCTAGCAAAAAAGGCACACTAACTCATAGAACATTTGGGTATTTATGGATAACATCTATGGTCGTCGTATGCTTATCTAGCTTCTTTATCAAAACCTTGCAATTTGACTTGTTGTTTGGCTTTAGTCCAATTCACTTTCTAAGTATTTGGACATTAATTTCTCTTTATTTGATGATTTATCATGCTAGAAAAAAGCAAATCCCTCAGCATAAAACATGGTCAAGAAACACCTATTTTCTATCTCTCGTCATTGCAGGTTTCTTTACTTTTTATCCTGGTAGAATCATGTATAAAGTCTTTGTGGGTACTTAGAGAGTATCTCTATGATTAATTGAATATTTTCACGTATTACGATGTTTAAACACACTAACTTTTGAAGAAGGCTGTCATCAAAGTAGTTTCTAACACCAAGCTAGACGTAAAAATAGAATTAATTCTTTGAAACATAAAGATAAGTTATAGGTGACATTCATATATTATGCTTATCACCTAATAAATAGCTTTGAGATAAGGTTGCTAAATATGATGGAGATTTACGGCATGTCGAAATAAGGTATTTTCGGAGAATGTCCTAATAATCTAGCATACTGGGCCAAAGCACCTCTATGATGAGCCGTATGATCTAACATAATTTCTATAATGTCTTCTGCACGAAAAAAGTCCGGCACTAACGAATTTTTACCGATCGGCTGCTGTAATTCGGCTTCCGATGGGATAGAAAAGACGTCACTTGCATATGCCATTGTCTTAGAGAAAATCTCCTTGATTTCTTTCATATCAACTTGTTCATCATAGTGCTTCTTGTCTGCATTTTGCGTCCACCTCATATCTGTCACAGCAGTACTAGATCCAGACCATGCTTCTCCTGGCCTGAATGAAGTGTGAGTAATCTTTGAGGTAGAGTCTATTGTTGATAAGTATGCACTTACAAACAACTCAATCGCTCCAACCGTATGCAAAACCTGATCTTTTACAGAAAGCATGTTTTGCTGCGGCCTAAAGCTAGAGTCTTCATCATTAAATGCGCTCAATGTACGAAGAAAATATTCATTATGCATATGAAATTTAACTCTAAAGACTGTGTTCTGAAAGGCTTTATGTTCTGGCATTTCAATCCTTAAAATATATAAGTAAATCAGAAAACTAGCTATAAAGTATGTCAATACAGCCAGTTTTATCTTTTTAATGGAATAAATCTGGCTGTTGTTTCGAGATAGATTCGTAGAGTGACATGAAGTTGAACCAACCCGTACGCTCTCGACCAATTAATTTCTGAGTCTCTTTTGCGACCGAATCCTCTATTAATTGTGGTTTGCCAGCAGTTTCAGCAAGTAGCTGGACCTGACATGCTCTTTCCAGAGAAATATACCACCAGCAAGCAGATTCAATACTTCTACCAACTGTCAACAAGCCATGATTTTGTAATATCATGGCTTTTTTTCGTTGTAAGGCTTCAACAATTAATTCACCTTCCGATTTATCTAATACAACGCCGCCAAACTGTTTGAAGTTCACACAATCATTGTAGAAAGCACATGAATCCTGAGTAATCGGCAGTAACTCTTTATTCAAGGTAGAAAATGCTTTTCCATATGTAGAATGAGCATGTGCTGCTGCAACAACATCTTTTCTATGCATATGGATATGCGAATGGATAGTAAAAGCAGCACCATTTAGCAATCCTTCTCCTTCTACCACATCACCTTTGTGATTTACCAAGAGTAAATCTGAAACTGTGATGTTTGAAAAGCTTTTACCTAATGGGTTAACCCAAAAGTGGTCTTGGTACTTTGGATCTCTGGCAGTAATGTGACCAGCTACACCTTCATCAAAACCATACTGACCAAATAATCTAAATGCGGCGGCAAGTTTATTTTTTCTATCTTGCCTGATCCCTTCAATGGATGTGCTTAATTGGGTCGGGTAGCCTTGGTTTTGAGCGTTCATTACAAGTTGATTCGTCATGACTCTTTTCCTTAAAAGCTCCTTAAATTTATGCTCATGTTACTTTTTCTTGCATAGCACAAAGCTACCACAACCCGTATCTGTCGGAGATGGTAAGTCAAGTGAACCACCAGCAACTTTTGCGGTTAATTTATCTATATTAAAGTCTTTTACATTCAGATTCTTAAGTACTTTTTTATTCAGTTTAGTTTTCATTATCTTTTTTCCTGTCGGTTTATTTTTATGCTGCCTGGGCTTCAGGCACATTTGGTAAATAGTGGAAACAGCGAAACTTAATCGCGGTATTTTTTACGTTTTTGTCATCTAATAAAGTAACAGCCAATCTGTGCTGCTTAGATATAGGCCAAAGCCAACTAAAGAAGTGACCCGATACCTTTGTTAGTTTCAAGCCATCAATACAGAAACTAGAAACAGGGTCGTTTTGCGAAAAAGAGACATTGCTAAGCTTTGTGGTTAGCCCTTTTCCCGTTGCCTTTATGAGTGACTCTTTCAATGTCCATCTATCATAAAAGTATTGCTCTTGTTTAAGCTCTGATAATGCCTCGAATTCATCATACTCACTTTCCGAGAACAGAGATTTAACCAATGCTTTTAAGTTGCGTTTAAAACGGATCCTTTCAATATCAATGCCGACTGGCTTGTCTTTACAAATGACACAAGCAAGAACATTGTCACTGTGTGATAAGTTAAACTCTAACTGATACCCCTCATTGGCAATCTCAGGCTTGCCATGCAAGCCTTGTCGGAATTCAATTTCACTTGGCAGTAAACCTGTATACTTGGCTAAAACAGCTCTTAGAAAAGCCCTTGATACAGTTTTAACTTTCCGCTCTGTTGCCCTTTTAAGCATACTAATTTGCTGCTTATCAGATGCAGTAAGCAACACTTCAAGCTCGCTCAGCGCATTATTTTGTTCAAACAAACTTAGCGAGGTCTGCCATACGTCTATTTGATTGTTTGTTAAATGTAGTTCCAAAATTACAACCTCTTATTGTGTTAAGAGCTTATCCAAGTCGCTGCGAATTAAAATTTGTGGATTAAATAACTTAGATGGCACTTTGATTGGCTTAATTTCATCATAAGCAATCACAGTTCTTTTACCTGGCTGCATCTGGTCTTGCAGAGACATAGCAACAACCTTTGACTTGCCATTTCTTTGTCCTCGATCAAAAGTGGCCGTTTTCGCATGCTTACCAGAGCGAAGGTATAATTCAGCTTTTAAAGGAAATAAATCGCTTTTATCAACCGTTAATTGAATCTTTTGATAACTGGCTTTGCTGGAATTAGCCGACAAGTTAAAGACAATTTCACTCTTATCAGATGAAAACGAACTCACCTGGTAATCCTTACTCCAACTCAAAGTCGCAATATCCCCCAAAGAAGCTTCGCCTAATAGCTTTTGCAAAGGGGTAATGCGAATTGGTCTGCGGCTTCTTGGCATAAACATCCAGAAATCACTTTCTTTCATCAATACTTTCTGGCCTTGCTCAGAGGCTGATTTAAACACAACCAGCGATTTCTTATTGGTAGATGAGTAGACGTCGTATTGTTTCTCATTCTTTAATGCGTCATTGTCATAAGCGCGAACGGTTGCTGAAATCTTGACGGAATCAGATTCACTACGAAAAGCATCAACGCTAATTAATGAAAGTTGGGGGTCAAATGCCTCACTATCCTCTTGATAAACGGTCTGTGCCATCGTTGATAAGGAGACCATAGAAATTACGCAGAAAGATATTTTGCTAATAAATTTAAACATGGCTTAATGCCTCCGTAATTGATTTAGAACTTCCTTTGTGTGCCGCTTTTAAAGCAGCTAACACACATACCAACACCATGGTGAATAAAACGATACCTGCGATTTCCCATGAGAACGTTATCGTCAAAGGATAACCTTTGTTACTGCCTGGAGGCGGTGGCATTTCTAGCCCTACATACACCAAACCCCAAGCAATAAATGCTGATGCGATGATGCCTAAACTTGCGCCTATGAACCCAATGATGCTGGATTCAAGTACAAAATTACGAATGATTTCCCACTGATAAGAACCCATCGCGGATACCGTGCCAATCTCTCTAGTTCTCTCTGTGACAGTCATTGCCATGGTGTTAGAAATTGAGAAAAAGACTAATAGCACCATGATCCCTCCAAGTAAGCCGAAGATTCGGTTATACAAGTCTTTTACTGATTGATAGTAAAATGCACGTTCCCACCAAGGTGTAAATTGCAAAGACTGATCACGTTTTTGATAGTCAGATACCTTTTGTTCGGTCTTATTAATGTCGAACAAATAAACAGATAGAGAACTGACTTTTTCGGTATAGAGTAGAGATTGAGCATCAGATAATTTGACGTATAGCTGGCGTTTATCTAAGTCAGGCACTCCTGTGGTGTAGATGCCGCGAACAGTGAAATCAAAAGCATTCAATGCCCCGTCTGTAGTTGTAGACATTAGTGTAATGTAATCACCCACTTGCACTTTCAAGTTACGAGCAAGCTCTTTCCCTAATACCACTTCAGCTTCATCTTCATTACCGAAGTTTGATAATGCTTTACCTTCTAACATAGTTAAGAAAGGCCCTTTCACCATAAACTCGTCAGGCTCAACACCTAAACCAATGAAGATAGAACTCTTTTCCCCATTAGATACCAAACCATTAAAATTTATTCTCGGAAGAACACTTTTAATATCTTCATCAGATGATAACTGCTCGATAAGCGTTTCTGTATCTTCTAAACCATACTGTAAAGGCATGTCTTCCTCTTCTTTAAGGAATTGTTGGTGTGTAATGATAAAGTTGCCTTCATCTCTCGCCGCCTTTTCTGCAAGTGATTGATATGTAAATAAAGCAAAACCACTTGTTGTCAAAATCGCCGCAACTGCAACAGCTGCCACTAATATCGTGAACAATGAGCGTCGCCCGTTGCGCCATACATTAAAGAATGCAAATGAAATCCAACGCATTATCCCGCCCTCCTTTGAGTTTCGTATGGGTTGAATGTTGATAAGTTGCCGTCAGCAAGATTTAAAACTCGATGACAACGCTCTGTCATTCGATGATCGTGCGTTGCAACGATAAATGTGCTACCAAGGTCATTGCCTAGATCACGCATCAAATCAATCACCATATTTGCAGTGGGAGTATCAAGATTTGCGGTGGGTTCATCCGCAATGACAATTTCAGGTCTTTTAACTAAGGCTCGAGCAATTGCCACACGCTGTTGTTGGCCGCCTGATAGCTGATCTGGACGCTTTGATATATGATCTTTCAAGCCTACTTTACTAATAATCTCAACAACCTTATTCATCCTTTCTCTTTTGCTCATATTCAACATAAGCAGTGGATATTCAATATTTTCATACACTGACATCACAGGAATTAAGTTGTATCTCTGAAAGATAAATCCCAACTTTTCACGACGGATTTGCGTCATTGATTTCTTATCTTTAGGCACTGCTTTGCCTGCAAGCCAAATGTCACCGGTATAGTCATCATCAAGTAACCCACATATATTAAGAAGTGTTGACTTTCCACTCCCTGATGGACCACATAGTGCAACTGTCTCACCTTTTTCTATGTCTGCAGAAACACCTTTAAGCGCATCTACAACAACCTCTCCAGTACGATAAGATTTAACAATGTTAGAGAATTTAAGCATGATCCCTATTCCTTTTCTGATTTTAAGAGTTGGGCAAATGTCTCTGATTTCTCTAACATTGATTTAGCTCTTGGCTGATCCTCTAATTTATCTGCAGCCATTGCCGCACAACGATAGGTCATTTTTTTAAGTTGATTATTTAACTTATCAAACTCACTGCGCTCTGCGATGACCTGTTTTAATAAGTGATCACCATGCTCCGCTCTGTTCATCATTTTTGGTACTTGCGAAAATGTACATCCAGCAGTGATATAAACTCTGGCTTGCTGCGGATAAGGGGCCTTCTTGACTTGCTTCACAGCTTTATTGAGCTTAGAAATACCCAACTCTGCAAATTTCATTTTTTGCCAAGGTTGATTGGTATACCTTGCCTGAGTCGTTTCTGCACTACCTAGCATAGCCAAGGTGATTGGCGAAGGCGTTTGTTCATTTAATTCTTTCAATGCATTGATTGCATGTTGATTTTGCGCTTGTGAGCCAGCAAGTCCCTCTTGATAAGCTTTAATAACGTGAGATGGTATTTCAGCTGCCATCGTTACTGTGCTAACTATCGAAGCGCCAAAAATAGCTTTTTTAAAAATAGAAAGTGGCTTCATCGTCATAATCCTTCGTTGTTCCTGTTGATGTAGCTATCTTATGAAACAATTCAGGCTTGGTGTTGCCCAAGTGATAATCGGCAACATAGAATGATAAAAGGTAAAAAATAACGATGAACGACAACTAGGTGCCAACAGAGTGAAGGGGTCGTGTAATGAAAGATAGGCACAAAAAAAGAGGCAGCTTTTACTGCCTCTTTCTATACACCTGTGCGAACCTAAATAAATATACTACTTTTACATCTGTTTAAATAAGTGATGGTACTTCCTGCTTACTGATAATTTTTCATCACTACCTTTTAAGTTCACATAAACATGCCCTAATTCATCTTTTGATATATGCGCAATGGTATCTACTCGTACAATACAGTTCCGATGAATACGCCAAAAAACGTCGGGATCTAACTGATTTTCTAAAACTGTAATCGCAGTTTTAATTAAATGCTTATTAAGACCTACGGTTACCTCTGTGTATTTATTATCTGCAATAAAATAGTCTACATCATCTACATCAACCATGTAGACATCATTGTTCTTACTCGCTCTAATCCACTTTAGGTACGTTTGTGATGAAGTATCACTACTCTCTTGCATTAATTGAGAAAGCATCACCTGTAACTGAGCATGCTGTTCGCTTTCGGAGTGTTCATTCGATAAAAGCTTTTGAATTCGCTGGACTGTTTTTATGAGCCTCGATTCTTCTAGTGGTTTTAATAAATAGTCAATAGCTTGGTTTTCAAAGGCAGTAACAGCATGTTCATTATAAGCTGTCACAAATACGATAACAGGGGCCTGTTCTGACTCAGATAAAATTCTAGACACTTCTAAGCCATCGATCCCTGGCATATTTATATCTAAAAACAATACTCTAGGGCTGAATGCTTCAGTTAGCTCTAGCGCTTCTTCTCCATTCGCAGCCTGACCTACAATATCAATTTCAGGCCAAATATCTTCTAACATCATTTTTAGATGTGCACGTAAAATTGGCTCATCATCTGCGATCACTACTTTAACTTTGTGAGACATTTAATGGCACCTCCATAGTCACAACCACTTTCCCCACTTGGCTGTTGTCGTATTTCAAGCTAGCCTGGCCCTCGTATAACTGTTGCAACCTCGTTTTCACATTATTCATACCTACTTGAGTTCCCTTACGGTTACTTCCATCAACGGGTACACTATTTGTAATGCTGATTACTAAGTTACTTTCTTCTTTTTCAACCGATAGTGTCAACTCTCCACCGGAAGTTAATTGCTCAATGCCATGCGTCACAGCATTTTCAATCAGTGGTTGCAATAGCATTGGAGGAAACAAAATATCATCGGTAATTTTATCGGTAACGTCATAGTTAATTACCAACCTATCACCTAAGCGAATTTTCTGTATAGCGAGATAAGCTTTGTTAAAACGAAGCTCATGACCTAATGTTAGCCATTCAGATCGGGTTCTATCTAAACTCTGTCGCAATAAAGCCGTTAATGCGATTAACATTTTATTCGCCTGCTTGGTATCAACCGCGATTAATGCCTGAATATTGGCTAACGTATTAAACAAAAAGTGAGGTTCAATTTGTGACTGCAGAAGTCTTAATTCAGTTTCGAGCAGGACTTTGTCTTTTTTAATCTGATCTAATTCAACTTGCGCCAATGATTGCTTTAAATCTTGCGCTTGAATACTTTGGTAATAAGTAAAGCTCACGACAACCATAATAAAACTTCCGATTAGCAACATACCAACATATTGCTGCCAATCATCTACATAGCCCCCTGTGCTTTTTACGACACCAAGCAGCAAAGGAGTAAGCCCCCAAACGACAAAAGAGAAGGTAACCGCTAACAGAAACTGTAAAGATAGGTTCATTTGAGGATAGTGCCGCTTTAACCATTTTCGGCATAAACGGATACTAAATCCTATCCCTAATGAAATTAATATCGAAATAATTGGGTATTTTGCCCATCCAATAAAATGAATAAGTAGACCAAGTGCAATACAAACCACTGCTAGCTTAAGATTACTCATCCAACTTTCTGATCCTGAGAAAGAGTTGATTAGAGACATGAATTTACAACTTTATTTCTACACTAAGGTACCCTGTTTTTTGATAACTTAGTTGCTCATATATTGATTTATTCCCACCAGCATAAGATCTATACCCTAAGCAAAGTCGGGTGCTCTCATATTTAGAGTAACATAGGCCTGTATCTATTAACATACTGTTATCACTGGGATTCATTAACCATGTTACCTCTGGTTGCCATGTTGGATTTGACGATCTTAAATGCACCATTAGATTGTCTCTGAATAAATTTTGGGTCGCAAAGTGAGCGCGATAGAGGCTTAACTGATGTTCTGAAGCGCCTTCATTGGCACCAGCAACCACTTCTCGCCATTGCTGATTACTAGGAGCTCGACCATCATGCCAATACTCAACAATCGCGGTAATACCAACCGAAAAACTATAATTCAGTCCAAGTAATGCCTGTATGCTCCCTTTTTGCCACACCGTTTCAACATTATTAAACCCATGATGCGCAGTTACAATTGGCGTTCGATGTCGTTGCTGCCAAATAAACGACCCATGTAGCTCTAGACTATTTCCTATGACCGTCTGTGCACTGCCTCCCACTCTAAACCCTAACTCATTATCATAGTGAGCAACCGCTTGGGCTTCATAGCCATCAAAGAATTGATAATAACGACCACCACAACCATGCCCTGACTTAACTTTTTCACCTCTTTCTAGATACTCAACACGTGTTTCATTACAGATAAAAGTGACATTTCCTGACTCTGTAAAATAGTCCCCTGTAACCATTAATGTACCTGGAGGGACCGCTGTATAAATGGCTAAAGAGTCTGTTGGTGAGAACATGTCTAAAGGCCTAAAACCATAACCAACATCCCAGTCTAGTTTCTTCTTTCCAGCAGATAAGTACCAGTTTTTTATGCTAAAGTCATAATATGCTTCAGATATTGTTAGCTTAGTTTCGCTACTGCCGCCCATTTTATTGATACTTGCTGTTGCAGCTAGGCGTAGCCCCTCACTTTCAGCACTCATGTCTAAAGCCGAGAAAAGTGATGAAGTATCTTGAGTTGCAAAAATAGGTTGAGACGTCGCTTTTAAACTCTGACCATGAAAACGAACTCGACTATCTAATTCTACATTTTCTAAAAATGTCTCAGCACTTACCTCTGCGGCTAGAATTAAGACAATTAAAAGAAAAGTTTTGTTATATACACCAAACACAATACCTATCCCAATCAAGTATTTTGAAACCAGTTTATAAGGATCTACTGGCTAGCGTAGCTCAAGTGATAATTGGGTATATTTAGAGATGAACGGGCGTAATTGTAGATGAAATGAAAGATAAACATGCCAGTTGATTGTCCAGCATGTTTATTCTCTTTGCCTGATTTACGAGGTAGCCTCTTTTTGATCTGCTGTTAAAGGTTTCACTAACTTAATTTCTCTATCAGCGGACGCAATGGTTTCTTTCCGGTGGGCAATGATCACTCGGGTGATATCTAAACGGGAAACCGCCTCATTAATATCAGCTTCTAAATTAGTATCTAAGTGGCTGGTGGCTTCATCCATAAACAAGATCTTAGGTTGTTTGTACAAAGCTCTGGCAAGAATAATACGCTGCTTTTGACCCCCTGATAAGCTTGAGCCCATATCGCCAATTAAGCTGTCATAGCCCATTGGCATTTGGGCAATATCATCGTGAATGGCTGCAAGCTGCGCGCAATAGACAACGCGTTCCATATCAACAGGTGAATCAAAGAAAGCGATATTATCTGATACCGACCCAGATAAAAGCTCGTCGTCTTGCATGACCGCCGCGATTTGCTGTCGATATTGTCGTGCACCTATTTGCTCAAGCGGTACGCCATCAATCAGCACTTCGCCAGATTTGGCTTTATTTAACCCCAATAAGAGTTTTAGTAGCGTAGATTTACCACAACCAGAAGGACCCGTGATTGCCACCGACTCGCCAGCTTTTATCTTCAAACTCAAGTTATCAAGTACATTCGGTGTTGCATCTGAATAAGCAAAGCTCACGCCTTTGATTTCAATATCACCTTCAATGCTATGACGTTTGATATTCGCTGGCTGTAAATCTTCTTTTTCGGTCAGTGCAATATCTGCTATACGCTCAAAGTGTAAACCTAACATCTTGAACTCGATAAACTTCTCAATGAGGTTGGCGGTTTTTTCCATAAACTGGCGTTTGTAAGACATAAACGCAAATAACATACCGGTACTGAATCCGCCTTGGATCACTAAGTGCGCGGCCAAGTAGACCACCACAATGTTTTCAATACCAAATAAAGCACGGTTTATGGCTTCGTAACCAATATTAAAGTTACCAATGCGAATATTCTGATTAATGGCATTGGCATACCGGTTTTGCCATTGCCCTTCACGCTTTACCTCAGAACCAAATAACTTGATGGTTTGAATGCCTCGCACTGTTTCCATGAAGTTAGAGTTTTCTTCAGCTCTTGCCATGATCTCTTGCTCGCTGATCGCACGATATGGCTTATACATAGCAATTCGCACGCCGGCATAGGCAAATACCGCCACCAGCACCACCGCAGAAAGGGTTGGGCTATAGAAGAATATCATCGCCAAGGTGATTATCGCCATTAGACCATCAATAATGGCCTCAATAACCCCAGTGGTGAGTAGTTGTTTAACTTGCTGTAGTGAACCAAAACGCGAGACTACATCACCCATATGGCGCTTTTCAAAGTAAGAAATCGGCAAGCGTACAAGGTGATGGAATAAATTGGCACCGAGCTGAATATTCATTTGATTACCAAAATGCAGCAAGGTAAAACCCCGCAGTGCATTGGTGGCTATCTCAAACACTAATACCAAGAAGAAACCCACTGCGAGTACAGTCAATAAGGAGGTGTCGCCTGTGAGTACAACATCATCAATGACCAACTGTATGTAATAAGGTGCAGCCAGGGTGAATACTTGCAACAGTAAAGACAGTAAGAAGATTAGTAATAAAGAACGTTTAAGACCCGAGATTCGGCTCCAAAAGTCAGAGAATCTTAGCGTGGGTTTACTTTCTTGTTTTTCAAAGTCTTTAGTCGGTGTGAGTTCGAGTGCAACACCAGTGAAATGTTTTGACGCTTCTTCAAGGGTCAGTGTTTTCTCACCTTTAGCAGGGTCGTGAATGACAATGCGCTTTTCATTGGCTTTCTTTAGCACCACAAAGTGATTGAGATCCCAATGTAAAATACAGGGCGTTTGCAATGCGTCGAGGTCTTCAAGCTCAATACGCAGTGGTCTTGTGCTTAACTTGAGTTGCTCAGCAAATCCCATGATATCGAGCAGCGTTGCGCCCTCAAGAGAAATGCTAAATTTTTGTCGAATAGATACCAAGTCGGTTTGATAGCCATGATAGCACGCCACCATTGCTAAACTTGCTAAGCCACATTCTGCGGCTTCCGACTGTAAAATAATGGGCAATGAGTTCCTTGACCAAAACTGTAGTTTATTTACCACACCTTCATCTTCTTCATGCATCTTTTACTGCCTTATTATTGTTATATATTTGTCTAATGCTGAAAGTCTACAACTGACCTTTAATACTAAATACCGGATCAAATAACCAACGTAGAAGTGAACGTTCTTCGATCACGATATCTGCGTCGAGTCTCATACCCGCTCTAAGTGGTGTTGCTTTTCCATAAGCTTGAATATCTTGTTCAGAGAGTGCCACAACCACACGATAAGCGGGTTCTGTCAGTACGCCTGGGGTTGAGGCCTCTTCAGGTAATATCACTGAATTACTGATTTCTTTGATGGTGCCATCGTACACCCCAAATTTTTCATAAGGGAAGGCGTGGTAACGCAAACGCGCATTTTGGCCAACATCAACGAAGCCGAAAGCCGAAGTAGGCACATAGACGATTGCTTGCATTTCACTGTTTTCAGGTAGCACTGAGAGTAAGCTTTGCCCTGTTGTCACTGTTTTACCTACTTTTGCAGTGAGACCACTGACAATACCTGATTTAGGTGCTCTTAACTCACCTAGGCGCTGCTGCTCAATCGACGACAACTGCATTTTAAGATCGGCGCGCTGTGACTCCAATTGTGCAATACGTGTTTGCTGTTGCAAAGGTCGCTGCTCAATTTGCTTTTCTAGTTGCTGTAATTGACTAACCAGCGACACCCGCTCTGACTTGATACTCGACGCCTGCTGTTGCAATGACAATAAGGTATCTTTTTGTCTTTGTAGCTCTAACTCTGAAATATAGCCAGTGCCCTTTAAGCTACCGACTTGTTCAACCATCTTCTGATTTAATGTGAGTCGCTGTTTAAACGTAGCGGCTTGGCTATCTAATTCAGATAAACGCTGCTCGAGAGAGATTTTCTGCAAATTCAACTGCTCAAGATCTAAGTTATCCTGCGCGATTTGCTGGGTGATCTGTCGCTCGAGTGAATTAAGCTGAAATTGATATTGGTTAAGTAAAGCCTGGTTGAGTTCTAACTCTTGGCTACTATGCTTCGCCGAGGCGATCCTCAACAACGGCTCACCAGCTTCAACAAATTGGCCTTCTGAAACGAGCACTTCTGATATTAAACCTGCTTGCGAGGCCTCGACACGTAAAAGACCGGCATCGGGCTCAATTACCCCACTCACACGCTCTTTTCGGGTGTATTGCCCAAGGCTCAAAAATACCAGACTGACAACGACGACCGTTAAGATCAACACTGTGAGTCTTCTAAAAATGGGTGGCTGAATAAGCGACACAGCTCCTTCTAATCGATGTCGTTTATGCTCCAGCACTTCTTTGCGGAATAGACTGTCCATAGGTTACTTCTTATATGTTAACGTTAAATTAACTTTGAAATTCAATGTACCACTTTGCCTACTATAAAGGAATATTTGTAACCTGAGCTCTGGATAATAAATCTATCTCCAGCGGCTACTTTCAACGTTAACTGCGTTGAACTTACTTGCAATAGGCCAGCTATTGACGCGTAAATTCGCCTTGTTATCGCTAAAAGTCTCCGGCTGCAGACTTGAAAACAACTTATTACTTCAATATCAGTATGCTAGTAAATCTCTTAACCAAAGCTCAGGTTATGTAGAGTTAAGGAAAGTAAAAGAGCGGCCGTTGCCGCTCTTTTTTCACTCTGTCTTAGCCTTGTTATTAGCTTTTCTTAACTGGACGTTGCCAGCCATCAAGGTTGCGTTGCTTACCACGCGCAACAGCCAGTTGCTCATCTTCTACCGTTGAAGTGATCACAGAGCCAGCGCCGATTGTCGCAGTCGCACCAATTTGCACAGGCGCTACTAAAGAAGAATTAGAGCCAATAAACGCGTTGTCACCAATGATGGTTTTTGATTTATTCACGCCATCATAGTTACAAGTAATGGTACCTGCACCAATATTTACTTTTTCACCGACTTCAGCATCACCTAAATAAGTTAAGTGATTGGCTTTTGAGCCTTTACCTAAGCGTGATTTTTTCATCTCTACAAAGTTACCAATGTGAGAGTCTTCTTCCATCACCGCACCAGGTCGTAAACGCGCGAATGGGCCAAGCGTACACTTAGCCGCAACTTGCGCATCTTCAATCATGGTATTGGCTTTTACCACGACACCATCACCGATGGTACAGTTTTTAAGTACGCAATTTGGGCCAATAACCACGTCGTCGCCGAGCACAACATCACCTTCAAAGATAACATTCACATCGATTTGTACGTCTTGACCTGTTTTTACCATACCACGCACGTCGATGCGTGCTGGATCTGCAAGGCTGGCACCGTTGATCATTAGCTCTTCTGCTTGCCATGCTTGGTAAGCGCGCTCAAGGGCCGCAAGTTGCACACGGTTGTTCGCGCCTTCAACTTCCATTGGATGGTCTGGCTGAGCCGAAGTAATTTCAACGCCTTCACTGTGCGCCATAGCAACAATGTCTGTCAGGTAGTATTCACCTTGTGCATTGTTATTTGAAAGATTACTTAACCAACGCTTTAACAACTCACCATTTGCCGCCATGATACCTGTGTTGATCTCTTGAATAGCTAACTGCTCAGGTGTTGCATCTTTTTGCTCTACAATACCCACAAGTTTGTCGTTTTCACGCAGCATACGTCCATAACCTGTTGGGTCGTCAAGGTTCACGGTTAATACTGCTAGACCTTTTTCAGGCGTCGCGGCGAGTAGCTTTTCTAATGTCGACTTTTTCGTCAGTGGCACATCACCGTATAAGATTAAAACCGTGTCATCATCTGCAATATGCTCTTTTGCGACAGCAACAGCATGACCAGTGCCTAGCTGCTCTTCTTGTAAAACCCAGTTTACTTCATTGTGCGCAAGCGCCGCTTGTAGCTGTTCACGACCATGGCCGTATACTAAGTTTGTTTCACGCGCACCGAGTGATACTGCATTGTCGATTACGTGCTGCACCATAGGTTTACCTGCAACCGGGTGAAGAACTTTTGGAAGTTTAGAGCGCATACGAGTGCCTTTACCCGCAGCTAGGATGATAGATGTAAGTGCCATTAACACAGAGTCCTTATTCTTTGCTTGTGTTTCAGTTTCATACATATTAGTTTGCGCTTACTTTAAACAAATCACGTCTTGTGCAAATGTATACTGCAAGTTGCAGCAGCAGAACAAATAATACGTATGAAGTTTGCGCTATTGTAACGCCTTACAAACCGATTGATAAGTGTAGAACGGCTTTAAACTCAGCTGAAAACAGTTAAATTTTTTATTTCTGAATTAACTCGTCTTTCTTTTTGACGCCCTGTTCCCAATACCGATAAAAACAATAAATATTCACCATGGCGAGTATAAAAAAGAAAGGCAACACCTCGATTTTAAATGCCACATCAAAACTGTGGGTCTGATACCAGTCGAGCAAAGTGTTGTACATGGTAAACATACCAAAATAGAAAAGTGACTCTCTCAATACTGATATAAAATTAAATTTGCACATATTATTCCTTAACAAATTTTAATTCTCAAAGACCTATTATCCACCTCGACAAGTTTCGGAAGTGATGAAAAATTGAATACACTTAAACTTTGATAGTCAAAGAATCTGGACGATTCAGCGCAATTTAATATTTTTGAAGCGAATCTATCTCCATAAAACTGAGTAACTTACTAACCACAAACAAAAGCCTAAAAAACTAGACAAAAAGAGATAAAAACGAGTTTGCTGGTTATTTTCAGCGTATAAAAATTTAACTACTAACGAACCTATTAATAATAATAAGAGAGCATTTAAGTAACTAAACGAAAATGAGCTAAAAAAGCCAGAAAAAGTTTGAAAAATTAGAAAGGTAAAACACAGGTTTAATGTGAACCTTCCTGCCTTTATGTTTATCTTTTCCATTGTTCCACCTTAGAAAGGATGTAGTCATTACCATACCGCAAACTTAACTACAGCCCCTTCGCCTGATCTCAGATCCACTTTGCAAAGGGCTTATTCACTGGCCACAAATTTTGTGGCGCCATGCGAGGGATATTTAATAGAGGTTATTAGTCGCTTCTATGGCCTTCAAAGACTTTTAACTCTTAGATTTAAGCTGTTTCATAGCTGCACCATTAACACTTTAAACTTGATGTAATTCTTTCATCATTATAAATCCACCGAACTTTTATAAATTTCTTCATTAACCAAATCAAGGCAAGCTGATTTGAGGCAATAAGTATGCGGTGAGACCCCATGATACTGACTAGTAGGCCAAATATCCGGGCTTAGGTCTCTGTATGTATAGGTGGTTGGTATGCCAACTACTAGTTGAGAATAATTAAGCGTAATAAGTTTAGAGTTACCATAGTTTCTGAGGGCATTACCATATGCAACAGAGCCAAATATTCTCGCCTTTCCTGTCCGCTTCATTTGCCCTGCAAAAATGGCAGCCGACGACGCTGTACCACCATCAATCACAATATATATTTGCGGCGAAGTTTGAATCTTATTAACCCGCGTTCGCGTTTCTACATTTTCACAAATAGCGCTCAATTTTGGCTTAACTTCTTTATAAAAATAAGCGTCTTTAAAGCCACATTCTAAGAAAGCACTACTTAAGAACCAAAATGGCGAGCTACTTCTATTCAGCTCAGTCAGTTCTTTACTTAATTTTATTAATCGATTTTCGTATGGCGATATATGTTTAAAACCATGTTTCGTAGTTAAAAACTCGAATAGTTTGGCTGTTTTTGCAACACTTCCTCCTCTGTTTCCTCTCAGATCTAAAACCAAATGTTGTTTTGAAAGCTTGTTAAATTCATTGAATAACATTTGGGGATCGAGCTTTGACATCAACGAGATTTTTACATACAAAGAGTCATCATTTTCACTCATTAATATTGATGAAGATGAATTTGCTTTTGAGGCTAGAAAAGTATGCTTTGCAGATGTCGCTGTTACCTCTATGGCATTATTATCTAATAACAACGGCAGCATATGTTTAGAATGAGCACTGATGTAGCTATCTTCTAAATTGGCATTAAGCCGCGGGGTTAACTCCTCTAAGTCAAACCAAACTTTCTCTACAGACATACCATTTAAGTATTTTATATTTCTAAGTATCTCTCCCGAATCTAACAATAATTTGAACTCGTTATGCGACACTTTATGCAGCTCAAATGGCAGCGACTTTTTAAAGCCACTCAAGAATAAGTGATCGGTACCAATAAAATGAATGAGCTTTAGGGTAATCATTTTCAGATCTCGTATCGTGCAAGTATCTGGGCACACTTCATTCTTCAATTGTTGAGACTTACGTTCGATTTGTTCAGTAGAGACAAAGTTGTCGGAATACGGATGTAACGCCCTTAAATTTGAAAGAAACTGGCTAATATCAGCGTCAATCTCTTCTCTAGTCAGCACCTTGTTATCGTTGGCCGCTTCAGCGTCGTATAAACTAATGCTGATGCTTCTCCCTGTCGCGATTAAATAAATTAAACCAATTAATATTAGGTAACAGAAAATAGTCAGTTTCTTTCTAAGCATTAAACAAAACCTTCCTTGAAATAGTTACAGTAGTAACCTTGATTAAACGCATGGACTTTCAGCTGATGATGACACAAGCCCACTCTAATTTGCTGGCTCGCCTAAGTGCTCTATTTCTGTTCTATACACTCGAGATTTATCATCTAAGTAGACATTTAATACCGTCTGTTCTTGTTCAGAAATAGCGACTTTATAGTATAAGCTGCACGCGAGTTGCCTGGTCTCCTCACAGCGTTTTCCCTCTCCAAGCATATTGTTCAACTCACTGAGCGTCATACCTATTAGAGAACCTGCAGAATGAAAAGAGTAAGCAGCTCTCTTTCGATAAGTATGATGCTTTAAGCTCAAATGGTCTGAATATACAAACCAACTGACACGGTCAAACTCAACCTCATCGTTTACTACTTCACTACTTCTGCCAAAGAAACAGAATAGAGAAATAAGAAAAACTAATTGCTTCATTTTCTAACCTGAACTCCCAAACAACCACTGAAAAATCCATACTGAAAAATAAGTAGACTGAAGACCCCCCTTAACCTACTTGTACAATTTAATCAGCAAGCTCTACTTAACCTGAACTTTGATTAAGAGATTTACTAGCGTATTGATATTGAATAAGTAACAGCTGAAGATAGATTGTCTATCCAGATTGCAGGTTACTTACTAAACTCGAAATACCCGCCCTTAGAGTCATCCCCTTTTAGTTGTAGTAAGACAGTTTCTGCTTGGTACTCGAGTAAAACTTGTTTATAGACATCGAGTACTTGCTGTTTATTTAACTTTTCAAGTGCTTGCTCGTAACGCGCTCTTGAATCAAACTGGTAGTTACCTTTCTGCCAATCAGAGAAATACGGCTGAGATTCAACAAAAATATTCTCAGGCTTTTTCTTAAGCTCTTTTATCAAGCCTTGCTTTACTGTTGTAATGTCTTGTTCTGACACTTGTTCTAAACCGCTGTAAAAACCGACTATAAAGTTGTCAAACTCGGTTTTAATCTCGTTAAGTGAAGCATCAGCGCTTTCCATAAATATACTAAATGCCGGAAACTCGTGAACTCTGAACGCCCGACTGCCAACAGCATAAGCCATTTGCTTTTCAGTTCTTAAAGTCTTAAATATGGCGTTATTAAACAACTGATTAATCACTTTCAGAGCTGATAGTACCGGTAAAGATTCTTGCGGATAGATATAGCTCTCTCTAAGGTAAGTATTATCAAACGGCGTGGTAACTTTCTTGTTGAGTGCTGAGCCTGTAACAGGTTTATATTCATCAAGATATACCGGCTTATTGACTTGGCTTGTGTCTCCTAACACTGAACGTACTGAGTGCGTAATGGTTTTAATTTCATCTTCACCGTATTGGCCAAACGCGAATAAGTCGATATACGTTGCGGTTAATAACTGTTTATGCATTGCTTTAACATCTGACAATGTCACGGTCTCAAGTTGAGCAATTATTTCTTGCGGTGACCAATGCATGGCCTCAGTTTTGACTAATTGCCCAAAATAAAGCTCTGATTGTTGGATCAAAGGCAACTTATCAAGATTGCTTAAATTTTTACTATAGAGTTTTTTAGCACTGTTAAAGCGAGATTCTTTAAACTCCATATCAGCCATTGCTTGAAACAGTTTTTGAGCATAATAGCCATGTTTTGCCGTTTTCCCGGCAATGTTTATGGCTAAATTACCGTTTGATGTTTGCAATAACATCAAATTTGTTTGATGACGCTGCTGAGCACGTACGCCAAGTCGCTGTAAGTCTTTCAGCATCATGAGACTTAATAAGTTAGTCAGCGTGTGACTTTTAAGGTCTTGGTTCAGTCTTGGGCTTTCAAGTGAAATCGCAATGACGCCTTGTTTCTGAGTAAAGTGCTTACTTGTTTTTAACCATGCCCTTACCCCTTTGCCATCGAGTAACTGCTTCGGCTTATCTGATTGCGTGATGATTTGCGCATCATGTTGTGCAGCATCTAACTCAGGTTCATGAAGATTAAACTTCAAACCAGAGCCTGCGGCGTAAATGGTTTTGTCTTTTTTCGATAATGGTGCGACCTGATACCCGCCATCGGCATAACTTAATGGAGTATCAACTTTTTCATTGCCGCTAACATGCCAAATGCGCGCCTTATCAAGGGTAAGGTTATTGAGCACCTGCTCAATTGCTTTTGCATTAAAGCCTGAGAAATACGTATCAAAATGCAGAATATCTTTTGCCGGCACGCTATGCATCATACGGCTAAACTGTCTTGCTAAATGCAATGCTGAGGGTTTTTGATAGTCATTGAACAAACCTTGTAATTGCTGTTTTAGCTCTGCACTGTAGCCCTCGTTTATGCCTTCTTGCTTCAATAAAGCAACATAATCAAAAAAGGCAGTGATAATTTTATCTTTGTTCTTTTTGCCCTTTTCAGTTAGTTGAAATTGTATTAGTGCAGTTCCTTCGCTGCCATAAGCATTAGGAGATAACATAGGCAACACCATATGGACTAACTCTTGCTCAATCAGTTTAGCTGCCAAAGAACCTGGCTCGTGTGAAGACAACAACATATTTAGATATGCATTGGGCTTGTATTGCCAAGTCGCAAAATTATTCTGCAGTGGGAATTGCAACATTAATAAATCAGCTGCCACTTTTGTTTTTAGCTTAATTTCTTTATTTAGCGTGTCTTGTGTGAATACTGGTAAGGTAATTCGCGGATCAGCAACCTCTCGGTTTGGTAACTGAGCAAAGTGCTTTTTTGCCAGCTTTTTTAACTCGTCAACCGATTGATCACCAACCAAAGTTAAAGTCATGATATTCGATGAATAGTACTTTTGATAAAAGTCTTGCATCGCTTTGTAAAGACTAAGCTGCCCGTGCCCAGTTTTATTTTGTAAGGTTTCTTTATTACCCACCCCTAATTGCTTAATTGGGTGTTCTGGGTTCACCGTATTCGCTAATGTACGATTGACCACAAACATATCTTGCTGTCTCAGACGTTGCCACTCTTGCTCTATTGCCGTGAGTTCTTTATCTATGTTTTCTTTTTTAAATAAAGGCGCAGCAATGGCGTCTGACAACATTGTCAAAGCCGTGTCAAATTGTGCACTTGAAATAGTAAAGAAATACGTAGTCAGTTGTGCTTCTGTCATCGCATTGTAGTGGCCATTGTGCTTGGCAATGAAGTCTTTCAAAGTATAAGGGGTCGGGAAAGACCGAGAACCTTGGAAAATCATATGCTCAAGAAAATGCGCTAAGCCTTGGTAGTTTTCAGGGTCATGAAATTGCCCCACTCCAACACTTAAACTCAGCGCTGACTCAGCAACTGAAGGGTCTGACACAACAGCGACGCGCAACCCATTATCTAAACGCATTTCACTGTAGCTACGATCGTCATGCTGGCTTTTTACAAAACCGGCTTGTGAAAGCTGTGTAGGCGTAGCCAATGTTGTATATGCGCGGTCGTGAGTGCTTTGTGCAGCAGCATAATACGACATCAGTGCTAGCGTGATTAAAGCAAGTTTGTTTCTTAACATCATATCTGTATGTCCGTATTCATAATCAAAGAGTGGACACATATTGCGTTGAAAAATACGCTTGCTCAAATTAGGAAAGAAATGAACTTAACTCATAATTTCATAAAGTTAAGCTTAATTGTTAGGAAGTCATAAGAAACTGTTTATAAGTATATTAGCTAACAAACCTGTGGTGAGAATAAAAAATGGCTAATAACGGTAAATCCATCATATTTAAAATGACTAATGAATTGATACAAGCATAAGAAGAAACTACATT
Organism: Pseudoalteromonas phenolica; assembly: GCF_001444405.1. NCBI lineage: Bacteria > Pseudomonadati > Pseudomonadota > Gammaproteobacteria > Alteromonadales > Pseudoalteromonadaceae > Pseudoalteromonas > Pseudoalteromonas phenolica. The sequence goes on from NZ_CP013187.1 coordinate 3,824,379, forward strand.
TTTAACACTCACATGCGTCTAAGAACAAACGACGTGAATAAAAGGAAGGAAAGCGCCATGGTTTTAATTAAAAATTTGGCGCCCTCAATAAAAAGTTAATCGCATTAACTTATTGCTGGCTAAAGCTGTGTAAAACAACCTCATTGCTGCGAGGTTCAACTCTGATATGAAGTTGACTCGTTTCATCTAGCAAAATCGTAGCAAAACGATCATTTTCACGTACTTCTTTAGGTAGCAATAGGTGTTCTTTTATAGCAAATGTTTTTAGATCAAACTGTTTCATACCTTCCCTATCTGTAAAATAAAACCCCGTTTTTAAACGAGTAAAGGTAGGAAATAAAGTATCCGTTTTTGCTATCTGAGATTCAAATCCCAATTTTCTTAGGTCATACACGCGTAATTCACCATAGAAGTTTTGCGTTAGGCAACGATATTCCTCAAAACAGCTAAACCACATGATATCTTTTATCGGTAAGCGTTTACGCGTACCTGATAGCACATCAATAACGATGGCATTATTTTCGCCCGCAACTTGCTCTACGGCCGCCAAACGCCCACCAGACATGACTTCTATCGTTAACACTTTCCCTTCAAATTCCAGCCTTTTTATTAGCTTTCCATCTAGGTCTAACACAGATACAGCTTTATTATGTCTTACAAAAAGATACCTTTCATCAAGAGAGGGCTTAATCTTTAAGCTAAGTTCATCAAAAGAGATCTCTTGCTGCTTTGTGCCTGCATCGTCATAAAAGCTCAATATGCTCGAGTTGCTTGCGGAGAATAAAGCCAAAACTACAAGCTGTTGTGATTGTTTTAAGCGAATTGCGCTGTTTATATTACCCTTATAATCCAGGTTAAATTTTTTTGTTTCGCTAAAAGAATGTAAGTCAATTACCACTTCAAAAGGCAAAGTTTGAGCAATACTTTGAGATTCTGATATTTTAAATACGTTTTGGAATACCTGCTTAGAATCATTTTTATATATTTCAATAGTTTGCTTATTTATCTCATCGTACTTATAGAGTGACTGAGAAGATCGACCAAAGAAATATATATCATTATTAACAAGATTTAAGTTGTCACTCAGAAATTTACTGCTAAACAATTTTGATACATAGCTACCTTCAATGTCAGTGTAAAAAACATCTAAATTCTCGGGTAAAACTCTGAAAAAATAGACTCTATTACTGGCTACATCTATGGTTTGTAAATAATCTCCATAAGACCCCTCTCCTGGCGCTGAAATTCTTGAGGTTTGCTTGCGAACTTTATCATAGGTATAAATGGCGCGAATATTTTGCTGGTCACGATAGCCCAAACGGTCGAATACCAGATAACGATCATCATATTCTATCAATGAGCGAATATCGCCGCCGCATTCCATAACTCTTTCAGCCAGCGTGTCTTTTAAATAATTAACACGCCAAATACCACATTCGTTCTCAGTGTTCTCCTTTCTGTAAAAAACATCAGCATATATGGCTGAAAAGCCCAACAAAGTCAGTTTACTACCAGCAAAAGAAATTTGTTTTGAGACCTCACCTGTTAGTGCTTGTACTGTGATACCTTGTTCACTGTCTGATTCAGTTACATAAGCGTAAACGTTGTTATTGGGGTGCACTTTAAGTTGGCTAAAACTCGCGTTTTGCCAGCTTAATATTTGTGTTGATGCGTCACTGAACTTACGAGGGGTGACCTCATTTGGCTGGGCTAAACCTTGCTGGTGGGTAAACCAATAACCAAATATAGTCAAAACGAACACCACACAGGATGCCAGTAAAATGCGCAATGAGAAATTATAGGGTGGGTGCTTTGGTTGACTCGGTGTGCTAGCCGCTAGGGTATTAATTACACCAGCATTGCTCTGCTTTCCATCGAAACCGACGAGCTCTCTATCGACAGCAAGGCTATAGCCTTTGCGATAGTGCGTTTTGATGATTGTCCCTTTAAACTTATCTGATTTGAGCAGTTTTCTCAGCTCTGACACCGCGCGATTTATGGCATTATCGTCAACATAATGTTGTCGCCATACATGCTCAATTAAGTCTTCTCGAGTGATGATTTCTTCATTATTAAGGAGAAAATAACATAATAATTTATAAAGTAGGGGCTCGAGCTCTCGACTTATGTCGCCATCGCTAATGACTTGTCGTTTCGGATCAAGTTCCCACTGTGCGAACTTAACCTGCACAATGGCACTGCTAAAATTGAATTCCTTCATCATACATCTCGTTTACAGCCAAGCTAATGTCCTACTTAACTCTTTGTACCATTTTATGCTTTGTTGCTGATTTTAAAAAAATGTATTAATAACATCAATATATAGATTTTTTCATTGCAATAAAAAAGCCCGCACTTTGCAGTGCGGGCTTTTTAAACCAGATAGGATGTATTATTTGCGTAGCTGGCGAATAACACGTAGCTGAGCGATTGCTTCTGCTAACTGTACAGCTGCAGCATGCGTATCAAGCTCAGACGTCGTGCCTGAAGCCATTTGTGCTTGCGCTTCACGCTTAGCTTCTTCAGCAGCCTGCTCGTCAAGCTCTTCACCACGGATAGCAACGTCCGCAAGAACGGTTACTGTCTTAGGTTGAACTTCAAGCGTACCGCCAGCAACATAGATGATGTCTTCAGAACCATCTTGTTTAACTAAACGTACCATACCAGGTTTTAGGCCAGTCAATAGTGGCGCGTGACCAGGATGAATACCTAGCTCACCTTCACTACCTGTCACTTGAATAGTGGTTACATCACCAGAGAATACACTCTGCTCTGCACTTACTACGTCAAGATGTACTGTCATTGCCATAACACCCTCCTAAATTACATGTTTTTGGCTTTTTCGATCGCTTCGTCGATTGAGCCAACCATGTAGAAAGCTTGCTCTGGCATGTCATCGTATTCACCGTTTAAGATGCCTTTGAAGCCAGAGATAGTGTCTTTCAGTGAAACGTATTTACCAGGTGCACCTGTGAATACCTCTGCAACGAAGAACGGCTGAGATAGGAAACGCTGGATTTTACGTGCACGAGATACAACTTGCTTATCTTCGTCAGATAGCTCGTCCATACCTAGGATCGCGATGATGTCTTTCAGTTCTTTATAACGCTGAAGTACAGTCTGAACGCCACGTGCTGTGTCGTAGTGCTCGTTACCGATTACTTGAGGGTCAAGCTGACGTGAAGTTGAATCAAGTGGGTCTACCGCAGGGTAGATACCAAGTGATGCGATGTCACGAGAAAGTACAACTGTTGCATCTAAGTGCGCGAACGTCGTAGCTGGTGATGGGTCAGTTAAGTCATCCGCAGGTACGTATACCGCTTGGATAGACGTGATTGAACCAGTCTTAGTAGACGCGATACGCTCCTGAAGTACACCCATTTCTTCAGCTAGTGTAGGCTGGTAACCTACCGCTGAAGGCATACGACCTAGAAGTGCTGATACCTCAGTACCCGCTAGTGTGTAACGGTAGATGTTATCTACGAAGAAAAGTACGTCACGACCTTCGTCACGGAACTTCTCAGCCATAGTTAGACCCGTTAGTGCAACACGTAGACGGTTACCCGGTGGCTCGTTCATCTGACCGTATACTAGAGATACTTTGTCTAGTACGTTTGAATCGTTCATCTCATGGTAGAAATCGTTACCCTCACGAGTACGCTCACCAACACCTGCGAATACTGAGTAACCGCTGTGCTCGATTGCGATGTTACGGATAAGTTCCATCATGTTTACGGTTTTACCTACACCGGCACCACCGAATAGACCAACTTTACCACCTTTAGCGAATGGACATACAAGGTCGATTACCTTGATACCAGTCTCTAAAAGTTCTACTGAACTTGATTGATCTTCGTATGAAGGCGCAGCACGGTGAATTGACATACGCTCGTCTTCACCAATTGGACCTGCTTCATCGATTGGCTGACCAAGTACGTCCATGATACGACCTAGGGTCTTAGTACCAACTGGAACCTTGATTGGCTCGCCTGTGCCTTCTACTGAAGTACCACGACGTAAACCGTCAGTAGTACCAAGTGCGATACCACGTACCACACCGCCACCTAGCTGCTGTTGAACTTCTAAAGTCAAACCAGCTAAGTCGCCATCTGTAACTTTTAGTGCGTCATATACGGCTGGCACGTTGTCTTGTGGAAACTCGATGTCCACAACGGCGCCGATAATTTGGACGACCTTACCTAAACTCATGTCTATTCCTCTCGTTAAACTTTGCCGAAGCGTTATACAGCTGCCGAACCGCCTACAATCTCACTGATTTCTTGTGTGATTGCAGCCTGACGGGCTTTGTTATAAACAAGTTGCAGCTCATCCATTAGGTCGCCTGCGTTATCAGTTGCGGCTTTCATCGCAACCATACGGGCAGCCTGTTCAGAGGCAGCATTCTCAACTACACCTTGGTAAACCTGTGATTCAATGAAACGAACCAATAGCGTCTCTAGGATCGCTTCTGGGCCCGGCTCATATAGGTAATCCCAAGCGTGAGCTGATACTTCTTCTTCAGCTTTTGGCAAAGGTAATAACTGTTCGATCGTTGGCTCTTGCTTCATGGTATTTACGAATTTGTTGTATACCACGAATAAACGGTCAATTTTGCCTTCAGCGAATGCGTCTAGCATTACTTTTACAGGACCAATTACGTCCTGAATTGAAGGTGCATCTCCAAGACCCGCTTTCTTAGCGAGTAAATCACCGCCGAAACGTTGGAAGAAACCAGCAGCTTTGCTACCTAAAGTAGCGAATTCAGCTTCAACGCCTTTTTCTTTCCACGCCTGTACGTCTTGTGTGATTTTCTTAAACTCGTTTGAGTTTAAGCCACCACATAGACCACGGTCTGTAGAGATAACAATATAACCAACTCGCTTCACATCGCGCTCTTCTAAGAACGGGTGATGGAAGTCAAGATTTGCTTGAGCAACACGACCGATCACTTTGCGTAAGTTCTCAGCGTATGGACGGCTTGAAGCCACACGGTCTTGTGCTTTCTTCATTTTAGAAGCAGCAACCATTTCCATTGCGCTGGTGATCTTCTGAGTATTCTTGATACTCCCGATCTTGCTTTTAATCTCTTTTCCGCTGGCCATGACTCTCTCTCCGAATCAAGGTGAGCATTCTAAGAACACTCACCATCCATAACTAAATTACCAAGTTTGCGTTGCTTTGAACTTCTCTAGAAGTTCTTTAAGCTGCGCTTCGATCTCAGCGTTGTAGTTACCTGTTTCATTGATTTGAGCCATTAGCTCTGCGTAAGTGCTGTTTGCGAAACCGATTAGGCCTTCTTCGAAATCACCAATCTTGTTGATTTCGATGTCTTGTAGGAAACCTTTCTCAGCAGCAAATAGAGACAGAGACATTTCAGCAACAGACATTGGTGCGTATTGTTTCTGCTTCATTAGCTCTGTTACACGCTCACCGTGCTCAAGCTGTGCACGCGTTGCATCGTCAAGGTCAGAAGCGAACTGAGAGAACGCCGCTAGTTCACGGTACTGAGCTAGCGCTAGACGGATACCACCACCTAGTTTCTTAACGATTTTAGTTTGCGCCGCACCACCTACACGAGATACCGAGATACCAGCGTTAACAGCTGGACGGATACCTGCGTTGAATAAGTCAGTTTCTAGGAAGATCTGACCATCGGTGATTGAGATAACGTTGGTAGGTACGAATGCAGAAACGTCACCACCTTGAGTTTCAATGATTGGCAATGCCGTCAATGAACCTGTTTTACCTTTCACTTCACCGTTAGTGAACTTCTCAACGTAATCAGCGTTTACACGTGATGCACGCTCTAGAAGACGTGAGTGAAGGTAGAATACGTCACCTGGGTATGCTTCACGGCCTGGTGGACGCTTAAGTAGTAGTGAGATCTGACGGTAAGCAACAGCTTGCTTAGAAAGATCATCATATACGATTAGTGCGTCTTCACCGCGGTCACGGAAGTATTCACCCATAGTACAACCAGCAAATGGCGCTAGGAATTGTAGCGCTGCTGATTCAGAAGCTGATGCAACAACAACGATCGTGTTTTCAAGTGCACCGTGCTCTTCTAATTTACGTACTACGTTAGCAATAGTAGACGCTTTCTGACCAACCGCTACGTACACACACTTAACGCCTGTGTCTTTTTGGTTGATGATAGCATCGATTGCTAGAGCAGTTTTACCAGTCTGACGGTCACCGATTACTAGCTCACGCTGACCACGACCAACTGGGATCATCGCATCGATAGACTTATAACCAGTTTGTACTGGCTCATCTACTGATTGACGCTCGATTACGCCTGGTGCGATTTTTTCAACTGGCTCGAAACCGTCGTTGTCTAGTGCACCTTTACCATCGATAGGCTGACCTAGTGTGTTAACAACACGACCAAGTAGACCACGACCAACTGGTACTTCTAAGATACGACCTGTAGATTGTACTTTTACGCCTTCTTTAAGGTCAGCGTAAGGACCCATTACTACTGCACCTACTGAGTCACGCTCAAGGTTTAGTGCGATAGCATAACGGTTGCCAGGAAGCTCGATCATCTCACCTTGCATACAGTCAGCTAGACCGTGGATGCGGATGATACCGTCAGTAACAGATACGATAGTACCTTCGTTACGTGCTTCACTAACAACTTCAAACTGTTCAATACGTTGTTTGATCAGTGCAGAAATTTCAGTGGAATTAAGTTGCATGCTCTTTTTCCCAATTACGATTGTAGCGATACCGCTAGGCGGTCCAACTTGCCTCGGACAGACCCGTCAATCACGGTGTCACCAGCTTTGATAACTAAACCGCCAACAACGGTTTCGTCGATGCTACAATTCAGCTTAACTTTGCGTGCGAAACGTTTTTCAAGCGCCGCGACCAGTTTGTCTTGCTGCTCAGCAGCAAGTTCAGTTGCAGAAACCACGTCAACGTCGATTTCTTTATCAAACTCTGCTTTAAATTCAGCAAAGATTTCAGCAACTGCTGGGATGGCGGCTAAACGTTCATTTTCGGCCATCAGCTTGATAAGATTTTGACCTTGTTCGTTGAGCTGTTCAGCACAAACTTTGATGAAAACATCAGCTTGCTCTGCAGCTGTTGGAATGCTAGCTAGTAATGAACTTGCTTGCTCATCGCTGGCCACTTGACCAGCGAAGAACAGCATTTCATTCCATGCTTCAACATTGCCTTTTTCAACGGCAAGTTCAAAAGCTGCTTTAGCGTATGGGCGAGCGATAGTAGTCAATTCAGACATGCTCAGACCCCCTACTTAAAGCTCAGCGACAAGTTTTTCAACGATGTCACTGTGTGCAGCTTGGTTAATCTCACGCTCTAAAATACGCTCAGCACCAACTACAGAAAGCGTAGCAACTTGCTTGCGTAGCTCTTCTGAAACTCGGCTGCGCTCTGATTCAATTTCAGAGTGACCTTGAGCGATGATTTTTTCACGTTCTTGCTGACCACGCGTTGTCTCTTCGTCAACGATAAGCGCAGCACGCTTCTTAGCTTGTTCAACGATATCAGCTGCTTGAGCTTTCGCTTCTTTAAGCTGCTCAGCAGCTTGTTTACGCGCAACTTCAAGTTCTTGTTCAGCTTTATCAGTGGCAGCTAAGCCATCTTCAATCTTTTTCTGGCGAGCTTCAATTGCACCATTTAACGGTGGCCATACGTATTTCATACAGAAAAGTACGAAAACCGTAAATGCAATTAATTCACCTATTAGAGTGGCGTTTAAGTTCACAACCGCTCCTCCTTACATGACATTTGTTCGACTTACGTAAGTGATTATCAAAAATTAAAGTGCGAACAACATGAACATAGCGATACCTACACCGATCATTGCTACCGCATCGATTAGACCAGCTAGGATGAACATTTTAACTTGTAGTGAAGGTGCAAGTTCTGGTTGACGAGCACATGCTTCTAGGAATTTACCACCCATGTTACCGAAGCCGATTGCAGTACCGATAGCACCAAAACCGATTAGTAAAGCTACAGCGATAAGTTTTAAACCTTCTACTAGTTCCATTTTTTTCTCCAAAGTTTCTTAAAGTTAAAGTTAAAGTTAAAAAAATCTATAAATTATTAGTGGCTATCTTTTGCACTTGCCATGCTTAGGTAAACGATCGTCAGCATCATGAATACGAATGCTTGAAGTACGATTACTAAGATATGGAATACAGCCCAAATAAAGTGCAGTGGTAACTGCATTAAACCAATTGCGCCGATTAGGATGAAGATCATCTCACCTGCGTATAAGTTACCGAACAAACGCAGTGCTAACGAGAATGGCTTAGCAACTAATGCAATTGTTTCAAGTAATAAGTTACAAGGGATCAAGAAAATCATTGCAACTTTATTGTTTGAGCTAAACGGGTGAAGTGTTAACTCAGCAATGAAACCACCGATACCTTTGATTCGAATTGAGTAACCGATCATCAGAATAAGTACACCGATAGCCAGTGCAGCAGTCATGTTGATGTCAGTTGTCGGTACAATTTTCATGTACACATCGTGTGAATCCATACCGAATGCAGTTTCACCAACGAAACCAGCAAATGCAGGTAAGAAGTCAACAGGAATAAGGTCCATCAGGTTCATTAAGAACACCCAAACAAAGATTGTAAGGGCTAATGGTGCAATCAGTTTGCTGTTTCCGTGATAAGTGTCGCGTACGTTGTCGCCAACGAACTCAACGATCATCTCGATGAAACACTGAAATTTACCAGGTACACCTGTGGTTGATTTTTTAGCGGCGCTACGGAAGATCCATAAGAAAATAAGACCTAAACCGATTGACCATGCGAGGGTATCTACGTGCCATGTCCAGAACCCACTATCCGCACATGCTTTATTGAAGGCTAAACCGGCATCGGTTGAACACATCTTAGCATTGGTCAAGTGGTGCTGAATATGGCTCGATAGAGTCAGTTCTTCTGCAGCCATGTTTTATCCCAAAAGTTAATGATTAAAAAAAATCGGTGAAAACCACTGTGCAAACATCACTAATATATAACAGCAGAAAAATGGCAAAGCCATGACAGTAAAATGCTTAAATATTAGTGCAAACAAACACAAGGTAATCAAAAATTTTAATCCGTTGCCTCGCTTAAGCGAGTCAAACGCTTGTTCTGCTCTACTGGCGCCCATATATCTGAACGCATATAAAGCAAACACAAAATTAGGAAGTACCAAAACAAGGCCGCCAGCCAATGCTGAAACGCCCGCTTGTACTCCCCAACCAACTAAAACTATTACTGCAGCGATTGTTGCTACGATACCCTGAAGTAAAACACCTTTTAATGCGGCACGCCTGTAAGGGCCTGCTAACGAATTTGTCACTTTAAATTTACCTTAATGACGCAAAAATTTATCAGGGTATGAAAACTGGCGAAATTATACTTATTTTTGGTGATTTTGCAACTTGCAGCGACGAAATGTGACGCTTTTTCGGCGCCACTTTCGTCTAATAATCAAACATTAGGAAGGTTGTTGTAGATCTGGCTGGATACGACCAAGAATGCCGTCTAATTCATCGAGATTTGCATAGGAGATAACCAGCTTTCCTTTGCCTTTTTGGTTGTAATTAATCTCAACTTTCGCCCCTAAATTTTCTGCCAACTGTTGTTCTAACAATTTGACATCTGGGTCTTTTTCTTTTGTCTGTTTTTTATCCACAGGTTCAAGGATTGAGCGTACTAATTTTTCTGTTTCACGAACTGTAAGCGCTTTTGCAACTGCTGTTCGTGCTGCTTCTGATTGCACTTCACCAGTGAGTGCAAGTAAGCAACGGGCATGACCCATTTCGATGTCACCATGCTCTAACAATTTTTTTACATCATCGTTGAGATTATTTAAACGCAGTAAATTGGTGACCGTAGTGCGAGATTTGCCAACCGCTTCTGCAACTTGTTGATGCGTTAATTCAAATTCATTCAGTAAACGTTCGAGTGCAACCGCTTCTTCCATGGCATTTAGATCTTCACGCTGAATGTTCTCTATCAATGCAATGGCAACCGCTGCTTCATCGGCAACATCTTTAACTAAACATGGAATAACATCGAGTTGCGCTAACTGTGCAGCACGCCAACGGCGTTCACCAGCAATAATTTCGAACTTTTCATGGGCAATTTCACGCACGACAACCGGTTGCAGTACGCCCTGTGCACGAATTGAACTGGCAAGTTCTTCTAGCGCTTCTTCAGACATGTCTTTACGTGGTTGGTATTTGCCACGCTGAAGCCACTCGATTGGTAAACGACGAAGTTCATTATCGGTTTGTGAAGTACTGATTGTCGATGCAACTTCTTGCTCAGGTGCAGTGGCCGGTAATTCAGGTTCTGGTGCTGCTACTTCAACAGGCACAGCCGGAGCTGGTTTTGCTGAACTCAATAAGGCATCCAAGCCTCGACCTAAACCACGTTTTTTTACTGACATTGATTATTATCCTCTCACGCAACAGCAGCCGTTTGCTGCTCTTTACGTCTTAACATTTCACCGGCTAATGCTAAATATGCTTTTGCACCGCTTGATGCTCTATCGTAATACATGGCTGGCGCACCGAAACTTGGCGCTTCGGCTAAACGTACATTTCTTGGGATCACGGTACGGTATACTTTCTCACCAAAATGCTGTTTTAATTGTTCAGACACATCATTGGCAAGTCGATTACGTGGATCGTACATAGTGCGAAGAATACCCTCAATCTGTAAGTTAGGGTTTACCAACTTCGCTAGCTGAGTGATGGTATCCATTAATGCCGTCAAACCTTCCAATGCATAATATTCACATTGCATAGGCACTAAAACAGAATCCGCTGCCGCCATGGCATTGACTGTCAGCATATTCAATGAAGGCGGACAATCAATAAAAATAAATTCATACTGATCTTGAACTGCCTCTAAGGCATTTCTTAATCGTACTTCTCGAGCGAATAATTCCATTAATTTAACTTCTGCTGCGGTAACATCACCGTTTGCAGCAATTAAATGATATTCGCCAGACGTTTCTTTGCAAACCACGTCATTGATTGGTGTTTCTTCGATTAACAAATCGTAGATGGTGGCAACCTCGCCATACTTATCAACCCCGCTACCCATAGTGGCATTACCTTGTGGGTCTAAATCGATAAGTAGTACTTTGCGTTTGGTTGCGGCCATTGATGCGGCAAGGTTTACGGCGGTGGTTGTTTTACCCACGCCCCCTTTTTGGTTTGCGATTGCAATAACTTTTGCCACTTTACCCTCAACTTAGTCTTTTGACAGAATAATTAAATGTCGCTCAGCATCTAATTTAGGCACATCTAAACTAATATCTTGTTCGAACTTGGTACCTGCAGGCAGATTTTCAAGTTCCTCATCAGGGAACTGTCCTTTTAAAGCGACAAATCGACCTGAGTCATCAATTAAATGCGAACACCACTGCACCATATCTTGTAATGATGCAAATGCACGGCTTAGTACCCCGTCTAATTTAACACTTGGTTGATATTCTTCAACTCGAGACTGTACTGGCGTGACATTATCTAACCCTAATGCATGTTTCACCTGCATTAAGAAGCGCACACGTTTGCCTAAACTATCCAGTAATACAAATTGGGTATCAGGTAAAGCAATAGCAAGTACAATGCCCGGTAAGCCAGGGCCTGTACCTACATCAATATAATGCTTGCCTGTTAAGTGAGGCGCTACCACTAAACTATCCATGATATGTTTCACCATCATTTCTTTAGGATCACGCACAGAAGTTAAGTTGTAGGCTTTATTCCATTTATCAAGCAATTCGACATAAGCAACCAGTTGTTGCTGTTGTTTGTCGCTTAGCACAATATCCGTTTGTGCTAATAAAGAAGTCAGTAATGGTTGTAACACAGTCTACCCTTGCGGCTTATGCTGACTTACGAAGTAAGCCCTGCTTTTTCAAATAGACTAATAATAGCGAAATCGCTGCTGGGGTGATACCAGAAATACGAGATGCTTGACCAATAGTTTGCGGTCTGGCGTCAGAAAGCTTGGCAACGACTTCATTCGATAAGCCACTTACTTGGCTATAGTCGTAATCAGCAGGAATTTGCGTTTCTTCATGACGCATCAATTTTTCGATTTCATCTTGTTGACGTGCAATATAACCTGCGTATTTCGTTTGGATCTCAACTTGCTCTAATGCTTGCCAGTTGTCAGATTCAGAACCAAGTCCTTCGATGTTATATAGATCAGCTTGAGCTACTTCAGGGCGACGGATCAGATCTTCTAAACTTGCTTCGCGCGTTAATGGTTTTTTAATCAGCGCATTAACTTGATCAAGTGCTGGGTGATCTTTGTGGATCCAAGTACTACGAATGCGCTGTGTTTCTTGTTCCATCACTTCGAGTTTTTCATTGAAAGCCGCCCAGCGCTCATCATCGACTAAGCCTAGTTCACGACCTTTCTCTGTTAGGCGAAGATCAGCATTGTCTTCACGAAGAAGAAGACGGTATTCAGCGCGGCTAGTAAACATACGGTACGGTTCTTTTGTACCTAATGTTGCAAGGTCGTCAATCAGTACACCAGTGTAAGCTTGGTCACGACGTGGTGTCCAAGCATCTTTGCCCTGTACTTGTAATGCCGCATTCATACCAGCAATCAAACCTTGTGCACCGGCTTCTTCATAACCAGTTGTGCCATTGATCTGACCTGCGAAGAATAAGCCATTAATAAATTTAGTCTCTAAAGACTGTTTTAAATCACGCGGATCAAAGAAGTCATATTCAATTGCATATCCAGGACGACAGATGTGCGCGTTTTCGAACCCTTTAATTGAACGAACAATATCGAGCTGAATATCAAACGGTAGACTCGTCGAAATACCATTCGGATAAAGTTCATAAGACGTTAGGCCTTCTGGCTCAACAAAAATTTGATGCTTTTCTTTATCAGCAAAGCGAACAACTTTATCTTCAATAGATGGGCAATAACGTGGGCCAATGCCTTCAATGACACCCGCATACATTGGTGAGCGATGTAAATTATCACGGATCACATCATGAGTTTTTTCATTGGTATAAGTAATGTAACAAGGGATCTGTTGTGGGTGATCGCTTTGCTTACCCATGAAAGAGAATACCGGTGTTGGCATGTCACCAGGTTGTTCTTGCATCACTGAGAAATCAACTGTACGGGCATCAATACGTGGTGGAGTACCCGTCTTAAGTCTATCAACTCTGAATGGTAGTTCTCTTAAACGTTTTGCTAATGCAATAGAAGGTGGATCGCCTGCTCTACCGCCAGAGAAGTTTTCTAAACCAATGTGAATTTGACCACCTAAGAATGTACCAACAGTTAATACAACCGTTTGGGCACTAAAACGTAAACCCATTTGAGTTACTACGCCTTTAACTTGATCTTGTTCAACAATAAGATCATCACAAGACTGTTGGAAGATTTTCAAGTTTTCTTGGTTTTGCAAAATGTCTTGGATCGCCGCTTTATAAAGTGCGCGATCTGCTTGAGCACGTGTTGCTCTAACAGCTGGACCTTTAGACGAATTTAAAGTTCTAAATTGGATCCCGCCTTTATCGATCGCTTTGGCCATTGCACCACCAAGTGCATCGATCTCTTTTACCAGATGTCCTTTTCCGATCCCGCCAATTGCTGGGTTACATGACATTTGGCCTAATGTATCCATATTATGGGTTAACAATAGGGTATTCATGCCCATGCGTGCAGCCGCTAATGCAGCTTCAGTACCTGCATGACCGCCACCAACAACTATTACATCAAAATGTTCATGATAAATCATCTACGGGATCCTACTTAAAACAACCGGTGAATTTTGAAAGGATGCGTATTCTACCTAGAAAAACTCAGAAGTGAAACGCTTAAATATTAAACAACCTAGAAAATACGAAAATGTGATCACTAATATATATAAGGATCTTTTTAAAGATCTTTTATTAGATCTTACTATTAGTGATCGTGAGATCTGTGTGTAACTCTAACTACATCTTTAAAAGCATAAACTTAGATCAGATCAATAGATGTGAATTAGATCGGATCTTACTCGGTATAAGCGTTGATCAAATCGGTGTTTTATTCACAGCCTCAGATCGGAAAATATTTATCCAAGGGATAAGTATGCGTAGATCAGCAGTTAGATCAAAGGTTATCCACAATCCGATCTAATATATGAGGATTTTGTGAATAACTTCTGTGTAAAAGATCTTTCTATTTATCTGCCAATTTTTCGATCAAGTTTGGCAGCCAAGCTAAAGCTGTATCTTCTGGCAAGGCTTCATCAAGCACATTGATCTCTAATGGTGCTAATAAAGACTGTGATCCTTTACTTTTTAATAGTGCATCACAGTTCTTTGCAGCATAGTTATATGTGTCGTAACTACTGTCGCCAATGCCAACCACGGCATGTTTTAGTTCTGGCAAAGAAGATTTTGCTGTAATTTGCTCAATAAATGACAGTAAATTGTCTGGATAATCTCCAGCACCGTAAGTCGAGGTTACCACCAGCCAGTTTGCCTTTTGACATTCATCAAAATTTGGCTGTTCATGTAACACGGTTTCGAAACCTTGATCTTCAAGGGCGTCTTGAAGTTGCTCAGCGACATACTCCGCTGATCCCATCTGGCTACCTACAATGATGTCGACTTGCGGCATTTAACTCATCCTATCTACTTTGAGCGGCTATCATAATGTGCCTGTGGAAGAAGTAAAGAGGGGATTTAAACTTGGGATAACTTTTTATGTTTATGAAACCATCAATTTTAACTTAATCTACTGATTATTAATAAGTTAATAAATTATTCCTCGTTACTACTTCGTTCTTAATTTGTGGATAAGCTGAGAGAAAGTTGCATCTACTTTCTTTTTCTAGATACGTTTACAGATCAGAAAAGAGCATCTTTAAGGGTTTTATCGTGATATTTTAACGATGTGGATAGGCTGTTTGTGTATAACTAGATCTTGTTTATTTTTCTTAACTTACTTTTAGATCTAAAAAATCGGTTTATATAATTAAATGTTCTAAAATATTGTGTTTTTTTTCTATTGTGGGTACATTTGCTTTTGAGTTTAATTGAAATGTTAAGGATAAAAGTTGAACTTCTCGAAATATTTATTATCTTCTGCCCTCTTATTTGGTGCTAACACGGCATCTGCCGAGCTTTTAAAGACTTATGCAGGCACCAATTATGATATTAATGAAGCTTATAGGGTTGCTCGCTATCAAGCTCCTGAGATGAATTGTATCTTTACTAACGAACCTGGCACTTTTCCTATGCCATGGGATGAGCAATGTTATGACAGTGCTGTAAAGAAAATAGCCTTTATTAATACTGCTACAAAACAAGCATTCAAGTTTAGTGTGCAAAGAGTTTCTAAAGGGAATGGTGTTAGTGTTGTAAATATAGAACAAATTAGCTTCACTACTGTAGAGCGTAGGGCGTTGAATGACTTTTACGAAATAAATGATAATATCAAGGCTGCAGCTTCACGAATAAGTTTAAGTTCTATAGGTACTTATAACGCACGTAGCTTTGCTAGTTACTCTTCTTCCAGCGGTTCTGAATGCTCATCTCATCCAACTAGTTATTTTACTCCCAGAGGTCAGAGAAATACTCACGAAGATCTTGCTAAAGGAATACGTGATCAGGTGGGGAATAGGAGTTGGGGAGAGTTCATAAGACATACAGACTATACTGGTGGAGGTATTCAATTGGGTAAGGGAAATTTGGGTCTGAATGTTTCTCTTAGTCATAGTAATAACGATATATTTACCCATGTAAATTATGGCGACCCAGCCAGTAACCTTCTAGTTTTTAAAGTTCATTATCACGGTGATATGCGATACGGCGGTGAGCGTAGACTTAATTTATCATTTGACTTACAAAGAGGTGCGTCAGCTATTGACGGTATCGAAATTTCTCGTTTATTTACAAATGATTCAGATGTTGTCGTTGACTTAACTAAAACCCCTGTTTCTAATTGTTTGCTAGATTTTATTAAAGATACAGGTACACCCGTATCTGGTAATGGAACGCCAGGGGGAAGCGGTAGACCAGGAGGTAGTAGTGGTCCTGGCGGGGGCGGTCCTGGAGGTGGTTACTGTACTGAAACGATAAGAGCTTATACTTGTTCTACTACAGGGGACGGTAAGACTACTTGTTCAAAACAAGTTTTTGCAGTTCCAGTTAGTTGTTAATAGACTAATAAGTGTCCCAGTAGAGTATATCACTGGGACTTATTTACTTACCGATACAAAATGAGCTGAAGATCTTACCAAGTAGATCATCTGAGCTAAATTCACCTGTGATCTCATTTAAATGTTGCTGAGTTAGGCGCAATTCTTCAGCCAAGATCTCACCAGCAACATGCATTTCTAGCTGCGTTTGTCCGATATCTAAATGCTCGGCGGCACGCTCTAAGGCGTCTAAATGACGACGTCTTGCCATAAATCCGCCTTCAGTTGCACCGGTAAAACCAATACATTCTTTAAGATGTTCACGCAGCAAATCGACACCTTCGGTGCTTTTAGCACTTAAACGAAGTAGGGGATACTGACCCGCTTTATCAAGATTTACCGCTTCATTTGAGAGATCGATTTTGTTGCGTATCACAGTCACTTTCATGCCATCAGGCAACTGCTGCATAAACTCAGGCCAGATCTGCATTGGGTCGGTCTCTGTGGTATCAGTGCCATCAACCATAAATAGCACATGATCGGCTTGGCGAATTTCATCCCATGCACGTTCAATACCGATTTGCTCAACTTTGTCTGGGCTTTCTCGTAGGCCTGCCGTATCAATAATATGTAGTGGCATACCATCAATGTGAATGTGCTCTCTCAGTACGTCTCGCGTGGTGCCAGCTATGTCTGTCACGATGGCTGCTTCTCGTCCTGCGAGGGCATTCAGTAGTGATGATTTACCCGCATTAGGGCGACCAGCAATGACTACTCGCATACCTTCACGCATAATGCTGCCTTGCTTCGCTTGCTGGCGCACTTCATCGAGTTGCGTGATGATGGCTGCTAAGTCACCAGCTACTTTACCATCAGATAGAAAATCGATTTCTTCATCTGGGAAGTCGATAGCAGCTTCAACATACATACGTAGGTGAATGACTTTCTCCACCAGCGTGTGAATGTGTTTTGAGAAATCACCTTGCAGCGAGTGTAGGGCACTTTTTGCTGCTTGCTCGCTGGTTGCATTGATCAAGTCTGCAATAGCTTCAGCTTGGGTTAAATCCATTTTATCGTTTAAGAAAGCACGCTCTGAGAACTCACCAGGTTGCGCTAAACGCACGCCTTCAATTTGACAGATCTCTTTTAACAGCATATCTATTACAACAGGCCCACCGTGGCCTTGAAGCTCTAATACGTCTTCGCCAGTGAAAGAGTGTGGGTTATTGAAGAACAGGGCAATACCTTGGTCAAGTTGCGTACCAGCAAGGCTATTGAAAGAGAGGTATTCAGCATATCTAGGCTTAGGACATTTGCCTAAAATCTTTTCGGCTACGTGAGTAGATAAGCTACCCGAAACTCGGATGATGCCTACACCACCACGACCGGGCGCGGTGGCTTGTGCGACTATGGTGTCTTGATTAATCATGGATTCTTTTGCTGAGCAATAACAATACTGCAATTGTACTCTAAAGCATCAGTATCAGCTAGATTGGCTGCTATTGATAACTGTTTTCAATTCAGGTTAATTTAAAAGTCATACCCAAATTTAAATACTTATATTGAGTCGCGTTGTACTTGATGGAAAGATTGTCTTTGAGTATGTTTATTGACCTAATTTAGGTAATTCATTACCCTAATAAGTTCTACTTATGCATACTATGATTGAGCTAGGGTTTAATATAAATTAAAGGAGTATCAAATGAATAAGTGCGTTTTTGCTATGGTATTTTTAATACCTGTAATGTCTTTTGCTTCAGACCAAGATATCTCTGAATCTAGCAGTGACAAAGCACAGAAGGTTTATGATTCTACGCAGTTTTGTTATTACGCAGATAAAGAGTTTTCTGAAGGCGCAAGGCACTATATTGGTGATGTTGTTCAGCTTTGTACTAAGCGAGAAGACAACACCCTTTACTGGAAAACACTTTAATCTAGTTGCGAGTGAGAAATAGATTTTACTATATCTAGCTAATGTTTGATGGTATTGATAGAAGCTTAGTTATATCTACTTGACTCCATTAACAGCTTGAATGCCTACAATATTACACCCAAATAAAAACGCCAGCTTCATAGCTGGCGTTTTTTTATTTTATGAGTACTCGCGATTAGTCGCGAACTTTGATCCCTTGTTTTTCCATACCACGATAGATGTAAAGCATCTGTGCAATGGTGATCAAGTTAGATACTAACCAGTAAAGTACTAGACCTGATGGGAATGGGAATAAGATGAAGAAGAACGTAAATACGATTGGCATGTACGTCATCATCTTTTGTTGCATAGGATCAGTTACTGTCATAGGCTGCAGTTTCTGCGTTAAGAACATACTTGCACCAAATAGAATCGGTAATACGTAGTATGGGTCTTTAGCTGATAGGTCTGTTAGCCAGAACATGAATTCAGCATGACGTAATTCAGGTGATTCTAGGAATACATAGAATAGCGCTAAGAAGATAGGCATTTGCAGTAATAGCGGCAAACAACCACCCATAGGGTTTACTTTCTCTTTGCGGTAAAGCTCCATAGTGGCTTGACCCATCTTTTGACGGTCATCACCATAGCGCTCTTTTAATTGCATCATCTTAGGTTGAAGCGCACGCATCTTAGCCATAGACGTGTACTGAGCTTTAGTCAGTGGATAAAGCGCCATTTTAACTAAAATAGTGATAGCGATGATGGCCAAGCCCCAGTTACCAATGAAGCTATAAATTAATTTTAAAAGCACCAACAATGGTTGAGAGATAAAGAATAACCAACCAAAGTCTACAGTAAGATCTAAATCAGGATGGATAGCTTCTAACGCATCACCATCTTTTGGACCCATATAGAAAGTAGAAGTTAAACTTAAAGCATTGTTTGCTTGTACATTAACCGCTTCACCTTTAACACCAATGATACCTTGATTATTTCGCAGTAATGTATAAATAGTATTATTTACTGATTGATCTGGCACCCACGCACTTACGAAGTAGTGTTGAATGAAAGCGATATAACCACCTTGCGTGTTTTTGTTTAAATTCGCTTCAGCCATGTCTTCAAAGCTGTACTTTTCATACTTTTCTTCAGAGGTACCATACGTTGCCCCTAAGTAAGTTTGGTCAACCATACTGCCTTTTGGTTGCACAGTGCGCTTAACTTGCGTGTAAAGCTGAACTTGAATTGGGTCAGAAGTGGTGTTGTTAACAGTGTACTCTAGCTCAACATCATATTTCCCAGCTTTGAATACATAGGTTTTTGTGTATTGAACCCCTTTGTTGTCAACAAAAGTCAGTGGTACACGTAATTCATCGCCTGATAGTTCATACGCTTTTTGTGGCGCTGTATAAACAGGACGACCTTCAGGATTTGCATCCGGACCATGTAAACCAATTAAACCGCTTTGTGAAATATATTGGCGGCCTTCAAATTCACCTAATAATAGGAAAGGAGTATCGCTGCCATGTGTTTCTGCGTGTTGTAATAACTTCGCTTCAACAACATCACCGCCTTTGGTGTCAATTTTTACATCTAGTACGTCAGTTTTAACTGTGATAACTGAACGAACTGCTTTAGTAACTGCGGCTGGTACATCGTTTTGAGTTGATGCTGGCACATCATCATCTTGCGCGATTGATGAAGAAGGTGCAGTGACTTGTTGTGTAGTGGCACTGGTATCGGCATTCGCTTGAAGTTTTTCATTATTCCACTCTTGGAACAATAAAAACGACACAAGCAATAAACCGATAAATAAAAACGTGCGTTGTGATTCCATAACAGCTCTTATTTCTCGTGTTGGTGTTTAACTTTGTTGGACTTCTCAGGTACGGGGTCATCCCCACCTGCGCTTAAAGGGTGACATTTTAATATGCGTTTGAGCGCTAACCAACTCCCTTTTATCGATCCATGACAATTAATTGCCTGAATTGCATAACTGGAGCAAGTTGGATTAAAGCGACAGTGAGGACCAAGTAACGGACTAATAAAATTTTGATAGCCTTTAATCAGCACAATTAAAGCAAGTTTCGGCAGGCTTAATAGCCATGCAAGGGTCAACTTTTTTTTAGCTTGTGCCATGGTCACGCATTGAATGTTTAAAAGGTGAGCTAAAGATACCTTAAATAGGGGGGTAAAGCTATTCAGCAGAAGTTTAATACACTACTTTTGCTGAGTTTTAGCTGGTTTCTTACCTTTATAAGGACGCTTTTTGTAAGGTTTCGGTTTTGGAGCACCTGGCTTACAACGTTCATTTATTTTTAACCAAAGTTTATTAAGCTGTTTAGTTAGCTCTTCATTTGATTGTTCATCAACACCTGATTTAACCATCAAGACAATATCGATGTTATCAAGTTTATGTTGATTTAAACGAAAGCTCTCACGGGCAAGACGTTTAATGCGGTTTCTTTGAACAGCCAGTTTACAACGTTTTTTAGCAACAGTGAGACCCAGTCTTGGTTGACCAGCTTCATTTGGTTTAGCTAATAAAGTAAAGAAGGGTGTTGCTGCACGAGCAGGTTCATTGAATATGCGGGAGTAGTGCGAGGGAGTTAACAGACGTAACTCCCTGCCAAAGCTAAAGCTTTCCACTAATGATTAAGCAGAAAGTACTTTACGACCTTTAGCACGACGACGTGCTAAAACTTTACGGCCGTTAGCAGTAGCCATACGTGCACGGAAACCGTGAGTACGCTTACGCTTTAATACGCTAGGTTGAAAAGTTCTTTTCATAACAATTCCATCCGATCGGTTAAGGTTAAAACATCCTATGCAGGTCGCGATCCTGGCACAGGTGCCATTGCGAGCGCGAGATATTAATGCCGAGGACGACGAAAGTCAATGATAATCTCATTTACAGGGCAAAATAGTTGTAAAAATAATCAACTTGATTCGCCCTATATAAAAGCGGCTGCATTATACCCGTGATCGAGATAAAAAGGATAGCAGATCTTAAAGGATCTGATCTTATTTGGGTTTTCCACAGGTCTTGGGGTCAATCTGCACAAA